>JBIKRQ010000510.1:0-4163 GCA_044349155.1 Myxococcota bacterium
TGAGCGTGCCAGTGACGCTGGCCTCGACATCGCCCGCACCCTCGAGGGTGAGCTCGACCGGGGCAGCGCCTTTGTCGATGGGGGCGCGCAGCTTGAGGTTGCCCATCGGCAGACCGCTCTCGAGGGTGAAGTCACCCGGCACGCCTGGAATCGCGAGCTTGCCTGACCCCAGGCCGAAGCCGACGACGTCGAGGGAGATGGTGCCCGTCGCGTCTTTCTCGGCCTGCGCGCCGAGGTCGATGTCGACATTACCCGTGGCCTTGCCTTCGACGGGCACGTGCAGCTTCGCCATCAGCGGTGCAATCTTGCCAAGGTTCACGTCGTCGATGTCGATGTCGATAGCGATCGGATCCTGCTTGTCGTTGACGGTGACGCTGCCCGTGATGTCGCCGTCGTACAGCGAGGCATCGAACTGCAGCGTCTTGTTGGCCGACACGATCGACGCAAACGACGCTGACACCCACAAGGTGTCGATGTCGACGACCGGACCGGGATCGGGGTCGGTGTTGCTGAGTTGCAGCGACACGCGCTTGGCCTTGACGCCAAAGCCGCTCATCGACAGGTCGCCGATGGTCACCACCGGATCGGCGCGCACGCCGGACTTGCCTTTGCCGAGGGCTTTTTCGAGCTGCGTGACGAGCAGGGGACGCAGCCCGTCGAGGGGGAACGTGACGACGACGAAGATGGCAAAGCAGAAGCTGAACCAGCTGCTGTAGGCCATGAACGTGGTGATGCGTTTGCGCTTGCTCATGGCGTTTTCACCTCGGCACCAGCTGCGGCACCCGGCGTGGCTGCAGCGCCGCGCCACGTCGAGACCGTGAGCACCACCTCGAGCATCTCGGGGTTGGCCACCATGGTCTTGGCCTTCAACTTCGTGACCTTCACAACACCACCCGTGGTGCGCCCTTCGATTTTTTCAAGGAGCGTAACGAGCTTGTCGATCGAGATGTCTTTGAGCGTGACGTCGACGGTGACCTCAGACAGGTCGGAGTCTTTCACCGGCAAGCGGCGCTCGTTCAAATCCGTGAGCGACAAGCCGACGTCCTGCGCTGCCTTCTGCATCAACGTGAACAACGACGTGGACGCACTCTGCTTGATGCGCGTTTCGGCCGCCTTTTGGCGAGCGGTGGCGGCTTCGTATTCGCCACGCAACGTTTCGAGCTGTTCAATCTCTTCTTTGCGGGTGGCGATCTGCTTCTCGCGTCGCGTGATCGACGACGAGATGAGCCACGCCGCACCAACAATCGCGAGCACGATCGCAACAACAGCGGTGAGCATGACGAGCTTGCGCTCGCGGTCAGACATCTTGGCGAACGCACTCGCCAGTGGTCCCTGGGTGACGGCGTCAGACATCACTCATCTCCTGCGTCGTCGGTGTTGTCGCCGCGCAGCGACGGCATGGTCTTTTGGAAACGGTCGCGCATGTTGGTGCCGCGTGCCGCCGGGTTGTCGAGCAGCTGACGACGACGGTTCTCGCGCTCTTCGCGCAAACGCTTGAGCCGTTCGCGGCGCGCCTCGATCTGCTCAGGGCTGATGTTGGGCCTTGGGCCATCGGGAGGTGGCACGGGTTCATCAGGTGGCGTGAGCTCTTGCTGCGGTTGCGCGCGCGGTGCGACCACCGGCGTGCTCGGCAGCGACGACGACGACGACGCGGCCAACGACGCTGCGGTGGGCGCGGGCGGTGGCGCGATGGTCTTGCCGTCGCCGGGGGCCTGGGCGCAGTCGAGATTGATGGTGATGTTCATCTCGACGGACTCGGCGTTGATGTTGCGCGCCTTGCCTTTCTCGACGAGCTGGAAGCACGCGCCACCCTGCAGGCGCTCGACCATGGTGTCGATGGCCTCGTACGTGGTGGTGGTGCCCTTGATGCGCACGCGGTCGTCGGTGATGTCGAGCTCGGTGATCTTGCGCTTGAGCTCGGTGCCGTAGGGCAGGCGCCGCGAGACCTCCATGAAGGTGTCGACGGCGGAATGCTCGGGCACCTGAAAACCGCCCGTCCCGTTGATGCGTTCGCGGATGAGCGCGATGCACCTCGACGTCGAATCGATCTTTTCGTCGCCGGTGATCTGCTTGCACATGGTGAGCTGCTGCTCGAGCAACGCGCTCTCTTCGCGCGACAACATCACCGCCTGCGTGAGCGAGCCAAGGCCAACCGTGAGCAGCAACGCTGCGGCCCACGCGCCAAGGGCTGGCAAGCGCTCGCGCAAGAAGTCGAAGTCGCCCTTCCAGGCAAACGGACCAACGCGGAAGTCGATGCGGCCTTCGCGGTTGCCAAGCCCCGACAACGCGTAGGCAAACGCCATCGCGTATTCGGCCCACGCCGACTCGCCCACGTCGTCGACGGCGGGCTTGTTGGGCGCGCGCGCAAGCATCGACAGTTCGCGACCGCGGATGACCTTGATGTTGAGCTCTTCGGCGAGGTGCCGATCGAGGTTCAACACTTTGCTGCCACCACCCGTGAGCACCACCTTCACGATGCGCAGACGCGATGACGAGATGGCCGCCTGAAAAATCTGGCGCAGACGACGCACCAACGGGGCATGCGCCTTCTTGAGCACATCGCTGACCTGCTGCTGCTCGGCGAACTGGGCCACCGCGCCTGCGACCTCGACGAAGGCCTCTTTGCGCTTGCCGCGTTCGGCGTCTTCGAGCGACAGCCCGATCTCGCGCGCGAGGGCCCGCGTGGCGTCGGCACCACCGTGCAGCAACGTGTGGGCCGAGACGACCTTGCCTTCGCGCAGCACGCACACGCTGGTGCGGCGGTGGCCAATGTCGACGAGGGCCACCGCCGGGGCCGGCGCGCCGTCGGTGGTCTCGATGACCGTGCCGCCCGCGGTGCGCAGCTCGGTGGGGCCGTTGGGTTCGACCTCGTGGATGCTGAAAATGCCGTCCCACAACGCATCGAGCGACAACGCATCCAGCTCGATGTGGCGCGGGTCGATGCTCTGCACCGCCAACGTGTTCAACACGCTTTGCACCGCATCTTTGCGCGCATAGGCCGTGAGGACTTCGGTTTCCTTCGGCTTCTTCGCGTCGCGCGGTTCGCGGCGGTCGACGTAGACATAGGGGAAAACGACGTCGTCGAGGTCGAGGGAGATTTCGCTCTCGAGGCTGAAGGGCAGGGCCTCAGCGATTTTTTCGCGATCGTTGAACGGAAACACCAACGTCTTGAGCGCTGCTTCGTCGCCCGGCAGGCCGGTGACAAAGAAGTCGCCGTCGAGCAGGCCGCGGCGCTTCAGGTCGGCCAGCGCTTCGCCCTGGCGGTCGCGCAAGGTAGCGGCAGCGTCGTCGCCCTCATTGGGGGCCGGCACTGTGGCTTCGCCGACGGCGAGCACGTCGAAGGTGGCGCGGCCGGTGCTGCGACCGGGGGCGGCGCGCTTGGGGCCGAGGGCCACCACCTTCACACTCGAGGTGCCGAGATCGACGCCAACGATTCTTGAGGCCATCAGTCACTCCGACGCACAAACAGGAACACAAAGCAGGTCAGGCGCAGACGTCGTCGTCAACGCACCGAGTAAAAGTAGGTCTCTTCGACGGTACCCGCGACGCGCATCACCACGGTGACCGTGCGCGAGACCTCGCCCACCGTGCCGATGGCCTGCACGGTGAAGTTCTGCGATTCCGTCGTCATCTGGTTTTTGCAGGTGTCGTTCACGGTCATGCCGCGCATGTCGAGCATCTGCACAAAGCCATCGGCGTTGATGGGGCCACCGCCGCCGAGGGGGCCGAGGGTTTTGAACTCGCGCCAGGTCATGATGGTTTCGGTCATCCACTGCGGGTTGTTGGGCAGTGGATCGCCCTGTTGAGCACACGAAAACACCAGCGCCTCGACGGTGGCATCGGGGGCCGACAGCAGGTTCACCTTGCCCTGGCCGTAGATGGTGAACGAGTCGTTGAAGGCACGCAGGTGCGCTTCGGTCATGCCACGCACGAGCCGCAGCTCGCCGGGTGAGTCGAAGTAGGCGTTCTTCGGCTCGACTTTGTAGCCCGTGCCGTAGAGCGCGTCTTCGCTGCCCATCGTCACGCGGCCCCACGTCAGCGCGTCGGCGCGGGCGTCGGTGGCTTCCTGGTTGTCGTCGATCCAGTCGTAGACGGCGGCGATGAACTCGTAGCGGTCGGTGCGGTTGCCCTGGGCATCGCGCTCGTCGAACAAGAAGTCGTAG
>JBIKRQ010000131.1:0-15338 GCA_044349155.1 Myxococcota bacterium
CTGCGACAACCCCGGGCCCAATGGGGCGTGCTTGATCGGGACGACGTGCGCGCCCGCCGACGGCCTGCTGTGTGAGGATCTCCGCTGATGACGCATCTCCGCCTGCTCGTCGTTTTCGTCGTCGTCGCCGCAGGCGGCAGCGCTTGTCGTGAGACGGTCACCCAGTGCACGGTCGACAGCCAGTGCGATCAAACCGGCCAGGGTTTCAACATCTGCAACGTCGCCGACGGCACCTGCCGTTGCACCGACGATCGCGGCTGCGAAGCCACCGAAATCTGCAACAGCCTGGGCCGCTGCCAGGTCGATACCGGCTGCAACAACAACGACGAATGCAACGACGGCCTGTTTTGCGACGTCACGAAGAATCAGTGCCTCTCCGTCGACGACTGCTCGCCTGATGACGGCGAAACGTGCTGCGTGCTCGACAGCCAGTGCGGCTTCAACAACGTGTGCGACACGCTCTCGCGCAAGTGCATCCCCGGCTGCCGCGACGTCGCTGACTGCGTGCTTGGCCAGGCCTGTGTACGCAGCGTTGGACAACCACTGGGCACCTGCGCCGCAGGCGTCTGCGACGGCGACAACCTCTGCAACTTCGGGGAAATCTGCAGCTCCGATGGCGAGTGCGTGCGCGACACCCGCGGCCCCTACTGCCTGGGCTGTGCTGGTGGCGTGCAGTCCGACGACTGCGGCGAACGCGGCAACTTTTGCCTCACCGATTCGGTCAACGGCGGCGAGTTCTGCGGCGTCAGCTCCGTCGACGGCGAGGCGTGCCCGTTTGGCTACACGAGCAACGACGTGATCATCATCCCGCCGTCAGCACCCTTCTGTAACGGCGAGGTGTGTACCATCGCAGCGGGCGAGCAGAGCGGCGTGTGCAGCACATCAGGAAACACGTGCCGCAGCGACGACGATTGCGCGATTGGCTTTCCGGGCGGTGATTGTCCGCGCGCCGATCAGGGCAACTGCAAGCTCGCCACGAGCGTGTCTTGTACCTCTGACAGCCAGTGTCCCGACGGCGACGAATGCGTGAAGCAGGAATGCCGCTTCGGTGAAGGTGACGCGTTCGGCTACTGCTCGTGCACCCGTGCGAGCGACTGCCCCAACGATCGCTGCGTCGACATTGACCCCGTCAGCGGCCTCGGTGATTGCGAGCTTTCTGGCCGCGACTGCTTCAGCGATGCCGAGTGTGCGGTGATCATTTCGTGCATCGATGGCGGTTGCTTCATCGGCCAGAACTGCGCTCCCGCCGACGGACGCACCTGCCTCGACTTGCTGCCGGCAAACTGAGCCCAAACGACGCAGGCCAGGGTGATGACGCGAACCGTCATCGGCCAAAGGCCTTGACCTCGTCGTCCACGTGGGCGACCACGCGCACCGGAGTTTGAACCACGATGACGCATCCGAAGATGAAGTTTGTGGCGCTGATGGACGGCCGTCAGCAGACCGTCGAGGTCCAAAAGGACAACGACAACGCCGACATCTACCACATGACCCTCGACGGGAAGGCCTACGACGTCGACGCGCGCCGTATGCCGTCGCAGATCGTGTCGATGCTGCTCGACAACAAGTCGTACGACGTCGACCTTGAGCGCATCGCCAAACGCTCCGACACCCTCGACGGCCGCATCCATGTGCGTGTGCGCGGTCGCGTGCTTCGCTTCGAGATGCTCGACGAGCGCCGCTTGAAGATGAAGGAGGCCCAGGGCTTCCGCATGGACGTTGGCGGTGTGGTGTCGATCGACTCGCCCATGCCCGGCAAGGTCATCAAGCTGCTCGCCAAAGAAGGCGATGAAGTCAAAGAAGGCCAGGGCATCGTCGTCGTGGAAGCGATGAAGATGGAGAACGAGCTCAAGACGCCAAAGGCCGGCGTGGTCAAAGAGATCAAGGTCAAAGAGGGCGACGCCGTTGAGGCGGGGGCGCGCCTCGCTGTGATCGAGTGACGACGTGAGCGTGTACGAGCTGCTCGGTGGCGAAGACGGCGTACGCGCCCTTGCCAACCGCTTCTACGACGAGATGGACCGCCGCCCCGAGGTGGCCACGCTGCGGGCGATGCATCCCGCCGACTTGTCGACGACGCGTGAGCGGTTCTTCTGGTTCTTGTCTGGCTGGCTTGGTGGCCCACAGCTCTTCATGGAGCGCGTGGGCCATCCGCGTTTGCGCGCACGGCATTTCCCGTTCGCCGTCGACGCTGCCGCCCGCGACGAATGGCTGCTGTGCATGCGCGCCGCCCTGGCGCCGGCTGACCTCGAGGCCGACATGCTCGAGAAGCTCGACGCCGCGTTCGCTCAGTTGGCGAACCACATGATCAACCGCTGAGCCTCGAAGAGAAAACCGGCTTTGCGGTTTTGTCGCCGAGGCGAATGGTTTTGGGGGTGGGCGGGGCCCTCCCCGCCAAATGAGCACTGAGCCTCGAAGATCTGTCGTCCTGAGCCTCGAGGTCCTCGACGTGTGCGCCGCGCCACGTTGACTGCTTGGGCTCCGCCAAACGGCGGACGTTGGTGCTATCCCGCCCCGGGCCATGCCTGCAGAAACAGGCGAAGGGGTAGTGATGGGCGCCATCGACAAGCTGCAGCAACGTCCGACGTTTGGTTCGGCTCTCGTGCAACAGGCGATGCAGGAGGCGCGCACCGACAAAAACGCGCACGCGCAGCTGCAGCAGCTTGTGGACCAGCGGCCCGCGGACTTCGAAGACCCCGCCCTGCTCGACACCTGCCATCAGCTGTTGGCCGAGCTGTCGAAAGACACGTTCCAGATCGTGCCCAACCGGCAGACCGCGGCGCCAGGCAAGCCCGAGGTGCTCGAAGCGCGCATCACGAAGGTGGTGGACAAGGAACAGCGCGTCGACATCACGCCGCCGCCGCCGCCACCACCCGCGTATTTTCGCGACCCGCTCAACGTGACCGGCAAGGCCACCGCAGGGTCGAAGGTCGAGTTCTACAACGCCTCCGTGCCCGGGCGGCCGGCGCTGGGCTCGTCGATTGCCGATGCCAACGGTCACTTCGCCTTCGAACTCACCGACGAGACGAAGTTCAAATTCGGCGACCAGGTCGGCGTGCGGCTGTCGAGTGCGACCGGGCAGCAGGGCCGCGCGCTGATCGTGCCCACCGAGCCGTTTCTGATCACCAACATGGCGACGACGTACTTCACGCGCGTCAGCGGCACGCCGCAGGATGTGCGCACCGATCACACGTCGCGCACCGAAGCCCTCGCCAAAAACACCGACGACCGCCCGCCGTTTTTTCAGACCCAGCTCGTCACGCCGAAGCTCGACACGCCCTCGGAAGTGGAGCAGCCGTATTTGTTTTCGCTGCTCGGTGGCGACGACGCGGTGGAGCCAAACGCGACCATCACCGTCCGCCTTGGCAACGAGGTGTTTCAGACCAAAGCCGACGACCTGGGCCAGTTTGCGTTGAAGGTGTCGGGCGTGATTCCCGGGCAGCGCGTTGCGATCGAAGTGCGCGACCTCAATGGCAACGGCATCGATATCCCCGCCCGTGTGCCGCCGATTGCGCTGCCGCAGCCTCGCTTGCTGCAGGGCATGACGCCCAGCGCTGACGGCGTGCGCGTGAACGTCACTGGCGTCGTGCCTCCTGCAGGTGCCTTGATCGTGCGCAACACCGCGACGGGCGTGGTGAGCGAACTCGTCGCCGACAAACACGGCAAGCTCGACGGCGTCATCCGTGCTGCACCGCACGAAGCGTTCGAGGTCGCCGTGCGCGACGTCAACGGCCACGTCTCGGAAGAGGCCGCACTGCTCGTGTCGCTGCCGGCGTCGTCGTCGTCGAAGGCCGGGGTTGTGTCTGCCCACACGCTTGATGCGCCCATGCCTGACCTCGTGTGCGCGCTGCAGAACCTGAGCGGTCCGCCCGTCGACGTCGTGGTCAATGGTGTTTCGCGTCCCGGTGGCCCGTTTCTGCCGCTGCCAACACTGCCAAAGGTGCCGCCGTTTGCTGCCCTCGACGTCGTCAAGGATGGCGCGGTGGTGCAAACGCTGCGCGCCGATGGTGCGGGCAAGCTCGAGGGCATGATTCGCGGCGTGCACGTCGGCGACGCCCTCACGTTCCGCTTGAGCGACGCTGCGGGCCGCATGTTCGCGCAAGAAGTGGTCGGCTTTGTGGTGCCCGATGGCAAAGTGACGTCGACGGTGACGGGGCAGGTACCGCCGCGCCTGCGTCCGCTCGATGCAACGCTTGTGGGCTCGGGCACGCTCGCGCTCGATCCGTCGTGGCTCGCGCCCGCGAAGATCCTCGTCGGCAAAGCCATCCCCACCGACTTTGTGCAGCGCCACGCCGTGGTCTCTTCGGTCGGCGGTGCGCTGATTGCTGCACCTCCGCCGTCGTTTCAGGCGGAGCACGCGGGCGGCATCCTCCTCGACGGCGGCGCCACGCTCACGGTCACGCAGCGGCCGGGCAGCAAGTGGGTGAGCATCGACGCGCCCGCCACGACGGGAACACCAACGCAGCCGTTGGCCTTCGGCTACGACGACATCACCGGTGCGTTGCACAACGTGACCGAGCAGACGCTGCCGCAGCTGAAGACCGCGTTGTCGACGACGTTGGCCGTGGTGTCGGCGGCGTACGCGCAGGGCAAAGAGCCCGGCGATGTGGGCTACGACCGCGCGCTCGGAGCGGCCAAGACGCTGCTGTTCATGCTCGATCGCTTCTGCGTGCAAAACGCGGCGCAACCCGCACTCGTGCAGGCCGCACAACAGGTGGCTGTCGACGTGCTCGGCAAGAAGCCGTGGCCCCTCGAACTTGTGCCGCGCGATGTGGTGGGCCCAGCACGTCAGCAGGCCATCGAAGCGCCCACGTCGCAGGCCGTGAACCTGTTGCAGGCGCGCACGTTGGCCCTTGGTGCTGTTGGTCGCACCGATCCGCTGCGGGCTGCCAACCGCCCCGCTGTCGACGTGGAAGCGCTGTCGGCGGCCTCGACGTACGACGGCAAAACGCTGTCGATCGCTGGTGCTCTTGTTGCTCCTGGCGACGAGCTCGTCGTCAAAGTGGGCCAGACCGTGCACACGGCAGTAGCCGACAAAGCCGGCAAGGTGTCGCTCGCTGTCGAGGTGGGTGCTGGCACCACGATCGAGATCGCCCAGCGCGCAGCAGGCGAAGCGCTCGACCAACGCACGTTGAACCCGATCGCGCGCGCCGTCGTGGTGGCGCAGCCGGTGTTGGGCGAGGGCCACGTCGTCGGCTTCGGTGCGCTCGTGCAGCGCGCCCCCGATGCGCGCGCGGTGGTGTCGGCGGTGTTTGGTGGCGCGGCCGTGAAGGGCTTGCCGCCGGCGGGTCAGATCGTCGTCGTCAAGGACGGCGTTGTGACGGCCCACGCCGACATCGATGCCAACGGTGTTGTTTCGAAGTTGAAGGGCTCGGCCATCAAGGACGGCGACGTCGTCGATGTGCGCGTGCTCGATGCCGCCGGCCGTCCGTTTGCGCCGATGGCCGCAGGCGTGGTGGTGGGTCCGACCGCGACCTCGACGGGGCACGCGCAGCTCGACGTCGATGCGCTCAGCCTTGCTGGCGTGCTTGAGCAGGTGGGCTCGGGCAATCTCGCGCTGCCGCGCTTTCCACGTCGTGAAGAGGGCACCGGCCGCCTCATCCCCGGCGAGTTTCACGCCGAGCTCAAGCCGTTTTACGGCCCCTCGAGCAGCCTTGAAGCCAGCGACCACAGCTACAGCACCAAGGCGGCGTTCCCACCGGGCCTGCTGCCCGACCTCGCCAAGGGCCCCGAGAAGATGCGCACCTCGGTGGGCGATTCGGTGCGGTTGACGGCAGTGCAGTGGGACGACGGCACGATCAATCTGCACGCGGGCTTCTACGTCGACAACAACCGGCCTGACTTCCGCTTGCGCGTTGGCAAAAACGGCGACGTCATCGACGCTGGCACGGGCAAACCGCTCGCGGTGCCCGAGGGCTTGTCGACGATCACGACGCTGCTGAAGACGGCGACGGCGTTTGTGGCGGTGGCGCAGAAGCTCGGCACCGAACCGGGTGACGGCGCCTACGACCTCGCGGCGCGCACGGCCAAGAGCGTGCTCGTTGCCTGCGATCGCCTGATTGCGCAGCACCCCACGTTCCGCACCGAGATCCTCGCCGCGGTGCGTGCCGCGATGCCCGCGACCATGCCGTTCGACCTGGCCCCCGCAGCGAACGCGGCAGCCACCGTGCAGACGCCGCCGACGGACCGCACGCCCGCGCAGCGGCTGGCGTTCTGGAACGCCGTGCACCACGACGACGCAATCCGCACCTACCGTGAGCGCCAGGCGATGCCCCTCACGCGGCCCACGATGCCCGCAGAGCCACGATCGAACTCCGGCGCGTTCTTCGGGGGGCAAAGCGGCCAAAGCCCGTTCTTCGCGCCCCGTGCGGCTTCTGTTGCGCCAACGCCGTCGGCCGGCAGCTCGGTTCCGCTGTACATGCGGGCGATGATGCGCACCCGCTGATGTGACTGCGCCGGATTCCAACGGGAATCCGGCGCATTGCATTCGATATGTAGGCCTTTCTGTAGGTAGCTACAGTATGCCGGCCAGCAGGGGGACGTTGGGGGCAGCACCGTCTTTGAACGGTCCGTGGCTGGCGAGTTCGTCGCGTTCGGCGAGCACCGCGGCGCGCTCCTCGGTGAAGAAGCGGGCGACGGCGTCGTGGAAGCGGTCGTCGGCGAAGCGGTGGGCCGAGTGGGTGATCACCGGCAGGTAACCGCGCTTGAGCTTGTGCTCGCCCTGGGCACCAGCCTCCATCAGCGTTTGTCGACGACGAATCGCCCGCTCGAGCAGCGCGTAGTAGCAGAGCTCGAAGTGCAGACCCGGCACGTCGACGTCGGCCCCCCAGAAGCGGCCGTAGCAGTGCTCGCCGCGCTCGAAGCTCAAGGTCATGGCGACGATGTCGTCGTCGGCGGGGCGGCTCTTGTCGCGTGCGACGACGACGACGGCGCGCTCGGGCAACGCTTCACCGATGCGCGCAAAGAACCCGGGCGTGAGGTACGGCCGCCCCCACTTGCGGTCGTAGATGGCGGCATACAGCGCGTACAGGCGCGGCCACCACGCCGACGGCACCTCGTGGCCCGCGCGTACTTCGACCACGAGCCCGCTGTCGACCACCCGCCGTCGCTCGCGCTTGATCTGCTTGCGCGCCTCGTGGCTGAGGCGCGACAGGAAGTCGTCGAAGTCGGCGTAGCCGTCGTTGCGCCACTGAAACTGCAGGCTGGCGCGGCGCAGAAAGCCCGCGTCGGCGAGTTCGCTGGCTTCAGCGTCGGTGCAGTAGAGCACGTGGGTTGACGACGACGATGTTTGCTCCTGCAGCGCCTTGAGGGCGTCGAGGGCGGTGGTGCGCAACACCGCATCGGTGCTGTTCGTGAGCAGGCGTGGGCCGGTGGCCGGCGTGAACGGCACAGCGACGGTGAGCTTTGGGTAGTAGCGGATGCCGGCGCGCGTGGCGGCCTGCGCGAACTGCCAGTCGAAGATGTACTCGCCGTACGAATCGGTGCGCGAAAACGCCGGGATGGCCGCGGCGAGTTTTCCCGCATCGTCGTCGACGAGGATGCAACGCGGCTGCCACGCCTCGCCCAGCGAGCCGCTGGTTTCGAGCAGGTGCAAAAACGCGTGCTCGACGAACGGGTTGTTCGCGTCGGCCACGAGGGCGTCCCACGCGGTGGGATCGACGTGGCCGAACGAGGTGATGGTGCGGACCGTCGTCATGGCGCAGGCATGCGGATGCAACCGTGATGACGCAAGTGGCATCAGCCAGCGATGAGCGCTTCGGCGTCGCGCGGCTGGATCGACAGCTGCCAACGCCCCTGCTTCGTCGGCGTTTTCAGGCCCTCGGCGAGCACATCGAGAAAGCGTTGGCGTGGCCAATCGACTGCGCCGAAGCGTGCGAGGTGGTCGGTGTACGCCTGACAGTCGACGAGACTGAAGCCCCAGGCGTTGAGGTTGGCGAGCAACGTTGCAAACGCGATCTTCGACGCATCGGGCTCAAGCGCAAACATGCTCTCGCCGAAAAACACCGTGCCAAACGACACGCCGTACAGGCCACCCACGAGGCGCTCGCCGTCGAAGCACTCGATCGAGTGGGCGAGTCCTTCGTCGTGCAGGGAGCAGTAGCCGGCGATCATGTCGCGCGTGATCCACGTGCCCGCTTGACCCTTGCGCTTGGCCTTGCTGCAGCCCGCCATGACGTCGCGAAAACGCGTGTCGGCGCTGATGGTGAACGTGGTTTTGCGCATCGCTTTGCGCAGCGACTTGTGCAGGTGCGCTTCTTTCGGCGGCAACACAAACCGCGGGTCGGGCGAGAACCACAGCAGCGGATGACCTCGGTGCGGCCACGGAAAAATGCCGTGCTGGTACGCATCTTTCAGCAGCTCGGGATGCGGGGCTGCACCCGCGCACACCACGCCGGCTTCGTTGGCTTCGTTCGGATCGGGAAAATACTCAGACGCCACGTCGTCAACTCATCACGATCACGCGGGCAAGCGCACCGCAGGCAGGAAACACCACGCCACCGCAGCTGGCCGGCAACACGCACGAACCACCGCGGGGCAGCACCAGCTCGACGTCGTCGTGCACAAACACCGCATCGCGCGCTTCGGCGTGCAGCACCAACGCATGCGTGGTGGGCACCGGTAGCGTGCGGGTGTGGTTGCCGTTGACCTCGATGGCGCGCATCGAAAACGACCGCGTCTTGCACAACGTGGTGAGGCCATCGTCGTCGACGGTGGGGGCGGTGAGGGCAGGGGGCTGTTCGCCGAAGCGGGCCACGCGCAGCGCATCGTCGAGGTGGAGCGCGCGCTTTTTGCCGTTGACGTCGACGCGGTCGAAGTCCCACACCCGAAACGTGGTGTCGGAGGGCTCTTGCACCTCGAGGATGACGACGCCGGCGCCGATCGCGTGCACCACGCCGGGGCTGACATGCAGCAGGTCGCCGCGCTGGACGGGGACGGCGCGCATCAGCTCGTGGGGCAGGCCCTTGTGCACGGCGTCGAGGAAGAGCTCGCGCGACACGCCATCGACAAACCCATGCAACACCGTGCCACCAGCCGCGACGTCGACGACGAGCCAGGCTTCGTCTTTGGAAAACGTACCAGGGTGCGCAGCGGCGTCTTCGGCGCCGGGGTGCACCTGCACGCTCAGCGGCTCGGCGGCATCGATGAGTTTGACGAGGATGGGAAAGCGCCCCGGCGGGTGTGCGGTGCCGATGAGGTCGGCGCCGAATTCGGCCACCATCGAGCCCAACGTGCGACCAGCAAACGCGCGGCAGATGGCGTGATCGTCGACGAGGCTTTGGCCTTCGGGCAGGTCGGCGACTTCCCAGCTTTCACCAATCGCTGTGGCGGCCGGCGGCACATGACCGGGGCGCTTTTTCGCGGGCAGGTTGGCGAGGTGGCTGCCACCCCAGAGCTTCTCGACCCAGGTCGGGCGCATCGGCAGGGGCGGCAGGCGCGACATGCTCGACAGCTACCACGAACGGCGCGGCTGCGCCCACGAAGCGACCGCTGCAGCACTTCGCGACAACGTGAACGCTGGGCCCTTGCGAGAAGTGCAGTGGTGGTGTTGGTTCGCAGCGTTCGACTGCCAATGACGTCGACGTCGCGGCTGTCGGGAGGGAACCGGATGATCGAAGCCGAAGGCGTCCACAAACACTATGGCGACAAAGCCGCACTCAAGGGCGTGAGCTTTTCGATCAGCAGCGGCGAGGTTGTTGGCTTTCTTGGCCTCAACGGTGCCGGCAAAACCACGATGCTCAAGGTGCTGTGCGGATTGCTGTTGCCGAGCGCCGGCCGCGTGGTCGTCGACGGCATTGATGCCGTGGCCGATCCGCTCGCGCTGCGTCGTCGCATTGGCTTTCTGCCCGATCGTCCACCGCTGTACGGCGACATGACCGTGCGTCAGATGCTGAGCTACGCGGGCCGCCTCAACGGTGTCGACAGCAAGCGCATCGCCTCGCGCGTGGAAGAAGTGCTCACGCTCGCCGACCTGCTGCATGTGGGCGACGACCTCGTCGAAACCCTCTCGCACGGCTACCGCCAACGTGTGGGCATTGCGCAGGCGATTGTGCACGAGCCGAAGTTGGTGGTGCTCGACGAGCCCATCTCGGGCCTCGACCCCGCACAAATCGTGGCGATGCGTGGACTGATTCGTGGCCTGAAAGAGAAGCACACGGTGCTGCTGTCGAGTCACATCCTCAACGAAATCAGCCTCACCGCCGACCGCATCCTCGTGTTGCACGGCGGCACGATCGTCGCCGAGGGCACGGAGCATCAGCTGGCCGCAGGCGGCCGGAAACGCGTGGAGATTGTCGCGCGCGGCGACCTCGCCACCCTGCACAAAGGTGCACTGTTGCAGGCCAGCGGCGTCAACGATGCCGACGCTGTCAGCCACGACAACGGCTGTGTGCGCATCAGCGCCCGCTTCGATTCCGACACCGCCCGCGAAGACCTCGTGCGCGTGTTGGTGCAGGAGGGCTTTGGCATTCGCCGCGTCGTCGAGCTCGAAAGCGATCTCGAAGCCCTGTTCTTGAAACTCACGAGCGTTGGAGGTGCGGCATGAGCGCCCTGTTGATCGCGCGTCGCGAGCTGTCGGGCTACCTCTCGTCGATGACGGGGTGGTTGATCCTGGCACTCGTGCTGCTGGCCGATGGACTCCTGTTCAACGTGTACGCCCTCGGCGCTGCCGAGAAGAAGTCGTTCGACGTGCTGCAGGGCTTCTTCTACCTGTCGTCGGGCACCACGATGGTCTCGGCGATCTTCATCTCGATGCGCCTGTTCGCCGAGGAGCGGCAGCAGGGCACGATGGTGTTGCTTGAAACAGCGCCAATCGCCGAACACGTCGTCGTCATCGGCAAATTCCTGGGGGCGTGGGGCTTCTTTCTGCTCACGCTGGTGCTGTCGGGCTACCTGCCGCTGCTCGTGATGGTGAACGGCACGGTCACCGCTGGTCACATCGTGGCGGGCTACCTCGGCCTCGCGCTGCTGGGTGCGGCGTGCATCGCCATCGGCGCGTTGTCGTCGTCGTTGGCGCGCAACCAGATCCTCGCGGCGGTGATGAGCGGGGCGGTGATTGTGGCGCTGCTGTTGTCGTACGTGTTGGCGAAGAAGATCGATGGGCCCGTGGGCAGCGTCGTCGGCTTCATCGATTTGTTCGACGCGCACTACCGCGTGTTCTCGCGCGGCACGATCAAACTCGCGAGTGTCGCCTACTACTTGGCACTCACGTACGGCTCGTTGTTGTTGTGCACAGCGGTGCTCGCCGCTCGTCGGTGGAGGGCCTGATGACGACGTCGAATCCTTCGTATCGTCCGTTGCCACAGGGGCCGTCGATCCTGGCTGCTGTTGGCATCGCCATCTTGTTTGTGGGTGGTCGCCTGCTCGACGCGGGCCCGTTTCTGCGTGCTGCGGCCATCACGTGCACGGTGATGGCCCTCGCCAGCGGTGTGTGGCGTGTGGTCAAGGCCGGCAGTGTTGCTGGTCCACAAACGCTCGCGCGGCGTGCGTTTGCGGCGCATCTTGCAGTGGCCATGGCGGGCATCCTCGTCGTCGTCAGCACGATCATCGACGGCAACGTGGCGGGCGCGTGCATGGTGGGGGCCGTGGTCTTTGGCTTCGGCGGTAGTGCTGTGCTGTTGGCGCTGGAGCTGTTGATGCAGCAAACGCGCAGCAGCGGATTGGTCGACCTGCCACGCGTGCAGCGGGCGACGTCGACGGCGGTGACGATTGTTGCCGGGCTCACAGCACTCGCGGGCATCGTTTACGGTGTGAACGCCAACGACAAGCGCTTCGACCTGGCCTACGCGGCCCCGAGCGCACCGTCGGGCGCCACCAGCGCCATCCTCGACACGGCGAGCTGTGGTGCCGCTGGCGAGAAGCCCGAAGTGGTGTTGTTCTTCGAGCGCGGCAGCACCGCCTACGCCGAGGTCGCCGACTACTTCGAGGCGTTGCGAGCGCTGGGGGCGCGCGTGTCGCTGCTCGATCAGGCCCTCGACCCGGCCCTCGCGAAGGCGATGAAGGTGGCGAAGAACGGCACGGTGGCCTTCCGCTGTGGCGAGAAGGTGGAGAGCTACAACGTGGGTGCCGACCGCGACGAAGCCTCGCGCAAGTTGCGCAAGCTCGATCAGGAAGTGCGCACCAAACTGGGCAAGCTCACGCGCGATCCGCAGAACGTGTACGTCACAGTGGGACACGGCGAACGCCCGATCGACGAGACCGACAAGAGCGGCCGTACCTCGTCGAAAAACCTCAAGAAACTGCTCGATGCCAACAACGCGAAAGTGAAGAAATTCGGCATCGCCGAAGGTTCCACCGCGAAGGTGCCCGACGACGCGAACCTGGTCATCGTGCTCGGGCCGCAGCAGCCGTTTCTGCCCGAGGAAGCGCAAACCCTCGCGGCGTACGTGAAGGCCGGCGGTGCCATCGCGGTGTTTGTCGACCCGCCCCGACCGGGCAGTGACGACGTGGATGTCGCCGCAAGCCTCGAGCCGCTGTTGCAGGTGCTGGGGCTGTCGATGGGCCACAGCGAAGTCGTCAACGACAAGGAGTTCGTGAAGCAGACGAACACGAGTGCCGACCACGCCTTCGTGTTCTCGACGAGCTTTGGCACCCACAAGGCTGTGAAAACCCTCGCCGCCGCTCGCGGCAAAGCTGCGTTGCTGTTCCTGTCGGCGCAAGCGCTCACGAAGCGTGACGCTGGGCCCAGTGTGTCGGTGTTGGCGCGCTCGCGTCCGGCCACGTGGTCTGACGTCGTCGTGAACCGCGCGTTTGACGACGGTGCCGAGAAGCGCGACGTGCTCGACCTCGCGGCGGCCGTTGAAGTCAAGGGTGACGCCACAGAAGCGCGCGCCCTGGTGGTGGGCGACTCTGACGTCGTCGCCGATACGTTGTTGTCGAACGAAGCCAACGCCGTGTTCGCCTTCGAAGCCCTGCAGTGGCTGTTGCGCGACGACACGCTCGCGAGCGCTGCGGGGGCTGCTGTCGTCGACGACGCGCCCATTCGTCATACGCGCGACGAAGACACCGTGTGGTTTTGGGGCACAACGCTGCTGGCGCCACTCGCCGTGTTGCTCACCGGTGTGGTGGTGGTGCGGCTGCGTCGTCGTCGTCGTCCTGCTGGCCGTGTTGGAGGTGTGCAGTGAACCGCGGATCGATGTGGATACACGTTGTGGCGGCTGTGGCAGCCCTTGGCTTTGCCTGGGTCACGGCCACGCGCGTCGAAGAGAAGCAGGGCGGGCCGTCGTCGGTGACGCTGCTCGACACGAAGCCCGACACCGTCGCCAGCCTGCGCTACCGCTGGGACAAGGGCCAGACGTCGACGACGTTCACCGGTACCGGCGTGGCGCGTCGTGCGTTGGTGCAGGTCGATCGCGAGCTGCCCGCGAAGAAGCCCGATCCCAAAGCCGATCCGAAGGCCGACCCGAAGGCTGCCGACGGGACCACGCCGTCGACGGCGACGACGGAGCCACAGCGCGAGCAGGGCACCATCCCCGGCGGCAAGGCGGTGTTGGCGGCAGCAACGGCGCTCGAGCCGCTGAAGACCAAGCGCACCCTTGGTGCTGTTGATGGCGAGCGCCTGTTGGCGATGGGCCTTTCGCCCCCGCTGCGTTTTCTCGACGTCACCACGGCATCGGGCAAGACGTTGTCGCTCGAAATCGGTGAGCAGAGCTACGGCGCTCAGGGGCGCTACGCCCGCGTCGTTGGCGACCCGACGGTGCACCTGCTCGACCAGGCGGTGATTGCTGGCCTTGAGGGCGGCCTGGATGCGCTGCTCGAGAAGCGCGTGCTGTTGGGTGAACTCGAAGCGATCAAGGGCTTCGACGTCGTCGTCGGCGAGCAACGCGCGTCGTTCGTGCACGTCGACAAAGACCAACCCTCGACCCGCTACTTCGCCTTGCGCGACGAGCCGACCACCAAGCGCGAAGCGGTGGGCAAGCTGATGACGTCGCTGCGCAACCTGCGCGGCACAGCGCTCGCGCCCGCAGATGTCGCGGCGGGTGCTGCAGTGGCCACGTTTGGCGTCGACGTGGTGGGCATGCCGCAGAAGATCGAGATCCTCGAACGCGCCGATGGCAGCGGCCATCTCGCGCGCGTGGGCTCGTTTACGTGGACGTTGTCGGCCACGGCGGGCAAAGAGATCGTCGACGACGCGACCACGGCGTTGAATGAAGATTCTGCGACGGCGGCTACAGGAACCGCGCCTTGAACTCGGGCGTGGGCAGCCAGCAGGCGTCCTTCTTGCCCCACAGGCGGTAGCGGTTTTTGGCGACGAGGGCGTACCCCACGTCGCGCACGAACCGTGGCACCCACAACAGGGCGGTGCCGAAGCGCCATGGTGCTTTCAACCAGCGCGCCACGCGCAGTGCGGCGTCGGACTTCTGGTACGCGACACCGTCGACGACGAGCACCACGCTGTCGAGGTCGTCGGGGTTGACGCCAAGGCCCGGCAACACCTGCTGTGCGATGGGCGATTGCAGCGACGCGAACCGCAATGTCGTCGACGATTCGTGCGTGAGAATGAACTGCACAAACGCACTGCACAGATTGCACACGCCGTCGAAGAAGATGACGGGTGCTGCGGGCAGCAGTGATACGGGCGACGCAGGGGCCGTGACGACGTCGAGCGACGTGTTCATCGCCCGCTCTTCACGGCGCGTGCTGCGGCGATGGCTGCTTCGAGTTCGGCGGCGCTGTGTTGGCCGATGAGCGTGTCGTGGCGTTTGCCGTCGACGGTGTAGAGCACCGTGGCGGGCACTTCGCCCTGCCAGTTCGGGTCGATGGCGCGAATGAACGGCGTGGGGTCGGCGGCCACAACGGCCAGCGACGACGACGACGGCAGCACAATCTTGCGCCGCCGCAGAATGGCCTGCACGTGGGCGGTGCTGGCTGGGTCGTCGGTGTTGACGAAGACGACGTCGAGGGTGGCGGCGTTTTTCTGCGCCAGGGCGAGCAGGTCGGGCATCTCTTCGAGGCAGGGCTGGCAATAGCTGGCCCAGAAACTCACCAGCAGCACCTTGCCGTGGTGCGCCTGCACCGTGGCGTTCCACGTTTTGTCGTCGACGGGGGCGAAGCTCGTCGTCGCCACCGTTGTCGCTGTGGGCGCTGCCGCCGGGGCCGGTGATGCAGGCGGTGAGGCCGCGACCACGGTGGCAAACACGCTGGCGAAGAGGGCAGAAGCAGGCATGTGGGCAGGTGTAGCAACTGCACCCGTGCCGCACGAGTGTCGTCGTCGCGGTCGTTGTCCAGGTGCATGTGTCCGTCGGTGACGTTTTTCGTCGCTGTATCGCGAGCGCCACGCTTCGACGGAAGCGAGAGGGCCGGCGTACTGTGGCGGCATGGAGCTGAACGACATCCTCACCGTC
>JBIKRQ010000132.1:0-15326 GCA_044349155.1 Myxococcota bacterium
CTTCGACAGGCTGGGGCTTCCCCGGCTTGCCGGTGACCTCAACTGACCGAACCGCCGGATGCGGACCCGCCTGTCCGGTGGTGTGGCAGGGGAAGACCGGGCACCGCCCGTCTCCCCTATGCCGATCTGCACTGCTTCTGTTGGCCCTCACCGCACCACTTGCAGGCGCCGAGCCGTCTGCCGCGCCCGTTGAGGAGGTCATCGTCAACAACAGCATCGGGCCCACCGACGCAGACCGTTGCCTCGCCTTCGCCTTCGCCCTCTCCTTCGCCTTCGCCTTCTCCTTCGCCCTCTTCGTGATGTCGGACGTTCGTCTCGAGGTCGAGACGCTGGGCGTGCTCGTGGTGTCGGGCTCCGCGTTGTTCGACGCCGTCGAAGTCACGCCGGTTGTCGGCTCGTCGTGTGCAGCAGCGATCAAGATCGAAAGCGGCAACGTCGAGTTCACGTCGTCCGCCCTGCTCAACCTGCCGTGTGCGGCGGTGCGCATCGTCGCCAGCGCTGTTCCCACACGAGTCACGCTCGGTCAGCTCAACGAAGAGCTGACGTTCAGCGACAACCGCATCGACGTCGCGCTCGACGGCAACTCCAACGCCGTGGTCAACGCGACCCATGTGGGCAGCACCTCAGAGAACGATCGTTGTTCGTCGCTGTGCTTGTGTGGTGGTGGTGCTGCGAGCATCACCACAGACGGCGGCAGCTGCAGTTCGCTCTGCACGACAGCGTGCAACTGATGCAGCGCCAGGGAGTCCGCATGAACGCCTCTCGAATCCTTGCCGCGCTGACGCCGCTGCTGCTCGCCCACTGCGCGTTGTTGGGCACCGACATCCCGTGCGTCGACGACGCCAACTGCCTGTCGGACCAGCTCTGCATCGCGGGTACGTGCAAGAGCGCCGAAGGCGAGGGCGAGGGCGAAGGAGAAGGAGAGGGCGAAGGAGAAGGAGAGGGCGAAGGAGAAGGAGAGGGCGAAGGAGAAGGAGAGGGCGAAGGAGAAGGAGAAGAAGGAGAGGGCGAAGGAGACGGAGAAGGAGCGGGGGCGGGAGAAGGAGAGGGCGAGGGCGAGGGAGAGGGCGAGGGCGAAGGAGAAGGCGAAGGCCTCGTGCCGTTCACGAGCCGAGCGGCGTTTGAGGACGCTACAACCGAACGAACGACGCTCAATTTGGATGAATTCATGAGCGATCGGCTCTTGGACCCAGACGTTGTTGGCGGGGGGGCGGTCGACGTGGGCCCACTGACACTTCAGGCCGTCGGCACGCAGGAAGAGGCCGGCACACGCATTGACGCCCCAGGGTTTCTTGCTGGTCCAAGCGGCTCCGTGAATGGCACGACGTTCGTTTTGTTCGGAACACAGTTCGACGACACCCGCGTCCTCGAGGTGACCTTCGATACCGCAACGAACTTTTTTGGAGCTGATGCCAGGGTCGTGCAAGCCCGGGACAAACTTGCGGAAACGGAACGCGTCATCGTGACGGTGGAATTTGCCTCTGGCCAGTCTGCGTCGTTCGCGACCGTGGTCCCGAAATCAACCATCGGATTTCTCGGGGTGACGAGCAGCGAGCCGTTCAGGAGACTGCAGATCCGAAGCGACTTCTCGATCACGCTCGGAATCGACAACCTGCTGGTGCCCGCGTCTCCTTAGACCCAGTGTCGAGCAAGAGCTCGACACAGTCCCGCTTGCGGTCGGATTGATCCTGATATTCGTGGGTGGCGGAACGCCAACCCCCAAGAAACTCGCCTCGGCGACAAAACCGCAAAGCCGGTTTTCTCGTCAAGGCTGGGTTCCCCGCCCGCCCCTCAAGAAACTCGCCTCGGCGACAAAACCGCTCGGTCGTTTCTCTTCAAGGCTCAGCGAGCGCTTTTCACGACGAGCACGGGCACCTTCGCTTTGTGCACGATGGTTTCGGCCACCGAGCCCAACATCAGCCGCGCCAGGCCTTTGCGGTCGTGGGTGCCGACGACGACCATGTGCGCATCGAGGCGGTCGGCTTCTTCGAGGATGCGCGTCTTCGGGTCGCCTTCGAGCACCTCGATATCGATGTGCAGACCGGGATGGCTGGCCTTCAGCTTCTCGGCGACGGCACGCATGACTTTGCGCTGTTCTTCCTCGTGGTTGAACGTGGCGCTGCCATCGCGGATCGTCTCGGGGTACACGTGCAGCAGGTACAAGCGGCCGCCCGTGGGGTGGGCGAGGGCGGCGGCTTCGGCGGCGGCGGCGTTGCCAAGGTCGGTGAGGTCGTGAGCGACAAGCCAGGTGGTCATGGGCAGCTCCAGTGCAAAGGTCGCTGGCCCCATCGCAAGCCCCGTTCCACCACCAGCCCACGCTGTGGCGCATTGCAGTGGCCGTGAAACCGCCGTGAAACGCACAAGCCCGGCGCGACTGTGGGAACTCGCACAGCGCGCCGTGGCGGCCGCCACAGCCTGTCGCCGACCAGGGCGGAGTCAGCGTTGCGGAAGCTCGACGCGCAGCACCTGGTCGCCCAGCAGCAGCAGGTCGCCGTGCACCAACTTCGTCGCGGTTTTTGCGCGTACGTAGGTGCCGTTTCGGCTGCCGAGGTCTTCGAGCGTGAGGTGCGTGCCTTCGTGGGTGAGCTGCGCGTGGCGCTCCGAGACGAAGCCGTCGTCGAAGTTCAAGTCGCAGTGGTTGCGCCCCATCGTGAGCAGCCGCTGCGCGCGGAAGAAGACTTCGTTGAAGCGTTCGTCGCTCGTGACCTTCAGCAGGCTGATCGGCGGGTTCGGCTTGATCACACTGCCCAACAAGCGCGTGCCGTCGTCTTGCACGTCGACGACGGTGCGGCGGTCGCTGTCGGCCAACACGCGCAGGCGCTGCGCGCCCACCAAGAACTCATCGCCCGACTGCAAACGCACCGGCGAACGCAACCGCAGGTAGACGCCGTTGGTGGTGTGCTCGGGCTCGAGCATCAAGTCGGCACCGCGCCACACGAGGCGGGCGTGGCGGTCGGCGAGGGCGTCGTCGTCGGGGAACAGCACCATGCCGCTGTTGCGACCAATGACCGTTTCGCCTGCCTGCAGCCGCCACTGCGAGCCGAACTGGCTGTGCCCGCGCACCAAGATGAGCTTGGCCACGCGCTCGACGTTGGCCACGCCAAACACCATCGTCGCCGTGGGCCCGCCGCTGCCGTGGCCGTGGCCTTGGCCGTGGCCTGCTGCCGGTGCACTGGCCGCGAGCTTCATCGCCGGCATGACCATCGTCGACGTGGACGACGGCGCGGTGGCCGCGAGGTTTGGCAGCTTGAGAGCACCAATCACCTGCGTGGTCGACGCGGACGGCGCCGACGACGTCAGCGCGGCGATCGACACGTTCGGCAGGCCCTTGCTCTCCACCTTCTCGGGGGCATCAACGCGAGCACCGCACTGGCGGCAGAATTTGTCGCTCACCTCGACGGCAGCAGCACAGCGCCAACACGGCGGACGCGCAGCAGCCACCGGTGAAACGGCGCCGGGCAATGGCGCTGTGGCGGGCAGCGGTGACATCGACGGCGACGGGGTCGTGATCGGCTCGGCCAACGCCGTGGGCGCTTCGGCCATGCTCGCCAGATCGACCTTTTTCATCGCAAACGCCGTCGACAACGGCTGCCCGGTGGGCGGCGTCATCCACGACGGTGGTGCGGCCACGACGGGCCCACTGCCAGCGTTTGTTGCTGCCACCATTGGCAGTGCTGCAACCGGTGAAGCGACGGGCACCGGCGACGACGGCTCGTACGCAGGCTCGGCCTCGAGGGCGGCGCCGCAGCTCACGCAGACCGAGGTGCCCGGGTCGTTGTAGGTGTCGCACGTCGAGCACACGAGCCCGAGAAACAGCGACAACGCCGCATCACTCGTGGCAGGGGCGGCCTGCGGAAACGCGAAGCCACAGGCCTCGCAGCGGGCCTTGTGTTGGTCGGTCGCTCCACAGCTCGGGCACTCCACGTCGACCGCTCCTCGTTTTGATCGGCGGGGAGGTGTCCCCGCCCGCCCCTCACGAGACTCGCCTCGGCGACAAAACCGCAAAGCCGGTTTTCTCTTCGAGGCTCAATTGCTCAAACACTGCTGAAAGGCGTTCTGCGACGTGCGAGCCGGCGTCGTCAACAACTTCGACGTGCGCCCACATGGTGTCCGACATGGTGTCCGATGTCGGGACAACGCCTACGTCCGCCGCGTGCGCTCATTTGCCGATGCAGAAGCGCGAAAACACGAGTTCGAGCACGTCGCTGCCCACGTCGGTGCCGAGCAGGCGATCCAGCCCGCGCGCCGCCCGCCGCAGCTCAGAGCACACCAGCTCGTCGGGCAACTGTGTCGACAACGCCACGAGCGCATCGTCGACGGCGTGGGCCGCCTCGAGCAACGCCTGCTCCTGCCGCGCCGTGTGCACCAACGGCGGCTCGCCGTCGTCGTGCACCAGCACCTGGGTGAGGGCCGACAGCAATTGCGCCACACCATCGCCGCGTCGCGCCGACAACACCACGTCGACATCGACGGGCTCGACAGCGACGTCGCCCAGGTCGGCCTTGCTGCGCACGCGCACGATCGCGGCGGTGGTGTCGGCAGGCAGCGGCGGCGGCGGCGGACCATCCGCGGGCCACAACGTGACGACGACATCGGCGCGCTGCACCTCAGCACGCGCGCGCTCAATGCCGCGGGCTTCGACGGGGTGAATGCCCGCGCCATCGCGCACACCAGCCACGTCGACGACGACCACCGGCACGCCGCCCACATCCAGGCTGACGTCGAGGGCGTCGCGCGTGGTGCCCGGCTCGTCGTGTACGAGGGCGCGTTCGTGGCCCACCAGCGTGTTCAGCAACGTGGACTTGCCCGCATTCGGCGCGCCCCACAGCACCACGCGCGCACCATCTTGCAGGCGCCGCCCCGTCGACGCCGTGGCCACCGTGGCGCGCAACACCGCACTCGCCTGCGTGAGCTGCGACAGCATCGGCTGACGCGCCGCATCGCCCAAAGGCTCGTCAGGAAAGTCGAGGCGGGCTTCGAGTTCGGCGAGCACGTCGACGAGGCTGATGCGTGCCGGGGTGATCGCCGTGGCCAACCCACCACGCAACGAGCGCTGCGCGGCCTTCAACGCACCCACGGTGCGGGCCCCGACAACAGCTTCGACGGCTTCAGCGGCAGCGAGGTCGATGCGCCCCGACAAAACACCACGCAACGTGAACTCGCCGGGCTCGGCGGCCCGACAGCCAAGGCGCAGCAGGCGCGCGACGACGAGGTCGGCAATCACCGGTCCGCCATGCAGGGCGAGCTCGACGACATCTTCGCCGGTGACCGTGTGCGGGCCCACGAAACTGGTGCACAGCGCGTCGTCGATGAGGCTGCCGTCGTCGTCGAGCACGTCGCCGCGCACAGCCAGCGCCGAGGGCGCTTCACCCGCGCGCCGTCGACGAAACACGCCGTCGCGGATGGCAAATGCGGCGGGCCCCGACCAGCGCACGATGGCGATGGCTGCACGGCCACGGGCAGTGGCAACGGCGCAAATGGTGTCGAGGCGGGCGAGGTCAAAGGCCATGGCACGGCGATGAAGGATCGGGCGATCGCGTGCAACGCGGGCGTTTCGGGCTGCCAACGTGTGCCCAACGCGGATGTTGTGCGAGGTTCGCGTTGGGAGGGTGCAAACGATGAGCACCAGGTCGCGGATCGTTTTCGACGAGAGATACGATCCACTGTTCTACATCGCCTATCCGGCCCCATTTACCGACGAGGACTTCAAGCCGCTGCTTGACCGTGTTGATGCACTCCTCGATCGCGGCACGCCGTTCGCGTGGATCAACGACGGCCGCACGCCCTATCTGCCAAACGCGGTGCAGCGCGACCTGGTCGCCCGTCATCAAAAGCAGCGCGCCGACGACTACCGACGGCTGGTTCCAGGCGTGGCGATGGTGCTCACGAATCCAGCGGTTCGCGGGGTCATGACGGCGATCGCCTGGCTCAACCCATTTCCATTTCCGGTGAAGACCTTCGAAACCCTCGACGACAGCGAGACCTTCTTGCGGAACGCTCTGCACCTTCCGCCAGGCAACCTGCTCGCCGCAGACCCACCGAAGTCAGCTTCGAAACGATAGGGCTGGTTGCGTCGGCGCAAGGAGTGCTGCAGACGCGGGCCCTATGCACGCACGTCACCTTTGCACCATCGTTTGCACCCTGCTGCTGTCGACGTTGGCGTCGACGTCGGCGTCGGCCCGAAACGGCGGCCTCTACTTCGAAATCGCCCCGGGCTACGGCAACTTCATGACCGACGAGGTCATCGTCGACACCGACGGCGACAACGCCGGCGACGTTGGCCAGTCGTCGTTCTCGCCGGGCTTGAAGTTCGGCTTGAACTTGTTTGGCTGGGCGGGTGCCGAAGCGAACTTTGCCGGCCACTTCTGGGGCATCGGCAGCGACCCGGGTGGCGGTGGCTACCTCGGCGGCGTGTTCCGCGTGACACCGCTCGAGGCGCTCACGTTTGTGGTGCCCGCCGACGTGCAGATTCCGTCGCTGCAGGGCCCGGTGAACTGGCACAACCGCCCGTTTGAGCTCGGTGTTTCCGTCGGTGGCGGCTACACGCTCATCGGCCAGGACGTGGCCTACCAGGGCTCGTACTTTCAGTGGGGCTTCGACCTGAAGTACTTCATCACCCCCAACTTCGCCCTCGGCATCGACCTGCCCTTCCGTCACACGATGTACACGCCGTTTCGCTACGAGAACTACGAAGATGCGATCGGCAACTGCACCGACGGCGGCACCATCAAGGGCCCATTGATCACCGCCGACGCGGCCGTCGAGGCCTGCAAAAACAGCCGCGCCCCCGAGGCCCTGTTCTTCGCGCCGGCGCTGACGATCACGGGCAACTTCGACTTCGGCATCTGAGCGCTGCGCGCGTTGCGGCCGGCGAAAACGCTCCGCGGCCGGACGCGCGAGCACGCACGCGAACAGCGCGAACGCGAGCACGCGCGAACGCGAGCACGCGCGAACGCGAGCACGCGCGAACGCGAGCACGCGCGAACGCGAGCACGCGCACCAACGCGAGCCGGAGAAGGCGAAGACGCCCAGACTGGACCGGAGGGGCGCCTGGCCGATGCACTTTGAACCAGGAGGCGCCAGCCCGATCGACGACGGAGCAGCCTCCGGCGCCGACGCTCAAAGTGCACGGGGAGCGCTGCACAGACCACAACAAGCGCGGGGGGTTGTCAGGGGGCGCAGCGCGAGCGCCCCCTGACTCGCGCCGAAGGCGTAGCCCAAAGCGAGGACGCACGGATCGCCGACCATCGAGTGGCGCGACGACGTGAAGCGGGTCGCGAGCGCCAACGAATGAAAGACGAAGGCGCGACGCGTACATCCACACACACCAGGTGATGAAGCGCCCCGCGCAACGCGCTGCGTGTTGTCCCGCAGCGTTCTGATGGTGTCGTGCAAGCACGAAACGGCAGCGGCCTGCTAGGTTCGGGCGCGATGAATCCGCAGATGTTTGGCCGTTACCTTCTCCTCGACAAAGTCGCTGCTGGCGGCATGGCCGAGGTGTGGCGCAGCAAGATCACCGGCGAGGCGAAGTTCCAAAAGATCGTCGCCATCAAGAAGATCTTGCCCCACGTCGCCGAGGACGAAGACTTCATCACGATGTTCACCGACGAGGCGTTGATCACCGCTTCGTTGCAGCACGCGAACATCGGGCAGGTCTACGAGTTCTCGAAGATCGGCGACGTGTTCTTCATCGCCATGGAGTACATCTCCGGCCGCGACCTCAAGAGCGTGTGGTCGTGGAGCAAGGCCCGCGGGCAGATCATGCCCATCGAGTTGTCGTCGTACATCGTCGCGAAAATGGCCGACGGTCTCGACTACGCCCACAACCGCAGAGACCACCAGGGCAACCTCTCGGGTGTCGTGCACCGCGATATCAGCCCGCAAAACGTGCTGTTGAGCTGGGAAGGCGACGTCAAGGTCATCGACTTCGGTATCGCCAAGGCGACGGAGAAGTCGGGCAAAACACGGCCTGGCACGTTGAAGGGCAAGTTCGCCTACATGGCGCCCGAGCAGATTCGCGGCCTGCCCCTCGACGGACGCAGCGACATCTTCGCCCTCGGTGTGGTGCTGTACGAGATGGTCACCGGCCAGCGCGGCTTTCAAGCCGAGAGCGAATTCTCGCTGCTTGAGATGGTGCGCAACGTCGAGATCCGCCCGCCCAGCCTGCTCAACAAAACCCTGCCCGCCGAGCTCGAGCGCATCATCTTCAAGGCGTTGGCGAAGGACCGTGACCACCGCTACCAAAGCGGTGCTGACCTGAGCGAAGACCTGCAGCGCTTCTTGCTCACGCGCGGCAAGCCCCCGCAAGCCCGCGATCTTGCAGCATTTTTGCGCGAGAACTTCACCGTCGACTACGAGAAGGAGCGCGCGCGCCTCGAGAGCTACCGAGACATCAACCCCCTCGACTTCAGCCCCGAGAAACTCGCTGCCGAAGCGCAGGCGCAAGCACAGCAGCGGGGGCCATCGTCGCCGCCGTTGTCGCTCGACGATGACTCCGCCTTCGCCTCGTCCGACGACGGCTTTGCTTCCTCTGCCCCGCCGCCGCCGCCGGTGCAGACCGGGCCAGCGCCAGCAATGCGCACGGGGGCAGTGGTCAGCGCCATCGCCCACGCCACGGAACGCACGAACTCGACGGCGACCAACGTGCCCGCCCCGCGCGAGAGCCGTTCGCTGGCGCCGCCGCAACCGTCGTCGTCATCGTCGACGAAGAAGTGGGTGGCCATCGCGGCTGCCGGCACGGCGGTGTTGATCGTGGCAGCGATCGCCGCCGTGGTGCTGCTCAAGCCCACCACCACCGTCGTCGTCAACGTGCAGGGCCCGGCCGAAGCCCAGGTGCGCTTTGATGCCTTGCCAGCACAGCAAGCAGCACCGTCGCTCACGCTCGAAAAGATTGCCGCGGGGCAACACACGCTGATCGTCGAGGCCAAAGGCTTCCTGCCGTTTTCGATGGCGGTGGTCACCGAGGGGCAAGCGCTGCAGTCGGTGAACGTCGAGATGAAGCGCGTCTCGGGGCGCCTCACCGTCACGTCGAACCCGTCGGGTGCGGCCATCACCCTCGATGGCAAGCTCTCCGACAAGCTCACCCCTGCCACGTTCGACGTCGACGGCGACTCGATTCACGAGGTGCGCTTGTCGAAGACCGACTTCAAAGACGCGGTGAAGAGCGACGTGCGCGTGAAGGGCGGCGAAGAGGTCACCGAGAAGTTGGCGATGTTGCCGTCGATCGTGCGCGTGCGCATCGCCACGATCCCCGAGGGGGCAACGATCAAAGTGGGCGACATCGACTTCGGCCTCACCCCCGTCGTCATCGAGCGCAGCCCGGAAGACCCGTACCCGCAAATCGTGCTGTCGGCGAAGGGCTGCGACACCATGCAAACCACGGTGCCGTTTGACCGCGAGAAAGCCGAAGACCGCTTCGACGTCACGCTCAAGTGCCGCCCATGAGTGCTCAACCGTGAGCGTGTTTGATTGTCAGTCGTGTGGCGCCTGCTGCTGCAACACCGCCCGCAACCGAGCTGCAGGCACCACCGACTACATCGAGATCGAAAAGACCGACGTGCTCTACCTCGAGCACCGTGAGCGCCTGAAGACCATGGCAGCCCGCAACGCCGACGGCGCGTGGTTCATGAAGCTCACCGGCGACGAACAGCGCTGCATCAACCTCGAGGGCGACCTCGGCGAAGGGGTGGGCTGCGGCATCTACAAGCTGCGTCCCACGGGCTGCAAACGCGTCGAGGCCGGCGACGACGAGTGCCTCGCCGCGCGGCGCCTGCACCTGTTCAAAGTGGTGTGACCAACGAAGACTGCGGCAGCTACGTGGGCGGCGAGCCCAGCGGTGGCAGCGTGTTGGGCGGCACCGGGAATCCCTGAAGCTCGGCGTCGATCCAGCTGCGCGCAAGCGTGGTGGCCTCGTCGATGGAGCCGACCACGCGGATCGGATACGGCCGCTTCCCACGCGCCCAGTTGATAGCGAGGATCACGCCGCGCAACGGTGCCGACGGCGCCACGTACACCGCACCAATCATCATGCGGTCGGCCTCGGCCTGCAGCCCCTTCATCATCTGCGCAATGCGCGCTCGACGTTCAACCGTGACGCCGAGGCTGGCGCTGCTGATGTCGACGATGAAGGCGAGGCGCCTGCGACGTGCGATGAGCTTTGCAGCCGCGGCGACCGCTTCCTGCATTTCGTCGTCGGTGGCCCGCCCGAAGGTGAGCTTCACGAGCGGAAACGCGCTGTCGTCCAGCATGGGCATTGCTGACACTGTAGAAGCTCGCGGCAAATCCTGCCTCACCGACCAGATTGAACCATCCGCCCGGCCATCGTCGACGACAACCGCTGTGGCTCAAGGATGAAGGCGGCCCGCCCGTCGGCCAAAATGGCGGCCCCGGCAACGTAGGGCAGCGTCGACAACGGCGGCCCCAATGGCTTGGCCACCACTTCTTCTTGCGCCGAGATACCCGCCACCAAAAACGCCACCAGTCCTTCGGGTCCACGCACCAACACCGCGGCCGCGGCCAACCCAGACGGCAAGGGTGACGACGACGACGGCGACAGCCCCAACAGCGGTGCCAGATCGAGCAGCGGCACCAACGCGTCGCCCACGCGCACAAAGCGCTGGCCCGCGGCTTCCGACACGGTGTCGGGCTCGATCGCCAACGCGGCCTCGACGCGCGCCACGGGCAACACAAAGGCGCTGTCGTCGCCGAGGTCGAGGACCAACACCTGGATGATGGCCACCGTCAGCGGCAACTGCAGCTGCATGCTGGTGCCCCGCCCCGGCGTGGAGCGCAGCTGCAACACCCCGCCCAGCTTCTCGAGGCTGGCCTTCACCACGTCCATGCCCACGCCGCGCCCCGAGGTCTGCGTGACCGCTTCGGTCGTCGAGAACCCGGGCAAACAGATGAGCTCGAGGGCAGCATCGTCGCTGAGGGCTTCGGCCCGCGCGCGATCCAGCAAGCCCTTGGCCACTGCACGTTCGCGCAGGGCGGTGGGGTCCATGCCGCGGCCGTCGTCGTCGAGGGTGAGCAAGACGCGATCGCGATCGCGTGCGGCATGCAGCGTGAGTCGCATGGTGGTGGCGGCACCGCGGGCGGCGCGCACGTCGTCGCCTTCGTGCCCGTGATCCACCGCGTTTCGCACCATGTGCACCAGCGGAGCCTGCAGCTCGTCGAGGATCGCGCGGTCGAGCTCGATGTCCATGCCGACCATCGTGAAATCGACGCTCTTGCCCTGCTGTCGAGCAAGGTCGCGTACCGCGCGCGGCAAGCGCTCGGTCATGAACGACAACGGCGTCATGCGCGCGGCCACCACGCGGCCATGCAACTCGCGCGTGAGGCGATCCATCTCGTCGACGAGGTCGCTCAACTCGGGATGATCGATCTTCACCGACAACGCCCGCAGTCGTGAACGCGTGAGCAACACCTCGCCCACCGAGTCGATCAAATCATCGAGCAACGCCGTGCGCACGCGGATGGTGCGCTCGACCTCGACGTGCTTCGGCTCAGCCACCACGTCGGCCACGCGGGGCTCGGCGCGCACCACCACCACGTCGGCCACGCCCTGCGCCGCCTTCGCCTTCTCGACCGCGGCGTCGACGTCGACGAGGGCCGAGGCGAACCGACACTCGAGCACGCGACGCGCGAGAAATTCGGGGTTGTCGCCGTGGCGCAACACATCGGGCGAGGGCGACGTCTCAAGCCACCCCGCCATCGTCGACAGCGCCTTGTGCACCACGAACGCGCGCACCTGCGGGGCGGTAGCGTCTTTGGCGATCTGCACACGCAAGACGACGACGTCAGCATCGCTCACCGCCTGCAGAGCAGGAGCAGGAGCAGGAGCAGGAGCGGGAGCGGGAGCGGCAGCAGGAGTGGTCGCTGTCGTCGTCGTCGTCGACGGGGTGCCACGCAGCACTTCCACAAACGCCGACAATTGCTGCGGCAACTCGCCGGTATCGGGGTCGTCGTCGCCGGCTTTCACGCGGCTGACACAGACCTCGAGCACGTCGACACTCTTGAGCAGCAGGTCGAACGCTTCGGGCGGCAACGCGCGGCCCTGTCGACCGAAGTCGGCCAGGTCTTCGAGGCGGTGTGCGAGCTGTGTAAAGCGCCCATAGCCCATGGCGGCCGCCATGCCCTTGAGGCTGTGGGCGGCGCGGAAGACGGCATCGAAGCGGCCGCGGTGGCCATCGACGTCGTCGTGGGTGCTGTTTTGCGCCTTCTCAAGCGACAAGAGCTCAGCGCTGATGGCGCCGAGCCCTTCGGTGGCTTCGTCGATGAACAGGCGTCGGTATTTGTCGCGATCCATCGGGATCGGCGACCCGCTCAGCGGCCGCGGGCGGCAAGGACCTTGTTGACGACGGCGAGGACGTCTTCGGCCTTGAACGGCTTGACGATGAAGTCGGCTGCACCCGCTTCGATCGCTTCCATCACGAGGGACTCCTGGCCGAGGGCCGAGCACATCACGATGCAGGCCTTGTCGTCGAAGGCGAGGATCTCTTTGGTGGCCTCGATACCGCTCTTGAACGGCATCACGATGTCCATCGTGACGAGGTCGGGGCGGAGTTCCTTGTACTTGTCGACCGCTTCGACGCCGTGCACGGCCTCGCCCACGATCTCAAAGTCACCACCGGTGAAGATGTCCTTGATCATGTCCCGCATGAAGACTGCGTCGTCGACGATCAGGACTCGCTTGGCCATGTGGGCACCCTCTACCGAACAGGATTGGATTGACTGTCGCGTTCTACACCGAAGCAGCAGGCGATACGCAAATCCGTGACGATCCCGTCCGCTTCGGTGCGTGCACGCGCGGTCTGCGCCGTCGACGTTTGGGCAGAAACTACCAGCGCCAGCTCGCTGCAAGGCCGAGGTAGCCCGCCGTAAACGGGATGGCGAAGCCGCCTTCGGCCACCAGCACCAGCTGATCGTTCACCTGCCAGGTCAGGCCGACGGGCAGTTCCATGAAGCCGCCGAAGGGCACCTCGGGATCGGTCTGGCCGTTGAGCCAGCGTGGCCCTGCACCGATCGTGGGCTGCGCATACGCCCACACCGACGGCACCACCTGCTGCGCCACCGGAAACGACACCACCCCCGACACAAACGTCGCCACGCTGCCGTCGCTGCGGCGCAGCTCGAGGTAGTCGCCGCTGGCCTCGCCGCCGAGCAGCATCGTGTCGTTGATGCGGTACAGGCCGCGCACGCCAGCACTGCCGCCGTATTGGCTGTCGTGGGCGAAGCCGTTGTAGCCCGCGTAGGGGATGAGCTCGGTGTGGTGCCCACGCGCCACGAGCTGAATGTCTTTGGCGACCTTGCCCGTCACCCAGCCTGCTGCACCCACGCCGCCGACGTCTTGCCCGACGACACCGTGCACGCCGACACCCGCCTCGACGGTGCGCTCGCCGATCGGCGGCCCCACCGGTCGGTATGCCGGTGCACTCGCACAGCCAGACAGCACAGCAGCAGCAGCAACAACGGCGAGGGACGTGAGCGACTTCACACCCCACAGCTAGCCCGCCCACTGCACTGCGGCAAAGAAACGGCGGTGGGGCGCTGTCGTCGTCAGTCGGCGTGAGATCGTCCATCGCAACGCAGCGAAACATGGCCACACATTGGAAACGGTCTGCGGCCCTATGCTTTGGGTATGCCGACACGTGCTCCTGCCCCTGCTGCTGCACCTGCTCCTGCTCCGGCTCCGGCCCCACCGGCCAAAGACAAAGACACCGTTGCTGGTGTGGTCTTGTGGTTGGTCCTGGCCGTGGTCACGAGTGTCGTCGTTGTCGACGTTGTGGGTGTGCTGCTCGCCCGTTTGTTTTCTGCACCCGCTGTCATCGCCACGGGGGCGGTGTTGTTGGCGCTGCTGGGTCCGTTGTCGGTGGGCATGGCCACCGCGCGTGGGCTCGGGCAGCCGATCGCCCGCACCGTGCGCGTGATGGTGGGGCTGCACATCGTCGTCGTCACCGTGGCGATCACGTTTTTGCCGTCGATGCTGGCGGATTCGTTGCGCACCCATGGCACGTGGTGGGCGCCGCCCGAGCACGCCCCGCTCGTGGCCACCATCTCCAACGCCGCTGCCGACCGGCTCGCCGATGCTCCTGCAGCTCCAGCGTCGTCGACGTCGACGGCGTCGGCCACGGTCCCTGCGTCGGTGCCTGCAGCTGCTGCAGCTGCACCCGCTGCGACGCCAGCATCATCGGTGGCGATCACGCCCAAAGAAGTCTTTGCCACCCGCGCCAAAAGCGTCGTCGTGGTCGACGTGCGCGTGGCCATCGCCGACGACAACCCGCTCAAGGCGTTGATGACCGAAGGCGAAGGCCACGGCTCCGGCTTCGTCGTCGACGGTGGCCTGATTGTGACGAACCACCACGTCATCGCCGGGGCCACCAGCGCACGCATTCGCTTTCAAGACGGCCGCACGCTGCAGCCCGTGCACGTGCTCGTCGACGACGCTGCCAATGACCTCGCCGTGTTGCGCGTCGACGACGCAGCCCTCGCCGCGTTGGCCATCCCGCTGACGACGTCGAGCACCGCCGTGGGCGACGCCGTGATTGTGATCGGCAGCCCCCTCGGCCTCGACTACAGCTTGAGCAGCGGTCTGGTGGCCGCACGCCGCGACGAACAAGGCACCCGCATGCTGCAGATCGACGCCGTGATCGCCCCTGGCTCGTCGGGCGGGCCGGTGTTCAACGACCATGGCGAGGTGCTGGGCGTAGCCACCGCGATGCGCGGCGCAGGCCTTGGCTTCGCCGTCGATGCCGAACACGTTGCCGCGGTGTTGAAAGCCCCACGCGGCGATCGCGTGCTGAGTGCCTGGGCCAATGGCTTCACCCTGGAGGGCTTCGACGTCGAGGGTGCTGCCCTGCCGCCCACCACGCGCACCAACATCCTCTCGGTGCTTGCCCATGCGCAGCAGCAGGTCGAGACCTGTGTGGTGGGGCGTCCCGCGGGCGAGTTGGTGGTCAACCTCGTCGACGACGAAATCACCGCCGAGGCCGTGAGCAGCGCCACCAACGCCTGCATGAAGAAGCTCACCACGATGGTCGGCTTTGTCCGCGTGCTGCTGCTGCAGGAGCAGTCGCGGCCCACAGCCCTCACGGCCCGCTACGTCGCCGACGACGGTCGCAAAACCGTGCTCAAGCTGGCGCTCGCCACGCCAGAAAAAGCCACGCCAGAAAAAGCCGACAACGCCGAACCAGCTGAGAAGCCGAAGAAGCGCTACTAGCAGGTTGCTGAAAAATGGCGCTTTGGGCGCGACGATGACGTCGTCAAACTTGTGTTCGACGACGTCATTGCCGTTTCGGCGCTCGATTTCGTGCCTCTCGGCTCGTTCGCTG
>JBIKRQ010000134.1:0-15306 GCA_044349155.1 Myxococcota bacterium
GACTCACACAGCTGTGCCCTCACCGCGACCGGTGCGGTGCGCTGCTGGGGCCAGAACAACACGGGCCAGCTCGGCGACGGCAGCGTCGACAACCGTGCTGTGCCCGTGAACGTCGTGGGCCTCAACAGCGGCATCGTCGCGATTGCGGCGGGCGGCTTTCACACCTGCGGGCTGACGCGCGCGGGCTCGGTCACGTGCTGGGGCCGCAGCAGCAACATCTTTGGCTTCTCGCGCGAGCCTGGCGACGTCATCGGCCTCGAGTCCGGCGTGGTGGCGCTGGCGGCCGGGCTCGCCCACACGTGTGCGCTCACCGACGGTGGTCGCGTGTTGTGTTGGGGCAGCAACAGCCACGGTCAGGTGGGCAGCGGCGTGGTCGACGGCAACGACTACTACGAACCCACCGAGGTCGACGGCGTGAGCGACGCCGTGGCCATCGCTGCGGGCGACCACCACGTGTGCGCGGTGCGCAGAACGGGGGCGGTGGTGTGCTGGGGCAACGGCGTCAACGGCCAGCTGGGGCACAACCTGGTCGATTTTGGCAGCGGCGTGCCCGTCGACGTCGAGGGCCTGAGCGACGCCGTGGCGATTGCAGCAGGCGGTGACAACACGTGCGCGATCACGTCGCGTGGTGCGCTGATGTGCTGGGGCAACAACGACGACGGTGCGGTGGGCGATGGCACGACGACCGATGCGCTCGTGCCCGCTTCTGTGGTGGGCCTGAACGCCAACGTGGTCGACGTGGGCCTGGGCAAACTGGCGGCGTGCGCACAAACGAGTGCAGGTGCTGTGAGCTGCTGGGGCGGCAACGGGCGGGGCCAACTCGGCAACGGCACCACCACCCCGCGCAGCACGCCGCTCGAGGTGAGCGGCCTGCCGTAGTGCGCTGGTGGCGCTCAGCTCTCGACGGGCTCGTCGAGCAGCAGCGCCAACAACGGCGTGATGCCCAAAATGCAGCAGGGCAGCAGGGCGGTGGCCAACGGGATGCCGCCGTCGACGACGCTGCCGACGACGTTGGGCGCCAACGAACTCACGATGTAGGTCACGCTGCCCATCGTACCCATCACCATGCCGAAGCGGGCCGGTGTCATGCCGGGCTGCTTCTGCAGCAAGGTGACCAACGGCGCGACCGGGATGAACAAGCCCGCACCAGCGAGGGCGAAGAACGGCATGCGCCACGCCTCGTCGGCGAGCAGCGCGCCCGCCATGCCCACGGGCAACAGCAGGCCACCGACGAGAATCCAGCCGCGCACGCGCCACACTTTCTTCTGCAACAGCACGCCGATGGTGAGGCTGGCGGGAATGCCCCACAGGTTCATCGTCGACAACGCACCCGCCGCCGCGGCGCGCGTAAGGCCATAGGCCTGCTCGAGATACGTGGGCAGCCACGTGTTGACGACGAGATAGAGCGCCAGCGGCCCGCAGAAAGCGCCGGCGATGATCCACGTCGTGCGCTCTTTGAGGACAGCCACGTAGCTGCGAAAAATCGCGCCGAACGAGACCGCGCGCGGCGGTGCTGACGACAGCGGGCCCACCGCCAACAGCAGCACCAGAAACAGCGCCATCGTCGACGACAACACCGTGAGGGCACCTTGCGCCCCGAGCGCGTCTTTGAGCGGCAAGGCCGACTTCAAGCCGACGATCACACCGGTGTTGATCGCCACGCCGTTGAGCGCGTTGACAAAGCCGCGCCGCGCGGGTGCCACCACGTCGACGACAACAGCCCCCATCAGCGTGAGCCATACGGCACCGCCCACGCCAAAGAGGAAGCGTGCCGCCACCCACACCGACCACCCGCCGGGCAACCACGGCACCAACACGCCAAGGCTCATCAATACGGCGGCGATGCGCATCGTCGTCGTCAAGCCAAGACGCGCCGCGAACACGCCGGCCAGGATCGGCACGATGCTCTTGGCGATGCTGACCACGGTGACGAGGGTCAACGCCGACTTGCGATCGACGCCGAGCAGCGTTTCAATCTCGGGGAACAGCGGCACCACCGCCATCCAGGCCGCACCAAAACTCGCGTACATGCCGAACAACACCAGCGGCACCACCTTCGTGCGCCAGCTGCTCGTTGCGGGCTGTTCCATCGTGCTCATCGCGGCTCCCTCTGCTGATGTGCAAGTGCACAATCAGTGCGCGACGGCATGGCCGGAAGCATGTGCGTTTGCAACAACGTCGTCGTCACGGGCGCCCACGACCATGACGCAATGCAACATCAGGGCGTCGTCGACGACAACGACAACGGCGCGGTGCGCGCGAGGCGGTCGACGTACTTCAGCAACGTTGGCAGGCGAAACGGTCCATGCATGGCAGCGACGGCGTGCAGCGGTGTCGACGTCACAACCGGCCGCGGTGACCCACAACGGCCGCGCGCCACCACGGGTGACCGCGACGTGGGCGCGACGGTCGTGCCACGGCGTCTTGGCCACACCGATGACCACAGCGTCGTCGTGCAACCGTCGCCGCTCGGTCCAGAGATATGCCCCAAGACCAAAGACGCCCGGACCCAGCCACACGTGCCCGTCCACGATGACGACGTCGATGTGCCGGCCACCCGCCGACAGCGCCTCGAGCACGGCGAGCGCGCACGGCAGCTCGCGCTTGTAAAACGCCCCCGGTTCGTACGGCGCGACGGGCGTGACGACGACGACCTGCTCATGCGCGGGCGTTGCGGCATCGATGCTGTCGAACACAACAGCCGCCACCACAGCCCCCTGCGCGCGGTAGTCGACATCAATGGCCGCCCACGTCGTCATGGTGCGCTCACGTCTGGTCCGCTGTGTGGCGCTGCGCGGTGGGCGTGCGACGGCCCGAGTGTTTCGATGGTGTAGCGGTTGCCCGGGTACGTGCGGTTGATCGACGTCGCCATGAACGACGGATGCTGCTCGCCCGACAGCACGCGCTTCACCTTCGCGCGCACCTGGAGCACGCCGCGCACGAGGCGGTTCAACCACGACGACGGCTCGGCGTAGCCCAGGGTGCTGCGCAGCTGTGGGCGCATCAAGCACGACGCCACGGGTACCACCGCGGCGCGCAATATCTTTGGCAACCACGCCTGCATCACAGCGACGGTGGCGTCGGCCACGCGGCGGCTCGCCTCGCACGGCACGAACTCGCGCGCTTCGTAGTCGACGACGAAGGCATCGTAGGCGGCCTTGTCGACGGGGATGTTCTGCAGTCCCATCTTTTCGCCGATGGCACGCCACGCGTGAAACCACGCCGCCTGCTCGTGGGGCGTGAACGCACGTCGACCAAAGTCGTTCAGCCACCGGATGGGAAAGTCGATGAAGGTCCACAAGACGAAGAGGTAGTCGTCGTTCTTGATGCCGTAGAAGCTGTGGATGTGGTTCATCTGGGCGATCGCGCGAGCGTGGAGTTCGTCATCGACGGCGGCCTCCATGAACTGGCCCACCAACAAGCGCGTGTCGTCGTAGCGCTTCTGCCCGGCGCCAGAGAATTCACCCGTGCGATCCAACAGCGTCGAAATCGAGCGGCTGCCGAAGGTGTGAAAGAGCGCGAGTTCGTTGGCGCGCACGATGTCGAACGGGAACTCCCAGTTCGTCAGCAGCTGCAAGATCGTGTGGGCGTCGGTGACGGCGTCGAGCTTCGCAATCGCGGCGGCCACGTTGCCAGAGGGCGCAAGCCCGCGCGCACGCGGGTGGATGCCGGGAATCGGACAGCGGGGCGCCTGCTGCGTCGTCTGCATCGTCTGCATGGGGCTCGCCTGCCAGACCATGACGTTGATGTCGCGGGCCTTCGCCGGTGAACGGCGCGCGTCGCGGTGTGACGCGGCGACGGAGCTGGCACGGGTACTGCTTTGCTGCACGCATTCCCCGCCCTCGAAGAGGTTCGTGATGTTGAAGCCGTTGTCGTCGTCGTCGTTGTCGTTGTCGGTCCTGTCGATTGGCCTCGCCGTTGTGGGCATTGCTGCCTGCAGCAGCATTGAATCCACCGACCTCGAGACCGACGGCATGCGCCCCATCATCGTCGTCACCGCGGCCAAAGACGGCAGCAGCACCACCGTGAACGCCACCATTGGTGCGGGCACGCTCACCACCGTTGACCTCGACGGCAGCGACGTCCTCACGGCCAGCAGCGGCGATGTGGAGGTCACGCTCGACGAGAACAACATCGTGGGCGTGTTCAACTACTCGGGCAAGCTCGACGGTGTGGGCGCTCCAGAAGACATCGTCACCGTCGCCCTGGCCCGCGCGGAAGACAAGGCGTCGGCCCCGTCGTCGACGGTGAGCATTCCTCAGCCTGTCGACATCGCAAGCCCTGCGGCCGGTGCTTCGTTCTCGCGAACCGCCGAGATCGTGGTGGAACTGCAAACGGCGGCCTCTGACGACGAGGTCACCATCGTGTGGACCGGCAGCTGCATCGACACCGGCAGCCTGGAAGTGCCCGCGGGTCAAACCAGCGTGACGATCGCCGCCGGCACCATTGTGGAGCAGCTCGACGACGACACCGGCGCAGAAGGTGAAGGCGAAGGCGAGGGTGAAGGCGAGGGCGAAGCAGACACCGGCACCTGCCAGATCACGCTGACCGCGACGCGCTCACGGGTGGGCACCCTCGATCCGGCGTTTGGCGGTGGCACCATCAGCGCCCAGAGTGTGGCAACGCGCGACGTGACCAGCACCCGCTGACGTCGACGCGCTGGCAGACGGCGGCCATCATGTGAGGTGCTGCACGTCGGCCATCGTTGCCTGCTACGATCCACGCATGGTCGTGGATCGTCGTGTGCTGCTGTTGGTGGTTCGTGGGGCGAGCATCTTTGCGCTCGCGCTGTTGGTGACGTGGTTGGCGTTGCCATCGCCCATTGGTTCGGCGGCGTGGATTCCCTCACCTGCACCGCCGCTCGACGGCCCGTATTGGGCCAACGACGCCCTCACCCACAGCGAGCGCCGCTTCGCCGACCTGCCCGGTGTCGACGACGTCGTGTTCGACGACAGCGGCCGCGGCTATGCCAGCGTGGCTGATGGCCGTGTGGTGCGTCTCGAGGGCAACAGCGTTGTCGAGGTGGCGAACACCGGCGGGCGGCCCATGGGGCTTGCACTCTCGCCCACCGATGGCCTGCTGTACGTGTGCGACGCCGACCGCGGTCTGCTCAGCATCGATGTCGAACGCAAGGTCGTGAACGTCGTCGTCGACACCGCCGAAGGTGCTCCCTTCCGCTTCGTCAACGACATCGCCATCGACCGTCGCGGCGTTGTGTACTTCACCGATGCATCAGCGGTGTGGCGCAAGGACCAGCTCCTCGAGGATGTGCTCGATCAACGCCCCACGGGTCGCGTGCTGCGTTACGAGCCCGCCACGAAAACAACCACGGTGTTGGCGCGCGAGTTCGCTGGTGCTTCTGGCCTTGTGCTGGCTGCCGACGAACGCAGCTTGTTGGTCGCCGAAGCTGACCGCTATCGCTTGTGGCGCGTGTGGCTCGACGGCGACAAACGCAACCTCAAGGAAGTGTTCGTCGAGAACCTGCCGGGCTTTCCCGACAACCTCGCACTCAGCCCACGGGGCACGTTGTGGGTGCCGTTGTCGTCGACGCGCAAGCGCCTGCTCGACCTGATGCACCCGCACCCATTCCTGAAAGACGCCACCGCATCGCTGCCGCCGTGGCTGCGGCCGTCGTTTGTGCACCAGGGCTTCGTCATCGAGCTCGACGCCAACGGCACGCCGCTGCGCTCGTTGCAGGACGTGAACGCGCAACACGTGGCCAGCGTGTCGGCAGTGACCGAACACAGCGATGGCAGCTTGTGGTTGGCCGACGCGCATGGCCGCGGCATCGCGGTGCTGGCATCGACGTCGACAGCTCCACCTCCACCGCCAACGCCATGAGCCGCTTCGCCGCCGCACTGCTGTTGTGCGCTGGCTGCGGCGTGGTGCCCGTGACGACGACACCGCAGGCACCGCCGACGTTTGCCTACGTCGAGCCCCACGGGCGACCTCGGGCCTGGGGCGGTGGCGTGTGCCCGGTGCGTGGGCGCCACGAGCATGTGTATCCGCCCGTGCCCGCTGCTGCCTTCGTCGACGACAACGGTGCCTGGCGCGACACGCGGGCCATCGTGTCGTTCAACGGGCCCCATATCTGGCAAGGCGGGCAGGGCCGGCAGTGCACAATCCCGCGCTACCACCAGCACGCCACGCCTGCGGCGACGTCGTCGAAGTAGGGCTCAGAACAACGTCTGCTCAAGGCGCCCGAGCAACGCCTGCAGCGACGCGTCTTCGTGGCGGGTGCTTTCGATCTTGCTGACCGAGGCGAGCACCGTGGTGTGGTCGCGACCGCCGAAGGCACGGCCCAACTCGGGCAACGACATCTGCAGGTGCTGGCGCGCGAGGAACATCGCAATGTGGCGGGCCCGCGTGACCTGGCGCTGACGCGACGGACCCATCAGGTCTTTGCCGCGCATGCCGTGGTAGGTGGCGACGACCTCGATGATCCGCCCCACCGACAACGGCGATGCCGCCCCCGCCTGCAACGTCGGCCGCAACTGCGTGCGCGCTTCGTCGAGGGTGATGGGCTCGCGCGTGAGCTGACTCCACGCCACCAGGCGCGTGAGCGCGCCTTCGAGGGCCCGCACGCTCGTCGTCACGCTGGCCGCGACAAAATCGAGCACCTCGGTGGGCAAGGCACAGCCAAGGTCGACGGCTTTGCGCGACAAGATCGCGCGGCGCGTGTCGGCGTCGGGCGGCTGCACATCGCACACGAGGCCCCACTGAAAGCGCGTCTTCAAACGCTCTTCGAGACCGGCGATTTCGTGTGGGTAGCGATCGCTGGTGACGACGATCTGCTTGTGGCTTTCGTACAGCGCGTTGAACGTGTGAAAGAACTCGTCCTGCGACTGCGCCTTGCCAGCGAGAAACTGGATGTCGTCGATCAACAACACGTCGATGTCGTCGCGGAAGCGCTTGCGAAACGCGTCGAACTTCTTGTCGTGCGCATCGCTGATGAACTCGTTGACCCACTGCTCCGCCGACAACAGCGCCACGCGCTGCTGCGGATGACGCGCGAGAATCTCGTGCCCCACCGCGTGCAGCAGGTGCGTTTTGCCAAGGCCCGTGGGCCCGAACAGAAACAGCGGCGAGTAGCGGGCCCCCGGGCGCTCAGCCACCGACGACGACGCCGAAAACGCCATGCGCGTGCCGGGGCCCGTGACGAAGCTGTCGAAGGTGTAGCGCGGATCGAGCCGACGACCCGGCGCACGCCGCTGCGGCGTGGGCATCGCGACCACTTCGCCGTGGCGCTCACCATGCCGCGTCGACGGCGTGGGCGCGCGCTGCGGCAGCATCGAAGCCTGCGGCAACAGCGTGACCGACGCAGGTGCGGGCTGCGGCAACAGCGTGGCCGACAACGACGACGACGACGGCTGTGCCGGGTGTGCTGGGTGCTGCTCGGGCGGGAGCTGATCCGCGGGCATCGGCCACGTCGACGCCGTGGGCAACGCCTGCTGCGGCACCGTGCTCATGGGCCGCGCAATCAACTGCACGCGGCACGTCGACGGCGCACGCCCCAGCGCGCCACCGACCGCCGTCGTCAACGCCGGGCCGTAGTGATCGCGCACCCAATCCGCGAGGAACGTCGACGGCGCAAACACCGTGAGCACCAGCGTGCCGTCGTGCTGCTCGACAAGCCCACCGGGCATGAGCGGCTCGAGGAAACCGCGCCAGGCAAACAAGCTCATCTGCGCGCGCAACGGATCGCGGATCGCGTTGAGGAGCTGGGCCGCTGCTTCGTCGCCACCGTCGCTGTGACCGTCGTGGTCGCGCTCGATGCCGTCACCGATGCCTGCATATGGCTCCGCCACGCCGGAGAAGGCGGGGCGAGGCAGATCGGTGGGGCGACGTGCGGACATGGGCCTCCAAAAGCACTGGCTGACTGGAAACGCCGCAACGCCGCGTGAGCGGTGAGGGACGAGGTCAGCGACGACGATCGATTCGGTAGCAGAGGCATGCGGGGGGCGCCAAGCAACTGACCACAAGGGCGGTCGTCGACGACAACTCCTTGTTTTTGCGGCGCTGTTTTCCGGCCTCAACCATCGGTGCGGCCCCACTTGACGGACTGTTTCGACGACGTGGCGGCAGGGAAACGCGATCGTTGACGATGGAGTTTCGTCGGGTGTGATGACGCATTGTGGTGCGCTGGTGGCGCCGTGCGGCAGCGGGAGGCTCGACACGTGCGCGGCGGGCGGGGCGCACAACAACGCGAGATCTCACCGCCGGTGGGTGGATCTGCATCGGCGTGATCACATCGAGCAAAACACTGAACACATGTCAAGCCTTTCCAGGCTGGGTGTGAGCGGTGTCTGTGATGCATGCGCTTGATTCCGACGCTCGCTCTCGTGTGTGTGGTGCTTCCGTTGTGGGCCTGTGACGCCCCTGTCGCTGGAGGCGAAGGCGAAGGAGAAGGCGAAGGAGAAGGCGAAGGAGAGGGCGAGGGCGAAGGCGAAGGCGAAGGCGAGGGAGAAGGCGAGGGCGAAGGTGAAGGCGAGGGAGAAGGCGAGGGCGAAGGTGAAGGAGAGGGCGAGGGCGAAGGCGAAGACATCTGCACGTTGGGTGATCCCGCGACCGTCGCGGAGTGTGTCGATGCCAGCAGCGTGACCGCGCCGGTGGGCTTTGGTGCGCCGGGCACCTCGGACGTGGAAGTGGTGAACCTCGCCGACAACGTGACGGTGTTCTTGCCGCTCGACGTCGACCCGGCCCCGGTGGTGTTCTTCGGCCACGCCTTCGGGGCGGTGGATCCGGTCGTGTACGACGACACGTTGCGCGGTTTGGCCGCTGCGGGGTTCGCGGTGGTCTACGTGCCCTACCCCACCGCGACGCCGGGGATTGAAGGCGAGGCGAGCTTCATCGAGCGCTACGACATCCTCACAGCGGGGTTCTTGTCGGCGACGACGGCGATCCGCACGCGCAGCCATCTGGACACGACGCGCGTCGGGATCGCGGGCCACTCGTTTGGTGGCGGTGCGGTGTACGAACTGGGCAAGCGCCTGTTTGTCGACGAGGGCTTTGGCGAAAACGGCCGCTTCTTGTTCGCGATGGCGCCCTGGTACACGTGGGGCACGGGCATCGAGGCGCTGCCGCTCGACACCAAGCTCGTCGTCGAAGTGTACGGCGAAGACGTGATCAACTCTCACTGCATCTCGAGCGATGGCTACAACCGCGTGCCTGCTGGCATCGAGAAGCATTGGTTGTTCATTCCCGCCGACGCCTGCGACTGCGCGCAGCCCACCGGCCACGGCGTGCCGTTCACCGCTGGCCGCAATGGCGCCGACGACCGCTTCGACAACGGCCTGGATGCGTGGGCTGTCCGTCGACGGATCGAAGCGCTGGCCGCGTGGAGCTTTGACGACGACGCCGACGGTGAGGCGATCGCCACCGGTGCCGATACGAACATGGGTTCGTGGGTGGGCTGCAATGGCCGAGCGGTGACGCCGTTGCAAACGTCGACGTCACCGATCTCGTCGGGCTGCGATGCCGAGAGCCTTTACCGCTGCGAATGCCGCGACATCGTTGGTGCCGGCGGCGACTGCCCCGCGCTGTGACGACGATGCCAACGGTCAGGTGGTGGTGTTGGCGACGAGCACGAGCTGCACGACCTGGGTGACGACGTGGCAGCCCAGGTCGTCCTGAACGACGGTGGCCTGGGCGGTGGCGTCGGCGAAGCCTTCTTTGCGCGCGAACACCACGATGGTGCCGACCTGTTCAGCACCGCAGGCGAAGCCGTTGGCGATTTCTTCGCACGGCGCCTCTTCGCTGCCGTTGACGGTGTAGGTGACGGTGGCGCCCTGGACAGCGATGCCCCGATCGTCGACGACGACGGCCGAAACACTGAAGGCAGCGAGGTCGGTGCACGCCACCTCGGGTTCACACGCAGCAGAGGCAACAACGAGCGCGAGGGCACAGGCGAAACGCAATGGGTTCATGCACGCAAGTGTCACACCCGACGGGGCACTTCGCCAACGAAACGATCACCCGGGCAACGACGCCAACCACGCCCGGGCCTCGTCGACGGCGGCAAACGCCCGCATCTGCTGCCCCGACGCCATCGCCATCACAGCGACCACCATCTGCCACGCGGGCTTGATGGTCACGATCGCAACGCCCGCGATGCGTGGGCGGTGGGCCTTGTTCCACTCGACAAAGGTGTTGCGCGCGTCGAGGTCGTAGCCCGTCATCGGCAAGCAGTTGATGAGCAGACACACACGGGTCTCGTCGGGCACGGCGGCGTTCAGGGCGCGCAGCAGCGATGACTGCGTGAGTTGTCCCTCGAGGTTTGCCTGCACGATCGATGTCATGTGTTCCTCGCGCGTCCATCATCGTCGGCACAACCAGCAGCTGTAGCAAAGCGCGGCGCGATCGCCGTCGCGCCATGTCCGGACCGGCTGTCCGTCGTCCGCGTCGAAACACGATCGGAGGTGCGCGCTGCACGGCGGTTGCGCACGGTCGCCCACGCTCGAGTCTGCGGCGCAGCAGTGTCACCATTGCCGCACCACCTGCCCCAGCCCCAGGAATCGCAGCAGCGGCCACCACAGGAAGCCTGAAGCGCATCGTCATCCCTGGTGGGGCTGGTTGAGCGCTCAGTCGATGCGGTCGACGACGGTAAGGGTGCCGTCGAGGTCGCACGCGGCGGCGAGTGTGTTGCCGACGGTGCCCGATCGCTTGATGTTTCGGTGCAGCAACTCGACGCGCTCAGGCGTTTCGGTGGTCACCAGCCGCAGCTGGTAGCGCGCCTTCGTGATGCGTGGCGGTGGTTCTTCGCGCTCGAGTTCGACGTCGACAGCGGCGGCCGCGTACTGAAACGACAGCAGGTGCGAGAAGCGCTCGACGTTCTTCAGCAGGCAGGCACTCAGGGCGGCGGCCAGCAGGTCTGCAGGGCCAGGCAGCGTGCCTCGTCCCGCACTGCCGTCGAAATTCACGTCGAGACCATGGCTTTGGAGATGTCCGGTGCCACCGGGAACAACGGTGCCGCGGGCGGTGTAGGTCGAAGTCATGTCGCGTTCTATCGTCACGGGGCGCGTTGCGACGATCTCTCAAGTGCGGCGCCACAGCGCCGAGCAACGGTGCGACGAACGTTTCGTCGAGGGGAGCGGAGCTTTCTGCTGTGGAGCAACCACCAGTTCGATAGCGTGCGCCGCATGGACAGCGTGTTTGGACACCTGCGCGTGATCGGCTCGGGCGAGACGTGGAAGCTCTACCGCGAAGGCGACGTCTTCGTGGTCCGCTACCACGGACCGATCGACGACGACGCCAGCAACGCCTGGCGCGAGGCTGCCCTGGCCAACGTCCGAGCCGAGGGCTGGCCGCGCGGCGGCATCGTGGCCCCCACCGAGGGTGCTGCGGTGAACTCACTCTCGTCGCGCATGCGCACGGCAGCGTTTCTGCGTCGCTGCTCGCAGGAGCTCTCGCGCGTGGTGATTCTCACCGACGACAAGATGAACTTCGTCATCAAAACCATCTTGCGTGCGGCTGGTATCGACAACGTTGAAGTGGTGACCGCTGACGAAGCCCCCCGCATCCTCGCCGAGATGGAAGCCGCCTTTCGGCGCTAGCAGCAGTACCCGGCGCTGAAATCATCCCTTCGGTCGTTTCCGAGCGACTGGTCGTTGGTTTCGCCCGAAGATCTCAAGAAACCAGGGCGCGTGGCCGATTGGGGGTGTTTGAACCCGAGGAGGACACGTGACGGCGTCAAACAGCGCACACATCGTCCTGCCGCCATTGGCGATGCTGACGGTGCATGCCGAAGCGCGTGCCAGCGGGGAATTCATCTACGCCTCGCCCAACTGCGAGGTGCACATCCACCTCCAGGCGGGGCGCGTCGCCTGGGCAACCTGCTCGTTGCATCCCTTCGAGTTTCTGCGGCAGCTGCAGGCGTTGGGCGTTGAGCGCAGCGTGCTGCAGTCGGTCGTCGAGGAGTGCCGCGCGACGCGCAAGCCCCTCGGCGAAACTTTGGTCGCCTGGGGGGTCGTGTCGACGACGCAAGCGCTGGAGGCCCTGCGCGCGTCGGCGTCAATCGCCATCGCGGGCATCGATCGCGCACAGAGCGGTCACGCACTGTTCCTCGAGCGACCGCGCTACGACGAGTACGACCCGCAGTTCACCTTCTCGCTCGACGAACTCGTCACCAGACCGCGCCACGAGCAGCGGCGGGCAGCAGCCATCGCTTCGCAGGTGCGCGTGGCCTCGTGGGTGGCCGTGCGCGATGGCGCGCGCCTCGACACAGCGGTGGTCGTCGACGACATCGGCCCGCCGTTCTTTGAGCCGGTCGATGCCGACGTGGACTTCGTCGGCGTGCGCGGGGCCGACGCCTGCCACATCGGCACCCTCGCCAGCGCCTCGATGTGGTGTGGTGCACCAAGCCGCACCTACGGCTCGTTGCTCAGCGCGTTGTCGCTGCATGGCTACGTCCGCAACGTCGCGCAGCACGGCACGCGGGTTGAAGAACGCTGGACGCGCGGCGACGCCGAGACCGTCGCCACCTTGAGTGCAGCGGTGCAGATGAGCCGCCACGTCGTGGGTGCGGGCACGTTGAACGAAGAAGGCACCCTCGTGGGCGCCTGCGCCTACCTCTCGTACGAGCCGAGGTTCATCGAGACGTTGCTGCAACAACGAGCAGCGCTCCTCACGCGCCTGCAGGCGTTGGCCGGGCCGGGCGAGTTCAGCACGCTGGGGTTTCACCGCGCCGACGTCGTCATCGGCGATGAACGTCACTGGGTGTTTGGCACGCAGCGGGTTGGTGCGCCGTGGTTCATCGTGCGTCGTGAAGCATCGCAAGGCATCGGTTGGGCGTGCATCGCGGCCTTTGGTCGGCAGGACGAGCGCAGACGATAACGAGATGCTGTGCGTGGTGCCGTCGTCGTCACTCCAGCCAGCGCAGCGTGGCTTCGGCAGCACGGCGCACGCCGGCGTCGCTGTCGTGTTGCATCGCCTGCAACATCGCGATGTGCGGACGCGCGAGGCGCTTGCCCAGGCCTTGTAGGCCCCACACCGCGAGGCGGCGCACATCGGCATCGACGTCGTCACAGGCGGCGACCAGCAGTGCAGCAGCGGCCTTGCGGCCCGGTGCAGCAACACTGGTGACATTGCAGATCACATCGCGCCGCACCTCGGGTCCGAAGCGTTGCCAGGCAGCAACGCAGACCGCGACGTCGTCGACGGCGACGGTGTACGAGGCCGACCCGGGCTTCATGCATTCGCGCAGCGTGGAGGCCTGCGGACCTTGTGCGCAGCGCTCGAGCTGTTCGTAGCTGTGCGGTCGCAGCACCAACAACGCCGACACCAGCAGTAGTGGCCCGTCGGATACGCTGGCGGCGCATGCAGCGACGGCATGTCGTCGTCGAACAGCGGCAGCACCAGGTCGAGGCGGCCGATCTTCGCCAACGCACGCGCTGGCCAGGCGCGACCCGGCTCGGTCGTGGCGTGCCACAGCTCGTGGTGCAGCACGTCGGCGCACGACGCGGCCTCGGGCCCGATCTCGCCCAGCAGCCGCACCGCCTGCCACCCGTGCTTCGGGTCGGAGATCTGCGAGACGAGAAACGGCACCGCCGCAGCGCCGTGCTTGACGAGCGTGGCTTCGGCTTCAGCACGCTCGGCATCGAACGCGCACACCTTTGAGAACAAGTCCCGCGCCGCCTCGTTCCTCATCAGTGGACAGGGCCGTTGCCGCAGAACGACTCGGGTCCCTTGCCGCGGCAGCCCACAGCAAACTGCAGCGCGGCCGCGCGCGGAATGATGCCGGTGTGGTCGGGCAACAAGATGCGCCCACCTTGCTGGCCCACGTTCACCGACGGCTGGTTGTAGGAAACAACAGCGACCGGCACCTCGAGATCGGGGTCGAACGTCGCCACCGACAACGTATGCCCACAGCCCTGCTGCACGCATTTTCCGTCGGTCTGGCGACACACGCGCAACGCCGTGTTCCTGCAACGGCCGTTGATGCACTCACCCGACGCGCAATCCGTCGACGCTGTGGCCACCGTGCACACCTGCCCATCGGTGGCCGTGCAATTCGCGTTGGTCGTGCAGCTGCGGTTGTTGGTGACGTCGAACAGGGTGTGCGTGGGGATGGTGGCAAAGCCCGCCAGGAGTTCTGCTTTGGCCTCGGGCGTCGCGTTTGGTCCCCACAGAAACAGCACGCCACCGTGCTCGAGGTTGTGGATCCAAAAGCCGCGCGGCTCGGGAGCTGCCTGCTCGTACACCGTGTTCCAGGCACCCCAGCTGCAGCCCATGTGCGGCCCCGACGCCGGCGGATTCGCCGTGTAGGTGAGCTGACCGAACGGATCGGTGCAGCGCGCACGCTTGCAGTTGGGCGGGTTGTTCGTCGCGCCCACGACGCACGCACCGGCCGCCGTCACGCCACCTTCGTCGACGTGGAAGAAGCTCTCGTTGGGCACGATGTAGGTGTTGTCGAAGCAGCACCCAAGGGCCGGGTCGCACAGCTCGCGGTCGGGAAAGAGCACATCGTCGTCGGCGGTGCCATCGCAGTCGTCGTCGATGCCGTCGCGATCGTCGTCGAGGGTGACGGCTGGCGGGTTCGCCACGGCCGAGCACGCGAGGCTCTGGCCGTCGGCCGAACACTGCTGCGTGCCGTTGGTCTGACACGGCCCAACACCGGCCGAGCACGCGCTGCCAAACGCGGCGAGCAAGCGGCAGGGCGGCACATCGTCGTCGACGTTGCCGTCGCAATCGTCGTCGAGACCATCGAGGGTGTCGTCGACGGCGTTGGTGGGTTGGCCGGCGACGGCATCGCAGGTCAGGCCAATGTTTTGCTCGTCGCACACGAACACGCCGTCGCGGCTGCACACGCCAACGCCGGTGGAGCACACGGTGCCGAAACGCGCTTGTTGATCGCAGGGCACCACATCGTCGTCGACCTCGCCGTCGCAGTCGTCGTCGACGCCGTCGAGGGTGGTGTCGACGTCTGCAAGTGGCGGGAGTGCCTGCGCATCGCACACGAGCTCTGCGCCGTTGTCGGAGCAGGTCAGCGTGCCCTCGGCAAGGCACGGGCCGGTGCCGACGCTGCAAGCGGTGCCAAAGTCGGCGGCACGGCGGCAGGTGGGCACGTCTTCGTCGGTCATGCCGTCGCAGTCGTCGTCGACGCCGTCGAAGGTGCTGTCGCTGACCGCCGTGGGCGCCAACGCCACTGCATCGCAGACCAGAGCGTTGTTCTCGCACACCAGCGCGCCTTCGCCAGCACACGCGCCAACGCCAGCACTGCAGGCATCGCCGCGGTGTTCGTCGACGAGGCAGGTGTCTTCGTCGAGCTGGCCATCGCAGTCGTCGTCGATGTTGTCGGCGGTGGTGTCT
>JBIKRQ010000511.1:0-4144 GCA_044349155.1 Myxococcota bacterium
CGTGGGGGCTCATTTGCGCAGACCGATGGTCTCGATCAGCGTCTTGTAGCGGCCGAGGTTCTTCTTCTTGAGGTAGTTCAAGAGGCCGCGGCGCTGCGAGACGAGCTTGAGGAGGCCACGACGACCGTGGTGGTCGTGCTTGTGGACCTTGAAGTGTTCGGTGAGGTGGTTGATGCGCTCCGAGAGGATCGCGATCTGGACCTCAGGCGAGCCCGTGTCGGTCTCGTGGGTGCGGAACTTCTCGACGAGTTCCGTCTTCTTCTCTGCGAACATGACAAACCTTTCTGGGCCGCAATCGCGGACACCGCCACCAGAAGTCGAGCAACATGCCCGACGACGGTCTGCCGCAGCGCTTAGAAGCGTCTCGCCATCGTGTCAACCACAGCACCCACCACTGCGGGCTTCGGCGACCAACCGCCGCAGGCAAAGCAGCCAAGCGCTTGACTTGCCCGCTGTCGACGTCGCACAACCCCCGCACCCGCGTTGCGCGGGCGAAGCCGCCTGTTGAGGTCGTCATGATCAAATGCCCGAATTGTGGACGCGACAACGCCGACAACTTCAACTTCTGCCTCGACTGCGGCTACGACTTGAAGGCCTACCGCGAAGCCTTCCCCGACGGCATTCCGGTGCCGCCGCCGCCGCCGCCGCCCGCCATGACCATGCCCTCGGCGCAAGCCTTCAGCATCGACATGCCCTACACGCACACGCCGCAAAGCGTGGCCTCGCCGCTGCCGCCGCTGCCACCACGTCCGGCGCCTCCGCCGGCAGCACCCCAGATTCCGTCGACGCCACCGCCGTCGTTCGCGCCTTCTGCCCCTCCGGTGGCTCCCGTTGCGCCGGTCGCACCAGCGGCCGCAGCGTCGTGGGGAGCTGCATTCCCGCCGATGCCCGTCGGCGTTGAGCCCGCCGTGCCGCGTCCGTTGTCGGCCCCGTCGGCACCCACGCCGGGCCCATGGGGGCCGCCGCCGCCCAACGTGAACACCGGCGTGCTGTCGGCGTCGTCGATGCCGGCACCGGCCACGGCTCCTCCTGCGGCCATTTCGGTCCCGCCCACCGCGGCCCCGCCCGCAGCGCTCACCATTCCGCCGCCATCAGAAACCGCCCCGCCGTCGTCGACGTTGACGCCGATGGCCAGCGGCGCTCGCCCCTGCGCTGCCTGCGGCTACGAGAACCTGCCGACGGTGAAATTCTGCGGCAACTGCGGCAAGCGCCTCGACGGAGCAGCAGCACCTGCCCCCGAGGGCGACGGCGGCGTGCGCACGATGTTCATGCACGCGGCCGACATGTCGCACGTCGTCAAAGACAAGATGTGCAAGCTGATCACCATCGACCAAAGCGGCCGCGAGGGCATGACCTTCACGATCAAAAATGGCGAAACGATCTGTGGCCGCGTCAACGGCATCATCCTCTTCTTCGACGACCCCTACGTCTCGCCCACCCACTGCAAGTTCAGCTTCTACGGCGGCCAGCTCAAGGTCACCGATCAAGGGTCGCTCAACGGCGTGTACGTGCGCGTCAAGCAAGAGCGCGAGCTCCTCGACGGCGAGCTCATCCGCGTCGGCCGTCAGCTGTTTCGCTTCGAGTCGATGCGCATGGCGGCGTTTCAGATCAAAAAGGCCGAGGGCGACGACAGCCGCATCTGGGGCTCGCCGGCGCCCACGGCGTTTGGTCGCTTGATCCAGATCCTCGACGACGGCCGCACCGGCGAAATCCGCCTGCTCACCGGCGAGCGCTGTCAGTTGGGCCGCGAAGTGGGCGACATCGTCATGCCGACGGACGGCTTCATCTCGGGGCGCCACTGCGTGTTCACCCACGTCGAGGGCAAGGCCATGCTCACCGACCTCGGCTCGAGCAACGGCACGTACATTCGTGTGCGACAGGAAGCCGACGTGGCCCACGGCGACTTCGTCCTCGTCGGCAACCAGATGTTGCGCGTCGAAATCGTCTGAGTCCCGGCAGCATTGCTCGACGAAGAAGCGCCCCAACACGGGGCGCTTTTTTGTGCCGTGCACGGGTGCGACAAGCGCACACCTGTCTCGGACGCGGCGAGAATCAGCGGTCGAACGTGTGACCTGTGTACCGTCGCGGACGCTTTCAACGATCGCCGTCCGCCCGTGATTCCTCGCCGAGGATCACCGCCAGACGACCGCCCGGACCACGCCGGACCGCCGGCCACCATGGAGATGGCAATGACGCATTTTCTGCGCCGACCACCCGCCCGCCTCGCGAGCACCTTGCTGGCCCTGGCCGCCTTTGGCGTCGCCTGCGTTGAGCAGGAGGCCGTCGATCCGCCACCCACACCCGACACCGACATCAGCGGCTGTGTGCCGACGAAGCAGTACTTCAACGACGAGGTCTGGAACCCGTTCATGTCGTCGTCGTGCTTCGCCTGCCACAACGGGCAGGGTGCTGCGGCGTCGTCCGACCTGGTGCTGCAGGGCGCGAACCAGCCGGGCTTCCTCGAGCACAACATCGCGGTGCTCACGAACGTGGCCGCCTTCGAGCGCGACGGCACTTCGATCCTGCTCCTCAAGCCCACGGCCCAGATCGACCACGAGGGCGGTGCCGTCATCGACGTCAACAGCGACGCGTACAAAGCCCTCGCCGAACTCGTGGTGCAGCTGAAGAACCCTGTTGCTTGCGAAGGCAGCAGCGACAACCCGTTTGATGGGGTCGACCTCCTCGACGGCGACAGCACGTTCCGCAAGGCCACCCTGGCGATTGCCGGCCGCCTGCCCACCGCCGACGAGCTCACGCTCGTGTCGAGCAACAAGCCCGAAGACCTCGACGCCGCCCTCGACGTCGTGCTCGAGGAAGATGCGTTTTATGTGCGCTTGAAAGAGATCTACAACGACCTCTTTTTGACCGACAAATACATCTCGGGCCGCCGTGGTACCGAACTTGTCGACCGCACACGGTTCCCCAACGCCTTCTGGTACGAAGCAGGCCTGCCGCCGTTTGAGCAGCGCACCCCCGAGCAGGAAAGCGAGCGTCGTCGCCTCGAAAGCCTCACCAACGCGGGCGTCTCGCGCGAAGTGCTCGAACTCGTTGCCTACATGGCCCGCAACAACAAGCCATGGACCGAGCTGCTCACGGCCGACTACATGATGGTCAACCCGTTCAGCGCAAAGGTGTACGATGTGCAGGGCATCGTCGACTTCGACGATGACACGAATGTCGCGGAGTTCAAGCCCGTCAGCGTCCCCGACTACCCGCATGCGGGCGTGCTCACCGACCCGATGTGGCTCAACCGCTTCCCCACCACGAACACCAACCGCAACCGTCACCGCGCGCGCATGGTGCTCCAGCAGTTCATGGCCACCGACATCCTGCGCATCGCCGACCGCCCCGTCGACTCGGGGGCCATCGCCGGCTTCAACCCCACGTTGAACGATGCTTCGTGCACGGTCTGCCACGCCGTCCTCGACCCGATCGGCGGCACCTTCCAGAACTGGAACGAGACGGGGGCCTACCGCCAGCCCAGCGATGGTTGGTTCGGCGACATGTTCCCGCCCGGCTTCAAGGACGAGTCGCTGCCGTTTGACGACCGCCTCACCGCCACCAACTTCCTCGCCAACCGCGTTGCTGCCGACCCGCTGTTTGCGCTGGCCACGGTGCACACGCTCTACAAGGGTCTGACGGGCCGTGCGCCGGCGGGCGCGCCCAACGACCCCACCGACCCGCTGTTCGACGCGAAGAGCCGCGCGTTCACCATCCAGGACGCCGTGCTGCAAGACATCGCCGCCGCCTTCGTCGACAGCGGCTACAACATCAAGGTTGCGGTCAAGGGCATCGTGAACAGCCCCTACTTCCGCGCCACCTCGGTGCAAACGAAGTTGCTGGCCAACACCGATGTGCCGTTCCTCGAGTCGCTGGGCACAGCGCAGTACCTCACGCCCGAGCTGCTCGACCGCAAGATTGCTGCCGTCACCCGCTACCCCTGGATCCGCGGCGGCGACAACCAGCGCTTCCTGCTGCGCGGCGACGAGTACCTCATCTACTACGGCGGCATCGACAGCGACAGCATCACCACCCGCATCACCGCGCCCAACGGCTTGATGGCGGCGGTGGCGTCGCGCATGGCGTTTGAAATGTCGTGCCGCACCGGTGCCCGCGACTTCCGCGAGCTGCCCGAAAACCGCAT
>JBIKRQ010000512.1:0-4140 GCA_044349155.1 Myxococcota bacterium
TTTTTCTGCATGACCCCGGCTATGCCACTGCAGGCGAGGGCGCCTCGATCGTTCGCCCGATCGACGTCGTCAGCTGCGCATGCTCAGGAGCTGATCTGCACCCCGTGTCGACGTCGCACAGCAGCGTGTCGCCGCAGTCGAAGTCGCAGAAGTCGCCTTCGACGCACTCTCGGTCCCAACCGCACCCGTAGGAGAGTCCGTACCCACAGCGCCCCGCAGTGCAGACCTCGTCGACGCAGTCGTCGTCGCTGTCGCAGATGGCAACGCACGTTGACGTGAACACGTGGCAGACCTCGCCCACGGCGCATTCCTCGTCGGCGTTGCATTCGCGTCCGTCAGTATCCTCCAGCGCAACACCTGGCGCGGCGTCACAGACACATCCGGCGCAATTGCGCGATGCACACTGGAAGTGAGACGCACAGGCCTCTCCTGTGTCCAGCGTGCCGACAAAGATCCCGTAGCAGTCAACTCTCAGTTCTCTGGCCTCGCCGCGGTAGCAGACCGGTGAGGCGAGGTCAGCGATGCAGGCCGCGACACCTGCGGGGTCGATCTCGATCGCGCTGTCGTTGGCGAAGAGCTGATAGCCTTGGAGCCAGAGGTCGACGTCGCGCTCGACGGCAGCGTCGATGTCGCGCTGGCTTTCGCCTGTTGCCAGGTCGCCGTACCTCACAAGGCAGGCGCGCGTGGCCGCGAAAACGGCGTCGACGAGGTCCGCTGGGAGGTCTTCGTGGGCATCCTCGCCTTCGCCTTCGCCTTCGCCCTCGCCCTCGCCCTCGCCCTCGCCCTCGCCCTCGCCTTCCCCTTCCCCTTCCCCTTCGCCGACTTCCCCTTCGCCTTCGCCTTCAGCGACATCGCAGGCCGAGGTCGCCATGAACACGGCGACCAGGAGCGGCACAACCAAACAGAGCTGCAGCAGTCGACTCACAAAACCCCCTCTGTCGACACGATTACCCGACAACGATCGAGCTTACGCCGCGTGGTGAGCTCCGGCGAGATGAACGATCGTTCTCATACCCTACCTTCTGTTCCTCGCCGCCCAGCGACTGGCTGAGATCGAGGGAGGGCGATCAGCGTGCTGCCGAAAGCCTGAAGTCATTGCAGACTTTCACGTGACCGCCGAGCGCTCGAACGACGTCCTTGCTAGATTCAGGGTGTCGCCATGAACACTCGAACCACCGACATCTGCCGCGTCGACGTCGACGGCCCGGTCGCGGTCATCGGCGACATCCACGGCCGCTCCGACCTGCTCGCAAAGCTGCTGAAGAAGCTGGGCAAGCAGATGCCGGTGTTCTTCGTTGGCGACCTCATCGACCGCGGTCCCGACGCGCCGGGCGTCATCGAGCTGCTGATGGCCCGCGGCGCGCGCGGCGTTCGCGGCAATCACGAGGAATGGATGCGCCGCTGGTGCGCCGGGCAGGGCTTCCCCGACGACGTCCTGCACCGCTCCTTCGGCGCCCTGGCGACGCTGCAGGCGTACGGGCTGACGGCGGGCGCGCCCTGGGCCCCGCGTTTCACCGAGGTGCCCGAGGCCCACCGCCGCTTCTTCAGCGAGCTCCCGCTGGTGCTGGACCTGCACGTGTCGGGCACGCCGTACTGGGTCATCCACGCAGGCGTGCACAAGAACACGCCGGTCGAGCCGGGGCTGGCGCCAGACGAAGTAGTGCCATGGTTGGTCGAGCACGAGCCGTGGAACCTGCTCTGGACGGGCGGCCACATCGACGCCGCGCGCCGGCTGGACCGCCCGGTGGTCTTCGGCCACACGCCGCACATGAAGCCAGCAGCAACAGAGCGCGGCATTGCGATCGACACAGGCTGCGGCCTCTGGGAGACCGGCTCGCTGACAGCGGTGGTGCTGCCGGAGCAGCGCTTCGTCTCGGTGCGCTAACGAAAACGATCGCTTCCCGAGCCGAGAAGCGATCGTTGTCTACGCCGGTCAGCGTTGATTGCGCCTATTGGTTATTCACCACAATCGGTGCATTGAATCCCTCGTTGTTTAGCTTCGAGGCAAGGGTGGCGCCAGCAGGATTTGGAAACCGGTTATTTGCGGTAATTGAAATGTTTCCAAAAACGCGAGCACGGGCTGCAGGCATTTCGACGCTAAGCGTTCCAAGTGAAAGCGCGGTCGCGTTTGAGTTGAATGTGAAGTCATCGAGATCCCCGCCTGCAAGGCCGATGGACTGTAGCGATCTCAGGTCAACGGTCAGGAGTCGAGCATTGTTATTGATGGCAAATGCGCCGCCAACCGTTTGCAGCTCCGGTATTGAGATCGATCCAAGGGCAGCGCTATTTGAAACGGAGAATGCGCCGCCGACGTGAGTAAGGACATTGAGATTCAGCGAGAATGGGTCCGTGTCACAATTCTCGATTGTGATGCCTCCACCAACATCCCGGAGCGCGGGCGCACGAACGCGAACAAGTTCTGTCGGTGCGCCGCACTGGACGTTGACTGTTCCGGTCATCACCTCGAAAACGCCGGGGTCGCCGAGATCGAATGAACTCGGACTGATCAAACCGATGCCGCCCACCAGGGCTTGCACGTTGTCGGTGCGCAGCGCGTTGAGAGCGTTCTGTGTCGTCACTTCGCCCGCGTGCACTGTAAACGTCACAGCAGTGATGCCATCGCAGGTCACCGTGCACGCAGCGGTGGTGCTATCGGCTACCGTTGGGAACCCCACTTCGGTAGCGCCGTTCTCCGTCACAACGGTCGTTGCAGGAGGACCACCAGCACAGCTGATGGCGCAGCTCTCAACAGCGCGCTGGCTCACGCGCGCGACGAGCGACGAGTGGCTGGCTTCATCAAGCCCCAGAACCACCCCGTCCACCGATGGCGAGTACGCCACGCTTACGGCCGCGACGAGATCGGTGCCATCGCGCGAGCAGCGCACATCGAATACGCCATTTCTATCTTGTGGGACATCAACAAACGTACAGCCAGATCCCTGCGTTGAGACGTACGAGCCGGCGTCTGGTGCTGTACCAACCGCGACTGGACCAGGCGGTGGCGACCTGGGCTCAACCGCGAACGGATGCAATTCGAGTTCGTCGACGACGTCGTCAGCCGCGCTGTCGTTGCTTCCGCAGTGGGCCTCGAGCACTACATTCGCGGTGTTGCCCGACGGCGCCTCCACCGACGACGCCCCCACAAACGAACACGCCCCAACCTCGTCGCCGACATTGTTCAGCCCGACGGCCGTGAACGTTGTCGCTGTCGTGTACAGGTAGGGGCTCGCAACCTCGTCGCCGTCGACGCGGAACACGACGCGCGCCACCTGCTCGCCCTCGCCCTCGCCCTCGCCCTCGCCCTCGCCCTCGCCTTCGCCTTCGCCTTCGCCTTCGCCTTCGCCTTCGCCTTCGCCCTCAGCAGCAACACAAACGCCATCAAGCCCTTCAGGCTTGTCACAGCGGGCGTTCACGTCACCGCAATCGCTGTCGACGAGGCATTCATCAAAACATGCTGAGGCAGTTGTGGTCGCTGTGAGCAGTAGAGCGAGGTGGACAATGTTTCGCATGTGGGCTCCGTCTCGGGCTTGCATGAGACTACGCATTCGGGAAATCACGTCGTGCACCCTCCCACAGGGTCGACTCACAAGAAAGTCCCTGGACCGGCAGCTGCGCACGGATTTCCGCCTCCAGGAAACGCTCGGTTTGCCACCGAGAAAGACTGCAATCGTTTCAGGCTTTCGAAAACAGGCGAACCCGGTTCGCCGTGCGCCGGGCTTCCGCTCCACGGTTGCACGAACATCGACGAGCGACGCAGGGTCTCCAGCAGTTCTAGCGCAGCGACGGCCGCCTCATTTTGCGGTCGCTTCGCAAGCCGCACCACCAGATCTCGCCCATGAAGGCTACAATGACTCATCGATGGAACGAATTTCATGCAGTTTTCAGTCGTCAGAGCAGACAATTGAGCAGAAGCTCTGTATCTCTAAAGACTCGTCTGCACGCCCTCCTCGTGAAACAACGGGAGATGGCTCCAGCTCTGGCCAAGTCACTTCGCTGCGACCAGCATTTGCTGCTCCATACAGCGCTTCTTCCATCGATCGATCGACCGATCCCATTCGCGATCCGGCGTGATCTGACTGTGTGATGCCTGCTCCGCTCTCCCTCGACCTTCGTAAACGCATCTTCGCCTTCCGTGAGAGG
>JBIKRQ010000513.1:0-4135 GCA_044349155.1 Myxococcota bacterium
CTGCCACTGTGCGGTTCAATGCGGCCGAGTTCCGGGAACCACCTGATTTTACAGCTGAATCTGCAGCACGTGGTCGATGGCCGATCGCAAGGTGGCAAGCGCTTCGGTGGCACCATGTTCGTCAAGGGCGCCCGTGCCGAGGCTGTCGAGGATGGTGCGCTCGGCACTCGTGGCGTCGACGTTGAAAAGGCCAGCAAGACACGTGGGCAGCGTGCGCTCGATCGCGTCGTCGCCACTGAAGGCAAAGCCGCCGAAGCGATGCGGGTCGGGATCGCGGTAGGGCCAGGCGTCGATCAGAAACGCCCACAGCGCATCCAGCGACGTCGACATGGCGGCGATGTCGCTCTCGGCCAACGTGCGCCCGCCGCGTTCTTCGAGGGTCTTGAGCATCGCCTTCACGAGCCCGGCATCGGTGACCACGCGGCCATAGCGCGTGCCGGTGCAGGTCTGCGCGAGCAGCGTTTCTCGACGACGAAGCCAATCGTGGGGCGCGCAGAAATGACCAGCGCACACCTCTTTCGGATACACCGCGAGGTCACGCAGGTCGTCGCCTGTGGGGTGGCGTGTGGGGTGCAGGAGACAGCCAACGCGAGGCGGACCAGTGGCGGGCTCGTCGACGTAGCCGGCAAACGGGCACACCTTCACGCCAGCAAACAACACCGCGGGCTTTTCTTCCGCGAGCAGCGTGTCGCGGACCTCGGCGAGGGCAGCCACGTTGGGCCAGGCGCTGCGCACGGCGTCGGTTCGTCGACGGAAACGGGCATCGCTGGCGGCGGGACTGCGGTCGACAAAGTTGAAGGCACCGCAGCACGCCGCACACGAGCCGTGATCGTGCTGGCACAAGATGACCAACGGCTGGCGGGCGGCGACGCGGGAGTCGGCCACGTCGTCGCCTACTTCACGCCCGCGACGGGCGCGTTGCACGAACCCGGCAAACGTTGCGCGTTGATGCCAGCGGCAGGCTTGTAGCTGAACGTGCCCTTGCTGATGCCGCCGTTGAACACGAGGTCGCTGAAGACGAACTGGTTCACGTTGCCAGCAGGATCGACGACGACGGACTGCTTCACGCGCGAAGTCTTTGGGTCGACGACGAGGATCAAGCGCGCGAACACCGCGTTGTTCGACTTCGGCAACAGCAGCAGGTGGTGGTCGGTCTTGTCGCCGAAGACGCCGTCGAACCACGAGATGTTGAACTGCTCGCGCAAGCGGCCTTCGCCCCACAAAAACGCCACCGACGCCGTCAAACCGTCTTGCTGAAAGCACGCGTTGACGAAGGCGACCTTGTCTTGCGGCTGCACGATCCACAGCGCTTTGCCGTCGACGATGAACGCCTTCTCGGCGGGCTTGTCGTAGTCCCAGCGCATGCGACCGGGCTTCTCGAAGCTCACGTGCCCCGTCGATTCCTGCGAGCGACGCAGCATCGTGTACGTGAACTTCTGCTTGAAGCTGCCCTTGAAGTCGCGCGTGCCTTCGTAGGTCTTTTGCAGCGTGTCGATCACCGCGTTGAGCGCCGCATCGGCGGGCGCTGTCGTCGTCGCGGGTGCAGCTGCGGGGGCAGGCGTTGCCTGGGCGAGCACGGGCTCAACGATCGGTGCGGTGTGCGCGATGGGGCGCTCGACGGGCCGAGCGGCAAGGGGACCCATCATGGTGATGACGGCGTAGAAAGCGGCGATCGTGGTCGTGAGCATGGGTGTCCTCTGCAGAGCTGACGGTGCCGATGGGCCTGCGATTCAGGGGGCGATGGTTCCAGTGGACGAAGCACTCTCGGTGACGTCGTCGTCTGCGGTGTGCTGCGGCTTTTGGTCGGCCACGGCGAGGCGCAGCGCGTCGTCGGGGGCGAAGGGGGCAACGGCTTCGGCGCGCGTCATCACGTCGGAACTTGCCGGTGTGAGCCGGGCCACTTCGTCGACGAGGACCGGCAACGTGTTGAGCCGGCGCACACGCTGGCCAACAGCGTTGCCGAGGTTTGTGAGTTCCTCGACGGCGGCCGTCGGAAGCTCCGGATGGCGCGCGAGGCGCAGCAGGCGTTGCGCCATGGCGGGCACGATCTGCGTGACGTCGTCGAGGTCGGCGAGGGCGACCTTGAAACGCAGCGCGCGCGCATCGAGGGCATCGAGCAGCGCGTTCACGCTGAAGGCGAGTGCCGCAAGGGCGGTGTCGTCGTCGTCGTCGTCGAGGGTGGCAATGCGCGGAACGCCGCCGCGGGTGGCAGCGTCGTCGAGGGTGGCGGCGATGGCCTGCAGGCGCTCACGTCGGCGCTCCTGCAGCTGTACCGCGGCGAGTTCGTCGTCGAGACCCGAGAGAGCATCGTCGATCGCGCGGTCGAGGTCGTTGAGTTCTTCGGCCGAGAGATCGACATCGCTGCGTCGACGTTGACGATGGCGCAGGCGAAACGCCAACTGCCGCAGCTGTGCCGACAACGCCAAAAGCCGTGACGCGGCGAAGCCACCGACGACGACGGCGACGAGGGCCGCGACGACCAGCGGCCACCGTGAAGGTGCAGGCGACGGTGTGGTCGACGACGAGGCCGCTGCGGGTGCAGTGGCTGTCGCTGCACGCGCGGCTCGCAACGACGACAGGTCGACGGCGGGGGCCGCAGGAGCAACACGATCAACGTCGACGAGGCAGTAGCCTTCGTTGGGAACACAGCGCCGTACGAGGGTGACGTTGTTGGCCGCGAGTTCGAGCGGTTCTTCGTCGCGGCCCGTCGTGGCGAGGGCAGCAGGTGCCACCATACCCGCGGGGGCGAAGACGACGCCGTCGCGACCCAGCAGCCAGCGATCGGGGCCGAGGCCAAGCACGTCGACGTCGCCGAGTTCGGCGAGCGGAAACGGACCGCGCAGGTCTGCTCCGGCTTGTCCGGCCGCGCGCCGCGCATCACGCGCCTTCGCGATGAGGCGACCAAGCACACGCAGGCGATCGCCGCGCTCGGCATGCACCGCGCGGAGACGCTCACTGCGCCAGGCCTCTTGCAGCGCGGCGATGTCGCGCTCAATCGGCGTGACGTCGACGGAAGGGGCAGAGGCAACGGCAGGTGCCAGCACAGGTGGCGCCGCCGGCGCTGTCGGTGCTTCGAGCGCGACGCTGACGAGTGCCATCGCCGGAACGACAACGGCGACGACAACGCAGGCCGCGAGGCCTCGCCCGAGCATGGCGCGTGCGGCGCGTTCGCGAGGCAGCAGGGCGATCGTGGGCGTTGCCGACGACGACACGCCGGTGGGCACAGCGTCTGACGAGGAGGGCTCTGTGCTCATGGGGCTCACGACACGCCGCGGGGCGGCACCGAGGTGGTGGGCTCGCGGGCGTCGCTGACCAGCCGGCTTTGGTCGCCGTCGTCGATGCGCTGCACGCGCTTGAGCACCGAGAGGCGATACAGGACGCGGCACACATCAAATGGCAACTGCGGCGACCGTTTGACGAGGTCACGCACACGTAGCGGCCCGGCGCGAAACGCCCGCAACATGTTGGCTTCTTCGGTGGACAACCCGGTGTCGTCGAGGACACCGCGCAACGCGAAGCGCGCCTCGAACGACGGCACTTCGTTCTCGATGACGCCCCATTCATCGATGCGACGCAGGGCCTCGAACAGCAGCATGTCGACAGACCAGCCAGGCCGCTCGACGTAGGTGGGCAGTGCAGCCGCACCCGCGCGCAGGGCAAAGGTGCCTCGACGCGCCCGCAGCAGCTCGACGATGAAATCTTGCGCCTGCTCGCCAATGGCATGCGACAGCGCTTGCCGTGTGATGACGCCCGCGGAAACGAGCCGCTCGCCGATCGGCCGCACGTCAAGGACCGACGACGACAACTGCGCGTTGAGGGCCGCTTCTTCGCAGTGCCCAGCGGCGACGAGATAGCGCCCGAGCAGCAGTTCGCCACGTCGAGCTGGGCCGCCGTCGTTCTCGGTCGCGGTGACGGCGACGACATTGCCGTCGTCGAGGGCCACTTCAAACCGCAGGCCCGCCGCGTCGATGAGCAACGCGCCCACCTGCCGCTGGTACTTCAGCAGTTGCAGCACTTCGGGCAGGCCAATCACGCTGAGATCGCCAACGAGGGCGAAGCCCGACGACAGCGCGAAACTCGGCGGGCTCACCGGAGCACCAACCCCCGTCGACTGGATGACCGTGGCCATCGCGGT
>JBIKRQ010000135.1:0-15261 GCA_044349155.1 Myxococcota bacterium
AACCGCAAAGCCGGTTTTCTCTTCGAGGCTCAGCGTTGATTGGCGGGGACGTGTCCCCGCCCACCCCTCAAACCATTCGCCTCGGCGACAAAACCGCAAAGCCGGTTTTCTCTTCGAGGCTCAGCGCTGGTCGCCGAGCCAGGCGTCGATGGTCTTGAACTTCTTCTTCGCCATCGCGAGCAGCTGCGGCTCGGTGGGGTGGTCGATCGCCTCGACGCCGACGACGTGCTTGGCGATGTTCGCGTGGTGCTTCTCGAGATGGTGCTTCAGCTCATCTTTGGCCGTGCCCGAGCCGAGCAGCAGGATCTCTTTCGCGTTGTGCAGCGACGTGGCCACCGCCTCGTACAGCTTGTCGTGGCTGGTGTGCTTGCCATCGCTTTGGTGGCGGTTGTCGGTCTCGCGCACGGCGGCCTCGCGCACAGCGAGGGAACCGGCATCGGTACCATCGAGGTGGTAGATGCGGGCGGTGTGGTGGTCGACAACGACAAGGGCGTGCTGGGACATCAGGAACCTCCGACGTCTGTTCAACGCATACGCCGTGCCCACTGTCGGCTCGGGGGTCGTCGCATCCGGACGCCACCACCGTGTCACTTCAGTGGGGCGTTTGTGCGGATTCGCACAGTGCATGGGCCAGAATGCTCGTCGGCAGGCACGAGCGCCCACGTGAAGTCGTGCACATCTTGCGCGGCATGTCAGTCCGCCGCCCCCGGTGCTGGCCCCAGCCGGACGCTGATCGCAAATTCGATCGGCGCTGCTGCCGTTGTCCGCACCGACGTCGTCGACAAGTCCCACGCGCAGCCTGGTTGTTGGCTCGTCACCGAGACGGCGCCATCCGACCCAACGCGGGCTTGAAACTGGCATTCGGCGGGCGTGTCCCTCGTGACCGCTGCGGCATACGAGCGCGCCTGCCCGCGCAGAAACGCCAGGCCTTCGCGCACGCGCGGGTCGTCGAGGGGCGTGCTCGCGGGTGCCGCAAGACCAGTCAGCACGCGCCCGGCGATGCGCACCTCGTCGTGCGTGAATCCCTCAGGTGCGGGGCGCGCTGCGGCAAGAGCCGCCAACACGCGCTGCTTGTGGTCGGCAGCGACCGGCGAGCCGATCACGGTGACGCCACCCGCCGCGTCGACGACGAGGGTGGTGAACGTGCCGATGCCGAGGGGCTGCACCACCGCGGCGCCACCGTCGAACACGAGGTGTGCATCGACGAGGTAGCCCTGCGCCCACGACGTATCAGCACGGCCGTAGGCGATGTTGTAGAGCGCGACGTCGCTGCCGTAGCCGCCCGCCTGCATGAGCTGCTTGTTGGCTTCAAACGCGGGGATGCAATCCGCACAGCCCTGCAACCACACGTTCACGATGGCGGGGCCCGTGAGGGTGACCTGCTCGCCCGTGGGCGACGGCAACGTCAGTGGCCAGCGCAGCTGGCGCGGACCAGCGGCCGCAGCGGGCTGGATGTGGTCGACGACGACGAAGAGGCTGTCGCGTTGCCGTTGTTGCGCCTGCTGCACAGCGATCGTTCCCAGGGCGCCACACGCGACGGCGGCCGCGATCAAGCCGAGGAACCGGTAGCCACGAAAGAGCCGCAGCGTGGGGCCTTCGAACAGCGCCACGGGCTCGGTGTTCTTCTCGCTGGCCTTGTCGGTGGTGTGCATGGCTCGTTGTAGCAGCGCAGGTTGGCGGCCTGCGCTTTCGCGGACGATGCGCCCCGGGCCGCGAGGGCTCCGACCTCGATGCGCACCCGAGCCAGATCCCGTTCCTCGCGGTGGGCTTGCGTCAGCGCCAGGCTATTGGTAAGTATGGTTACCAATAGGCTGCTGGAGGCACGATGCACTGGTCAACGCGAGCAATCACCCGAACACGGGCGCGCCCCGAACACGTCTGGACGCTGTGGGCCGACGTGGCCGAATGGAAACAGTGGGACGCGGAGGTCGAGTCGAGTCAGCTCGAGGGCGCGTTCGTCGTGGGCGGCCGTGGCTCGCTCAAGCCGAAGGGCGGTCCGATGTCGCCGTTTGTTCTCACGCATGTCGAGCCGTTGGCGGCGTTCACGGACCGGTCGTCGCTGCCGTTGTGTACCCTCGACTTCGTGCACGTGATGCGGGTCGAAGGCGAAGAGACCGTGATCGAACACCGCATCGAGATGAACGGACCGCTCACCTTCCTGTTTCGCCGCCTCATCGGCGCGAACCTCGAGCGGGGCCTGCCCGGCGCTGTCGAACGCCTGGCAAGGCTGGCCGAGGTGGGGCGATGAACAACTGGCTCGGTGTTGTCTCTCGAAGCCACGTGGTCCGCGGGGTCGCAGGCGGTTTCGCCCAGGTGTGCCATGGCAAATCCGAGCCACTGGCGCGCATGAAGTCTGGCGACAGGCTTGTGTACTACTCGCCGTCTGAAGAGCTCGGAGGGCGGCCGACGGTGCGGGCATTCACGGCCATCGGCACCATCAAAGACGACCACATCTTCGCCTTCGAAATGGCGCCCGGCTTTGTCCCGTTTCGGCGAAACGTCGTGTACGACGAGCACGTGCGCAGCGTCAGCGTCGACGAACTGAGGCTCAGCCTCGAGCTCACCCAGATGCCCAACTGGGGCATGGCGCTTCGGCGTGGGCTGCTCCCGCTGTCAGCAGCAGACTTCGCAACCATCGCCAGAGCCATGGGGGCCGCGTTCGCGTCATGACCAACGTACCCTTCGTTTCCCGTTTTCCGTCTGCCGTCAGCAGCCCTGGCTTTCTGCTGTGGAAGGCGGCGAACCGGCATCAGCGCTTGCAGCGACAGGCGCTGGCCGACCTCGGTATCAGCCCGACGCAGTTCTCCCTGCTCGCTTGCTACTTCTTCCTCGCGGAGACGAACAAGCGAGCCGTCTCCCAGGCGGAGGTCTGCGAGTACGCGGCCCTCGACAAGATGCTCGTGTCCGACGGGACGCGTGCGCTGCTGGAGAAACAACTCATCGTTCGCACCCGCAGCCCGAACGATGGACGCGCTTTCGCCGTCGGCTTGACCGCCGTTGGTGCTGAGACCTGTAACCGGGCGCTCGCCGTGGTGGAGGCACTCGACGCCGCCTTCTTCGCGGAGACCGGTGACGTCGCGACATTCATCGCACTGACGACGAGGTTGCTTCAGGGGTCTCAGCCGGCGACGGCCGACGCCGGGGCACACGATCCCTGAGGCGAGTTTCTTGACGGCGGGGAAACGCCGATCAGCTCTACACGATGCCCGCGGTCTGAAAGCCACGCAGGCGTTCAGCGACGATCGCAGCAGTGGCCGGGCGGTCTTCGGCGCGCTTGGCCAGCAGCTCGAGGATGAGCGCTTCGACCTCGACGGGGCAGCCCGGGTTCAAGCGGCGCGGCGGGATCGGCGGCTCCGACACATGCATGAGCAGTAGCGGCACCAGCTCGTCGTGGCGGAAGGGCAACTGCCCCGTGGCCAACGCGTACAGGATGATGCCGATCGAATACAGGTCGGCCGCGTGCGTGACCTGCATGTGCCCGTGGGCCTGCTCGGGCGCCATGTACTCGGGCGTGCCGACGACCATGCCCGCAATCGTGAGGCCCGGCTGGCGCGTTTGTTTGGCAATGCCGAAGTCCATCACCTTGAGGGTGCTGTTGCGCGTGACAAACAGGTTCTCGGGCTTGATGTCTCGATGAACGACGCCGAGCTTGTGGGCGACGTCGAGGCCGTCACACGCCTGCGCCAACAACCGACAGCCATCGCGCAACGAAATACCGCGCGTCATCTTGGCGTGCAGGTCTTCGCCAACAAGCAGCTCCATCGTCAAAAAGCGCGCGCCCAGGGCGGTGCCGAGGTCGTACACGCGGATGATGTTGTCGTGGATGAGCTGACGCGCGAGCCGAATCTCTTGCTTGAAGCGCTCGATGGCTTCTTCGTTGGTGGGCTGCGTGAACAGCTTGAGCGCGACGGTTTCTGACAGCTCGAGGTCGAGGGCCTCGTACACGATGCTCATGCCGCCTTTGCCGAGCACGTCGACGATCTTGTAGCGCTTGGCCACCGTGGCGCCGGGTGCGAACGACAACGTGGTGGCCTGCTCGACCTCGTCGATGATCTGCGTGGGCGAATCCGACAACGACACCGGCGTGTGCGCTGCGGGTGGTGCCCCCATCTGCACGGCAGCAGGTGCTGACGACGACGACGAAGCAGACGACGACGCAGACGGCGTGGTGAGCACCAACGGTTCGCGGTTGTCGACCTTGTCGCTCAAGCGCACGCCGCGCACCGCGGCTTCAAACGCCGCGTCTTCGTCGAGGACTTTGGCGAGCGCGTCGTTGGTGCCGAGGATCTGGCCCTCGAGGCGCTTGCGCCAGGCGCTGGCATCTTTGTGGTTGGGCCGTTTGTCGACGAGACGGCTCAGCACTTCGAGCGCGTTTTCGGGCATGTCCTGGCGCGCATACAACGCGGCCAGCGCGTAGAAGGCATCGGCCCCGTCGTCGGTGTCGGGGCCCTTTCTGATGAAGCCCGCCAGCCAGCGATCCAACTGCATCGTGAGCGGCGCACCACGCGCCAACGCCCGCGTCGCCTCGATGCAGGCCGTGCCGTACTGGTCGTCGGTGCGGGGCACGCGGACCAACGTGGTGGTGGCCTTCACCGGGTCGCCATGGCGCGCCATCGCGCAACCCGCATCGAACACGTGGCCGGCACTCGCCACGCGCTCGGCACACGCATTGAGGGCGTTGGCATCGCCCAACCAGGCGAGCACCTGCAGCGCACGCTGGGGCTTGTCGTTCTCCTCGAGAAACCGCGCTGCCGCCAACGTGCGCCCTGCCCCCGCACCATCGAGGGGACGCGGCAACCGCGCTACGGCCGAGAGCAACAAGTCGGCCGCTTCAAGTGCTCGACCGTGGGCCGCCAACATGCGCGCAGCGTCGTCGATGTGGCCTTCAGCGACGTAGCCCTTGTAGGCCGCTTCGAGCTGACCGGCCGATTCGAGCGCGCGACAGGCGTCGAGGGTCACAGGCTCTCCTGCTGCTCAAGCGCGTGGATGTCTCGACGCAACTGCTCGGGCGCTTGCGACAAACGACAGGCCTCGTTGAGGTCGACAACGCCGTCTTTCACGAAGCGCAGCAGGCTTTGCTCAAGCCCCTGCATGCCCGACTCGATGGTGTTCACCGTCTGCAACCAGGCATCGAGCTGGGCGACCTTGTTGTCGCGCACCATGCTGGCCACGGCGGCGTTGTTGAGCAGCACCTCGACGGCAGGCACGCGCCCATCACCACCCGCACGACGCAACAGATGCTGCGCCACCACGCCCTTGAGCAACACACTCAGGGTGCTGCGCAGTTGTTCGCGGTGGTCTTCGGGGGCCATGTCGACGACGCGGGTGATGGTTTTCGCCGCCGACGACGTGTGCAGCGTACCAAACACCAACACGCCGGTTTCTGCGGCTTGCACGGCGAGGCCGAGGGTTTCGGCGTCGCGCAACTCGCCGACGATCAACACATCGGGGCTCTCGCGCAGGGCGGAGCGCAATGCTTCGGCGAAGCTGTCGACGTGCGTGCCCACCTGGCGCTGGCTGATGGCCGACAACACCGGCTCGTGCAGAAATTCGATCGGGTCTTCGACGGTGAGGATGTGCCGACGCGCGGTGCGGTTGATCTCATCCACGATGGCCGCGAGCGTGGTGGTCTTGCCCGAGCCTGTGGGCCCACCGATGAGCACGAGCCCGTTTTGCAGCGTGCACAGCGAGCGCACCGACGACGGCAAACCAATCGCATCGAGCCGCGGCGGACGGTCGGGGATGATGCGAAACGCTGCCCCCCATCCGCTGTTTTGGATGAACACGTTGGCGCGAAAACGACCAACACCCGGCAACGCGTAGAGCAGGTCGAGCTCTTGTTCGACCTCGAGGCGGTCGCGTTCTTCGGGCGTGAGCATCTCGCTCAAGAACTTGCGCGCTTCGGCATCGGACAACGCGCGAAACGGCAACGGCACGAGCTCACCGTGGTGGCGGATGAGCGGTACCGAGCCCGCGGTGAAATGCAGATCTGAAGCCCGCTGCTCGACGACGAGACGCAAGAAGGAGTCAATGCGGGCCATGCGTGGGTTTGTAGCCCAAGTGTGAGGCCGCACGCATCCACCAGCGTGCTGTCCCGACGTGCAACACCGCACGACGACGTCGGCAGCGAGCGACGTTTTTTGTCACTCCGCGTGAGTGCGTCACGACGTTCGCACCTGAGCCTCGGAGAGAACACCGGCTTTGCGGTTTTGTCGCCGAGGCGAACTCTTGAGGGGTGGGCGGGGAAACTTCCCCGCCGATCACTGTTTGTCGCCTGTGCTCAACGACGCAGCGCTGCTTCGGCCACCGCGTCGTCCAACAGCGCTGTCCACGCTTGTGCGGGCAAACGCCAGCTCACATCGAGGCCCAACAGGCGCTGTTGCAAGGCAGGCAGGCCGCCCTCGTCGGCGAGACCGGCCACGCGCCGCACGCCATCGACCAGCGCTTGTGCGGTGAGCGGCGAAAACAACACGCCGCTGCCCTCCGTGCGACCCAACAGCGGGTCGTGCAGGTCGACGATGGTGTCGACGAGGCCGCCGGTGGTGTGGGCCACGGGGACCGTGCCGTAGCGTTGGGCAATCAACTGCACGAGACCGCAAGGCTCAAAGCGCGAGGGCACCAACACGACGTCGGCACCGGCGTACAGGCGTCGCGACAACGCCTCGTTGAAGCCGGCGTAAAACCACACACGGTCTAGGTGCCGGCGCGCCACATCGCTCAACGCGCGCGACATCGCCGCATCGCCGTCGCCGATCAACGCGAGGCTGCAGCCGTCTTTCAGCAGGCCCTCGATGGCGACGTGCAACACGTCCCAGCCCTTTTGCGCTGCCAGTCGACCAACGGCGGTGACAAAGCGCCCCGGACGCGGCGTGGCCAGCCCCAGCTCGCTCAACAACGCGGCACGACAGGCGGCTTTGCCCGCGGGGTCGGCGGCGGAAAACGTCGACGTCAACGCGGTGTCGGTGGCGGGGTCGAAGCGGGTGGTGTCGATGCCATTGACGATGCCCACGAGGCGATCGCCGCACGCGCGATACAAACCCTCAAGTCCCTCGCCAAACGACGAGGTGGTGATTTCGCGCGCGTACGTGGGCGACACCGCGACGACGCGATCGGCAAACGCCACACCCGCCTTCAGCAGGTTGAGCTCGCCCCAGGTTTCAACACCCTCGGGGTGCCACAGGTCGGTCGCCAACCCCGTGAGCGCAAAGCACGACGACGGCAGCCGCCCCTGATGCGCGTTGTTGTGCACCACCTGCACCGTGGCGATGCCGCGGGCTGCACCGCGCGCCAGACTGGTGCGCAGCGCACCGATGGTGAGGCCCGCGTGCCAGTCGTGGGCCACGACGACGTCGGGCAGCATGGCCTCGGCCACGTACGCCGCGGCACGCGCAAACGCGATGAAGCGCAAGCCGTTGTCGGAGAAGTCGGCACCGCCTTCGCCGTACAAGCCGCCGGGCCGGTCGAACAACGTGGGCAGGTCGACAAACGCCACCTGCACACCGGGGAACAACGCGCCCACCAACACGCGCCCGTGCACGTCGACCACGCCGCCGCCGTCGGTGCGGCAATGCACGTGGAGTGTGGAGTGCTCGCGCAGCAGCGGACACGCCGCGTGCCGCAACGCCGATCGATACCCGGGCACAACGACCGTGACGTCGTGACCCGATGCACCCAGGGCTCGGGCCAGGCCGCTGACGGCATCGCCCAGGCCACCCGACTGACACAACGGAGCCAGCTCCGACGACGCAAACAAGATCTTCACACCGCGACCATGAAGGAGCCGAATCGCTCGGGCAAGTTCGACGGCGGCCTCGCTCTGTTCGTGGCGAGCAGGTGTCCGCTCGCGGTCGCGCGTGACGTTCGACGATGCGGGTTCACGGTGCGTCGACCGCTGGTCGACGTCGACCAACGGTGTCGATCAAGCCGCAGGAATCGCCAGCACGTGGTGTCGCGCGCGTGGGTTGCTCACGTTGGCAACGACAGCGACGTCCACTGACGTGTCCTACGGCGCACACGGCGGCGAGATCACACTGACGCCGTCGACGCGCACCACGACGAGCCGGTCGTCGACCACCATCGCGTCCATCGCTGCCGAGGGCAGGGGCAACTCCCACTCGATCACGGGTGGCTCCGCAGCAAGGTCGAGCGAGGCGATGCCATGACCGCGCTGAAACGACACATCCACGAGGTCGTCGGCGCGCCACGTGCTGAACACCGCGCGCGGCCACTCGACGCTGAGCAAGCGGTGCTCCACCGTTGCTGCGCCATCGATCGGCTCCGAGACAACGTACGGCTGGCTGTTGAGGCGCTGTCGCAGACGCACCACGGGCGCGCCACGAATCGACACATCCAACACGATCAACAGCGGTGGATCGAGCGGTGGTGTGACGAGGATGACCCAGTTGCTGGCCGTGTAGTTTGCGTGAATCATCAGCCCACTGAGGTCCGGGTCGTCAAACACAGCCTGAATCTCTGGAACATCGGTATCGCTGATGTCAAACAGTACAGCGTGGCCATCGACAATGCCGCTCGCCATGTGTTCGGCTTCGTTGACACTGGTGAAGAGTTGGTTGTTTGGTGCGTAGATATTGGCCGCGATGGGGTCCTGGGCGATGTGCAGGGTGGTTAACGCGGGGCCATCTGTCGCCGACGAAAGACACGCATCGACAACGACGGCGCGCCCTTCCACAAAGGCAAATCCAAGGCAGCCGTCGACGGTCGGTTCATCGAGATATTGTGTACCAACAATCACCAGCGGCGTTGGCGTCAGCACCAGCGTGTCGTCCATGTCGATGCGACCAAGGCCGTTGGCCACGACGAGGCGATGCAGCGAAGGCCGACTTGCCAGCACGTCGAACGGTGGCTCGTGACGCGACGGATACCCGCCGCCGAGCACCAGACTTTGTCGGCCAATCAGCGCTGCATTGGTGTTGAAGGAAATGGGGCGCAGCAGTGTCGGTTGTTCGAAAGTGTCAGTGGTCAGCAGCGCAACAGAAGTATCGCTGAAGGCGAGTGCTGGCACTTCCGCTGATGCTGTTTTGACAATGCCGGTAAACGTCGCGGTTGGCACCTCGTACAGCTCGCCATCTCGCCCCAGAATCGCCAACCCCTGGGGGCCACGGGCCACGGCAATCGCGTCGACATCTTGCAAAGAGGAAATGAAGTGCGTCTGAAACGAGATGTTTTCTGTGGCGTTTTCGACGTTGGAAATTGAGATTTTTTGCAGCGTCGATGGCTGCCGGTAGTCGGCGCTGTTGAGCACCACCGACGCCTCGTCTTCGAGCAGGGCCACCGGGCGCGTGCGCGGCGGAAAATCGCTCGCGACGACGATCGGATGCGCGACATCGGTGATGTCGAGAAACGTCACGTTGTTCACCACCGCCGACGGCGACGCGACCACCGCCCGCTGCGCACCCACGATGCCAAACTCGAGGTAGGTGCTGTTGGTCGAGAAGCTCGCGACCTCGGTGCTGCCCGCTTCTGACAACGTGAAGATGTGTGCCGGCTCGGCCGACGATCCGTGCGCGATGGCAACGCCGTGACCGCCAACGACGAAGCGCTGGCAGACCGCGTCGTCGACGAAACGCTGTTGCGCGCGTCCGTCGAGGGGCAGCACCAACAGGTCGTGCCCGCTGAACAAATCAACGCCAACGCAGCCGTAGGCAACGCCGTCGTTCACGCCCAGCAGACGCAGGCCGCGATCGGCCAGCACAAACTGCCGGCGCACCTCGAGGGTGGTGGCGTCGACAACGTTGACGGTCGCCGGCAACACGGTGCCCGCGGCGCGATCGCTGTTGCCCACAACGACAAGGGAGCCATCGCCGGCATCGACGATCTTGTGCGGCAACGACACCGCTCGGCCAGGGCCCGTGCTCCACGTCGGCTCGCTGGCGTTCAGCGGCATGTGCATCAGCAGGCGATCGGCCAGCACAAGCGACGCGCTCGCACCAACGCCAACCACGACCGCTTCTGGTTCCCAGCTCGGAAACACCGCGGTGTCTGTCGCCAGCGTCGTCGAGAACAACACCTCCGGCGGCCGCGTATCAAGCACGCCGAGGCACACCCCCTCAGCGCAGGCATCGCTCGACGTGCAGACATCGCCGTCGTTGCACGGCGTGTTGTCGGGAATGCTCACCGGCACGCAGACGTGGGCAATGCACAAGTCGATGCTGGAGCACGCCGCAAACGCGCCGCAGGGCGTGCCGTCTGGTGCGGGCGGAAACGTGCAGCCGAGCTCATCGCGGCCCGCATCATCGGGGGCGCAGACGTTCAACGAGCAGGCATCGTCGTCGACGCAGACGTCGTTGCTCGGCTCAAACACGCAGCCGGCTTGCTGGTCGCAGCGATCGACGGTGCAGGCGATGTTGTCGGTGCACACAACGCCTTCGCCCAAGCACACACCGTCAACGCAACGCTCGTCGTTGGTGCAGGCGTTGTCATCGTCGCAGGCGCCGGCTCTGGGCACATGCTGACAGCGGCCGTCGTTGTCGAACGTGTCGGTGGTGCAGTCGTTGTCGTCATCGCAGTCGGGGGCGTCGACGAGGTTTGCGGTGACGATGACGTCGAGGGTGCCGGTTGCGGCGTCGCTTTCGATCTGCAGCAGCCCCTCGACAGGACCAGCGACGGCGGCGGCATCAGGGGCAGCGGTCACCACGAGTTCGAGCACGGCGCCAGGCGCCATCGCCTGGGGAACGTCGACGATGACCGCGAACGGTTGGCCCGCAACGCTGATGCGCGTGGGGTGCACATCGGCGCTGCCAACGCTGGTGAGTCGCAGCGCGTGTTGTTGCGTTGTGCCGACGACGACGTTGCCAAAATCGACGCGCGTTGCATCGACCGACAACGCCGCCACGAGTTGCTGCAAGGCGTCGCCATCGCAGTTGCAGCCACTGACCGCGAACACCAGCAGAGCGAGGCAGGCAGCGATTCTTGGCACGTCGTAGTTCCCGGTGATGGCGCAGGCAGAAGCGGTGGAGCGTCGCGCTTGTGCCGGAGTATGCCGGGCACAGCTGCTCGGTGGTTCCTGATTCTGCCCATCGCAACCGCAGCAATGCGACGACGCTTTACAGGCCCAGCGTCGTCGGCGACGGTGCCGCCATGTCTGCTTCTGAGAGCCTTGAGCGTCCCGTCGACATTTCGCCTCCGGCCCTGCGCCATCTGCCGCCCGCCGGCACGTTCGACAGCGACACGATCTTGAACGCGTTTCTCGAGGTCGTCGCCGACAAAAAGCTCGAGCTGTACCCCGCACAAGAAGAAGCCGTGCTCGAAATGCTTGCCGGCAAGCATGTGGTGCTGTCGACGCCGACGGGCTCGGGCAAGTCCCTCGTCGCGTTGGCGATGCACTTCAAGTCGATGAGCGAAGGCACAAAGACGGTGTACACCGCCCCCATCAAAGCGCTCGTGAGCGAGAAGTTCTTCTCGTTGTGCGAGGCCTTTGGTGCGGCCTACGTCGGCATGCTCACCGGCGATGCCACCATCAACCGCGATGCACCGATCTTGTGCTGCACCGCTGAGATCCTCGCGAACTTCGCGCTCACGTCGCCCGACCACGGCATCGCCACCGTCGTCATGGACGAGTTTCACTACTACGGCGACAAAGAGCGCGGCATGGCGTGGCAGGTGCCACTGCTGATGATGCCCGACACGCAGTTCCTGCTCATGTCAGGAACGCTCGGCGACATGACCAACACCATGCGCACCCTCGAGCGCGACACGCAGCGCGCGGCTGTTGAGGTGACGTCGACGGTGCGGCCCGTACCGCTCACGTTTGAGTACAAAGAAACGCCGATCCACGAGACGATCGCCACCCTCGTCGAGAAGAACCGCGCCCCCGTCTACATCGTGCACTTCACGCAACGTGACGCTGCTGAGCAAGCGCAGGCGCTGCTGTCCACACCGATGGCCAGCAAAGACGACAAGGCGAAGATCAGCGCCATCCTCAAAGACTTCCGCTTCGACACGCCCTACGGCAAAGACGTGAAGAAGTACCTGTCGGCGGGCGTGGGCATTCACCACGCGGGCCTGCTGCCGAAGTACCGCCTGCTCGTCGAGCAGCTCGCGCAAGAAGGCCTGCTCAAGGTCATCTGCGGCACCGACACCCTCGGCGTGGGCGTGAACATCCCCATCCGCACCGTGCTGTTTACGAAGCTCGCGAAATTCGACGGCGAGAACACCGGCATTTTGGCCGTGCGCGACTTTTTGCAGATCGCCGGCCGCGCTGGCCGCAAGGGTTTTGACGACGAGGGCTGGGTGGTGGTGCAGGCCCCCGAGCACATCATCGAGAACAAGCGCAACGCCGAGAAATTCGCCGCCGGCACCAGCAAGAAGAAGCCGCAGAACAAGCAGCCCGAGCCTGGTTTTGTTGGCTGGGACAAGGGCACCTTCGAGCGGTTGACGACGAAGCCGCCCGAGCCGCTGCGTTCGCAGTTCAACCTCACCCACGGCATCTTGTTGCAGCTGCTGCAGCGCCCGCGGCCCGAGCGCGAGGTGGGCGATGGCTACCGTGTCCTCGTCGAGCTGGTGCAGAAGTCGCACGAAACGCCCGCCAACAAACTCAAGCACCTCGTGCGCGCGCGGCAGTTGTTCATCGCGTTGCGTGAAGCGGGACTCGTGCAGGTGGGTCCGCGCCTCGATGCCGCCAACGTGCGTCGTGGTTCGCGCGTGAGCGTGCAGGAAGGCCTGCAGGTCGACTTCTCGCTGCACCAGACCTTGAGCTTGTACATGCTCGAGACCATCGCCCTGCTCGACGCCGACAGCGAAACGTGGGCCCTCGACGTCGTCACGGTGGTTGAGAGCATTCTCGAAAATCCCAAGGCGATCTTGCTGCGCCAGCAGGCGCGCCAGAAGGACGTGGCGATTGCGCAGATGAAGGCCGACGGCGTCGAATACGACGAGCGCATGGCCCGCCTCGAGGAGATCACGTGGCCCAAGCCGCTCGAAGAATTCCTCTACGAGACCTTCAACGCCTTCAAGAAGGTGCACCCGTGGGTCGGCGAGAACGTGCGGCCGAAGTCGATCGCGCGCGACCTGCTCGAGCACTGGGCAACGTTCAACGAGTACGTGCGCGAGTACGGCCTTGAGCGTGCCGAAGGCCTGGTGCTGCGCAGCCTGTCTGACTTCTACAAGACCTTCAGCCAGACCATCCCTGACGCCGTCAAAACCGAAGCGCTGCAGGAAATCGAGGCCCACTTCCGCGCCCTCATCGCGCGCGTGGATGCAAGCCTGGTGGAAGAGTGGGAGTCGCTGGCGAACCCCGGTGCGGTCAAGAAGAGCGGTGCAGATCCGACCTCGCCCGTCGTCGTCGAGCTCGATGCCAATCCGCGGGCGTTTGCCCAGCGCGTGCGCGCCGAGTTGCATCTGCTGGTGCGCGAGTTGTCGCGCGGCGAATTCGAAGACGCGGCGGCCCACGCGCGCGGTGTCGACATCGCTTCGCTCAAGGCGGCCGCCGAAGCCTTCTTCGCCGACAAAGGCCACGACATCGTCTTCACCATCGAAGCGAGAAACCCGCGGCACACACTGCTCGAGAAGGTGGGCGACAAGCGTTACCGCGTGCGTCAGGTGTTGATCGACGACGTGGGCGACAACGACTGGTTCATCGACGGCGAAGTCGACCTGAACAACCGGCGCTCGGCCACCGACCCGCTGCTCACCGTGGAACGCATCGGCCGCTGAGCCTCGAAGAGAAAACCGGCTTTGCGGTTTTGTCGCCGAGGCGAATGGCTTGAGGGGTGGGCGGGGACACTTCCCCGCCCATCAAAGCTGAGCCTCGAAGAGAAAACCGGCTTTGCGGTTTTGTCGCCGAGGCGAATGGCTTGAGGGGTGGGCGGGGACACCTCCCCGCCGATCAAAGCTGAGCCTCGAAGAGAAAACCGGCTTTGCGGTTTTGTCGCCGAGGCGAATGGCTGATCGCGGGTGACACTTTGTAACGGGCTGAAAAACCAAGTATTTTCGGCCCGTGTCGCTTTTTGCGTGCACGCAGTGGCCAAGTGCGCATTTGCCGCCGAAACTCCCGCCATGCGCGTGTGCACCCTGGCATTGCTGACTTTCGTGGCGTCGATTTCGGTGGTGGCGGGCTGTCGCCCCGGCGGGAGCTTCACGCCCGACGACCCCGACGCGGGCTTCGAAGGCGACACCATCACCGCCGCCGACATCGGCACGCCGTGCACCTACAGCCAGGCGACCCCCGGCGTGAGCCCGACGAACCAGTGCCGCACGGGGCTCGAGTGCGCGATCGTGACGCGCGAGATCACCGACGCCGTCTTCGCCGGCACGCGCCCCACGCAGGGCTTCAACACGATGGGGTTGGTGGCACCGGTGTACCAGGACCACCTCACCATCCACAACGACGACGGCACCGACACGGGCTACTGCACGTTGCTCGGCACGCCGTCGGCGCCGCCGAGCTGTCCGGTGGGCACCCTCGCCAAGGCGTTTCAGCGGCCTCTCAACGAGGGCTTCACCGTGGCCTGCTTGAAGCCCTGCAGCACGAGCAGCGAATGCCGCGCGGGTGCGGTGTGCGACGCGCGCTACTTCGACGACAACAGCGGCGGCGAAACCGGCTTTTGCGTGAAGCCGTGCGAGGCCGACTTCCCCGACTGCGTGCGCACCGCCGTGGTGAACTACGACCCTGCCGACGAGAACGCGTTTGCGATGCAGGCGGCCGGCATCGACCTCTCGGGGTCGCGCGTGTGCAACCAGGCCAGCGGCGTGTGCGCCGACACCGGTATTCGCGGCGTGGGCAGCGACGGCGCGCTGTGCGCCGACAGCAGCGATTGCGCCGAGCCCGGCAGCTGCATTCAGCGCGACAACACGGGCACGTTCCTCGACAACCCCTACTGCGCCACGCGCTGTCTGGTGGCCAACAACGAAAACGGCCTCAACGGCAGCTGCGGCCAGGACCTGTGCCAGCCAGGCATGGGCTATGGCCTCACGGACCTGCCGGTGTTCGACCCCGAAGACCAGTTCGGTTCGCGCTACCCCGACGTGCCCATCGTCGCCGAGGGCAGCAGCACCAAGCAGGTCAACGGCTTGTGCTTCGACCCCTGCGTTGAAGGCTTTGGCTGCGGCACGCGCACCAACGTGACCTGCGGCGAGATCGACGCCGAGAAGGCCGGTGCCGCCTGGAACGAGCGCACCATGTGCCTGCCCGACGGGATGCTCCTCGAGCGCTAGCAGGTTGCTGAAAAAGTCGGCAGTCGGTTCTCGACGAGAAATGAGGTGTTCGTCGTCGAGAGCTGCGCCAAATATCGGGTGTTCCGGATC
>JBIKRQ010000514.1:0-4130 GCA_044349155.1 Myxococcota bacterium
TGCCCGCTGCGGGCCTTGTGGGGTTTGATTTGGGAAAACTGCGTTTCCCAGTAGCGCAGCACGTGGGGCTCAACGCCCAGCAGCGCCGCCACTTCGCCGATCTTGAAGTACTTGCGATCGGCCAAGCCGAGATCGAGGTCGTCGACGACAACCTCGGTGGAGAGACCGGTGACGGTCCGCTCGGCCATCAGCCTTCGTCACCGCTGACGGCGGGTGCTGGCTCGCCGGCCACAACAGCCTTGAGCACCTGGCTCGCCTTGAACGTGACGACGGTGCGGGCCGGAATGATCAGGCCTTCTTCGGTCTTCGGGTTGCGGCCGCGACGCGCGTTTTTCTTGCGCACGTCGAACTTGCCGAAGCCCGAGATCTTCAGGCCATCGCCCGCCGCGAGGGTTTCCTTCATGGCGTCGAAAACCTTCTCGACGACCTCGGACGAAACCTTCTTCGAGAAACCCACGGTTTCGTGGACGGCCTCGACCAGGTCGGCCTTGGTGATCGTGCGGCCTTCTCGTTCGTCGCTCATCGTGGCTCCTGCACGCCGCCTGCTGCGGGTGGCTGTCTGGCCGGGGAGTCTGCATCGACTGCAGGCCCGGCGTCATCTGTTGTGCGTCCGGCGTCCGTTTCTGCCCCGGGGGCATTCGCCGCGCTATCGAAAGCTGAATCAAATCGGGCTTCTACGCGATCCTGCCGCCGCTCTTCGCGACCGGTGACTTCAGCGGGGCGCAACACAAACCAGCCGCAAGCGCCGGCCGAAGCCACCCCCAGCACCACCGCGACCACCCCAAACGCGATGTAGCGGCGCGCGGCAAAACCGCGTCGTTGAAACACCACACCGACGACGATCAACCCGATGCCCAGCGCGATGCCTGCACCAAACGTCGGCACCGAAAAGGGCGCCAACGCCAACGCCAACGCCGACCAGGCCCACAACCCCCGCACCACGCGACGCGATGGCGTTGCTGACGCGGTGTCGGGCGTGGGCGACGACGTCATCCGGCGCGGACCTCGGCGCCCAGCGTGCGCACGTCGGCCAACAGTGCATCCGCGATGCGCTGCACGTCGGCCTCGGCGAGGGTGCGATCAGCAGCGCGCAGCGTGACGGCGACAGCGACGGACTTCTTGCCGGTCGCAACACCCTTGCCCTGGTACACGTCGAAGATGTCGACGCCCTCGAGCAGGTCGGCAGCCGCCGCACACGCGCGCATGGTGCGCACGAGCTGAGCCGCCGGCAGGGTTTCGTCGACGACGAACGCGAAGTCGCGGCGCACAGCGGGAAACCGCGGCAACGGCTGCGCGCGCACCACGCCAGCACCAGCTTGCGCGAGCACCTCGAGGTCGAGGTCGAAGACGACGGCGTTGCCGCCGAGGTCCCACTTCGTGACGAGGTCGGGGTGCAATTCGCCAAGCACACCAGCCTGCGACCACGTGCCGTTGCTCAGCACCGAGATCGTCGTCGCTGAGCGCGGGTGCAGGCCCGACACCGTGTCGCCACCCGCTTCGAAGCGCGCGCGCACGCCGAGGAGCTCGAAGAGTTCCTCGAGGTGACCCTTCACATCGAACACGTCGAGAGCGCGTGGCTTCTGATCGAACGACGCCACGGTGGCAGCACCAGACGCGATCGCCGCCAGCCGCGGACGCTCGATCAGGTACGCATCGCCGCCCGCCGGCGCGCCGTCGTCGCTCGGACGGGGCAAGACACCGTTGGGGTTGCGACCCAGGAACACCGTCGCCGCTTCGAACAAGCGCACGTCGCTGGTGCCACGGCGGTGGTTGAGGGCCACGTTTTGCGCGAGGGCCGGCAACAGCGAACGACGCAGGCTGCTGCGCTCTTCGCCGAGCGGGTTTTTCAGGCGCACGATGTCGGCCGCAGTGCCCGCGTGATCCCACGGCACGATCGCCGTGACGTCGTCGGGCGCAGCAAACGCGAGGTTCACCGCTTCGTCGTAGCCCGCCGCCAACAAGGCGCGCTTGCAGGCCTGCAGCGTGCGGTGACGACGTGCATCGAACAGCGCCGTGGTCGCCTCGCCCGCGTGCGACGGCAGCGTGGAGGGAATCTGATCCATGCCCAGCAGGCGCAGCAGTTCTTCGATCAGGTCGATTTCACGCGTCAAATCAGGGCGATACGTAGGCACGCGGAAGCGGATCGCGTCTTCGCCACGGCCATCAACCTCAAGGCCAAGGGCCTGCAGCATCTTGGTGCTGCTGGCTTCGTCGACGAGCTTGGGCGGCACACCAAGCACCTGGGCGGCGCGACGTGGGCGGAACGTGACGACGACGGGTGCTACCTTCTTCGGGTAGCTGTCGAGGGTGCCGCGGGCGACACGGGCCTTCGTTTCCTTCTGGCCAGCGACGAGCGACAGCTCCGTGATGAGTGCTGCTGCGCGATCGAGCGACTGCTGCACACCGTTTGGATCGGTGCCGCGCTCGAAGCGGTGGCTGGCCTCGGAGTGCAGGTCGAGCCGACGCGCGGTCTTGCGCACGCGGCTGCCGTTGAAGAACGCGCCTTCGAGCAGCACGCGCGTCGTCGTGGCGGTGACTTCGGTGTCTTTGCCGCCCATGACACCAGCGATGGCGATGGCACGGCCGCCGTCGACGGGACCATCAGCGATCACCACGTCGCCAGCGACGAGCACGCGCTCTTTGCCGTCGAGGGTGACGATCTTTTCGTCGTTGCGCGCCGAACGCACATGCACCGCTGCGCGCGAGCCCGACTTGGTGATCTTGTCGTAGTCGAAGGCGTGCAGGGGGATGCCGCGCTCGAGCATCACGAGGTTCGTGACGTCGACGATCGTGTTGATGCTGCGCATGCCCAACGCCGCCAAACGCGCCTGCAACCAGCGCGGCGACGGCTGCACCACCGCGTCTTCGATCACGCGGCACGCGTAGCGAGGGCAACCGTCGGTGTCTTCGATGTCGACGGTGGCGAGGCCGTCGACCGGGCCACCGCGCTCGGCACACGTCGGCGTGTTGGCCTTCAAGCGCGTCTTGAACGTGGCTGCAAGCTCGCGAGCAACGCCGAGCTGCGACAACGCATCGGGGCGGTTGGGCGTGACGCCAAGGGTGTAGATGACGTCGTCACGGCCAACGATCGCCGCCACGGCCGCACCAGGCACCACGCCGGGATCGTTTTCGTTCAGCAACAACAAGCCGTCGACGTCGGCAGGCAGGCCAAGCTCGGCCGCCGAGCACAACATGCCGTGCGACGTGACGCCACGAACCGCCGCGGTCGCAATCTTTTTGCCGTCGGGCAGCACGGTGCCGGGCGTGGCGAAGCAGACGACAGCGCCCTCGTGCACGTTGGGTGCGCCGCACACGACGACGACGGGGCCATCCGGCGTGGCGCTGCCAGCGTCGACGGTGCAGACGCGGAGCTTGTCGGCGTTTTCGTGGGGGACGCACGAGGTGACGCGCGCGACCACGACGCCAGCGAGACCACGGGCGAGTTCGTCGACGCCTTCGACCTCGAGGCCCGCCGACGTCAACCGCTCAGCGATCTGTGCTGGTGTGGTGTCCCTGGGCAGGTCCACCAACTCGCCGAGCCATTTGCCGCTGACATGCATTGAACACCTCAAGCGCCGACCGTCGTCGACGACATCCACAAAAACCGATGAAAAGCGTCAGAAGTTTTGACCGCTCCTTCGGCTGGCGCCGAAGAAGCCGTGCGAGCGGCTCAGCCAACAAACTGGGCGAGGAAGCGCTCGTCGTTCTCGTAGAACAGGCGGATATCTGCAATCCCATATCGCAGCAACGCAACGCGTTCCACACCAATACCAAATGCGAAGCCCGTGACGGTGTCGGGGTCGAGGTCGCAGGCCTTGAAGACCTCGGGGTCGACCATGCCGGCCCCCATGATCTCGATGAAGCCGGTGCCCTTACACAGGCGGCAGCGGCCGTCTTCGTTGACGACAGCGCCACCGTGCCCGGTACCGCCGCACGACACGCACGACACGTCGACTTCGACCGACGGCTCGGTGAACGGGAAGAAGCTCGGGCGCAGCCGCACCTTCACGTTGGGAGCAAAGATGCGCTCCGCAAACAGCTGGAGCGTGCCCTTCAAATCGGCGAAGGTGACATCTTTATCGACGTACAACCCTTCGATTTGATGAAACATTGGACTGTGGGTCGCATCT
>JBIKRQ010000516.1:0-4127 GCA_044349155.1 Myxococcota bacterium
GGTGATGCCGTGCTTCTTCGCGACGTCGGCGAGGTCAGCCTCGTCGGCCTCACGAATGATGCGGACCATTTGCTCTTCGGTGAATCGGCTCTTGCGCATGGCGGTCTCCGCGGTTGGCCGGCAGCCGAGCTTTTCACATTTACCGCGGTCCGAAATTCCGGGAGCAGGTCAGTCACACGAGCGATGTGTAGCGGTCCAGCGACTTGGGTCTCGTCTCGTCGCGGTGGTTTCGACGTTGTCACGGAAGCCGGCAGCGTCAACGAATTCGACGTTGGCCATGCGGCGGTGGACGTTCGACGTCGCTGATGGACTGCATATCGACGTCATCACTCAGGCTGCCGCGCAGAGCGTGAAGATCGCAGTGTCCGTCGAGGCCGGCGCGGACCAACACGTTTCTCGGCGGGCTCACTCCCGATGAGAAACGACCTGCGCAACCGCACCCATCTCACGGCGGCGCTTCGAGCCGCGCGCCAACTAAGAGCACGTGGCCGGGCGCTGATGGACAGGCACACGCTTGAGTCGTGCGAGGAGGAGCGCGACCTGTTTCTCAAGCGCGGTTGCTCCCTTTGGCCAGGCCTTTCGCTTGCTTCATCGCTTGCGGCTCGTCACCCGCCGCTGCCCGCAGTTCGGGGCAGCGTCAGCATCGCCAGCGTGCCGCGGCCGCCGCCGTCGACGTTGTGGCCGTCGACGAGGTCGAGGGTGCCGCCCAGCTCGCGCGCGAGTTGCTGCGATGTGTACAGACCAAGGCCCGTGCCTTCGGGCTTGGTGGTCACGAAGGGTTCAAACAAGCGACCACGCACGGGCTCGGGCAGGCCGGTGCCGCGATCGCGCACGCGCACCTGCACGGTGGTGTCGGTGGGCACGGCGGTGATCACGACGCGCGGTTGTCCGTCGTTCACGTCGGCACTCGCGGCCAACGCGTTTTGCACCAGGTTCATCAAGATCTGCAGCACGCGGTCGGCGTCGACCTCAACGCCCGTCGACAACGTCGCCTCGTCGATCAGCACCGCGTCGCGACCACTGCCCACGAGCTTCACCGCGCGCTGCGCAATATCGAACAGCGGCTGCCGCTGACCACGTCGACGGTTGCTCTCGTTGGCCGTCGACAACAACGACTGCGTGAGCGACCGACAGCGGCGCGTCTCTTCGATGATCAGATTCAAACTCTCTTCGACATCCGCGCGCACCGCGGCCGGCAACTCGACGTCGTGCAACACCGCGCGCAGGTCTTTGCCCAACGTCTGCATCGTGGTCAGCGGCGTGTTCAACTCGTGCGCCACGCCCTGCATCGCGCGACCAATCGTGGCCAACCGCTCGAGCATCACGTGGCGCTGCTCGACGAGCAGACTGTCGGTGCGGTCGACGGTCAAAAACGCCTGCGCCACCTGCGGGTGCGAGGGCCGCAACGCCACCAACTCAATCACCCGCTCACCACGTTCGCTTGTGACGCTGAAACGCTCGGTGACCGGCGTGACATCCGCCCCCAACTCCTTGCGCTGCTCCAGTACGCGTTGGGCGCGGTCGATGGCGGCCACAGCCGGCGGGGTGCGCGACAGGTTCGCGTCGTTTCTCAGCAACGTGTGGCCATCTTTGTCCTGCACGTCGACGCCGACACGCAGGGCCGTGAGCACTTCGAGCAGCAGGCCCAGGGCACCTTCGGCTTCGATCTGCTTCTCCATCGCGCGTTCGCGCTCACTCACCTGCCGCTCCGCCGACACCAGGCTCAAGTAGCCAAGGCCCAGCACCAACACGAGCAGCGCCAATGCCCACAACACCGCGGGCGGGTCGCGCAACTCGGGCACGGGCAACGCGTGCGCCTGCTCAAGGCCCCACAGCAGCGACATGCACAACAGGCTGGCGGCCGTCGAAAACAGCGCCCCACGTCGACCATTGAGCAGCGCACCGAGCACGACGTGAAACGAAAACGCCATGCTCAGCGGGTTGCGCACGCCGCCGGCCCACGCGAGCAGCCACGTGAGCATCAACAGATCGACGGCGGTGTGCAGCAACAGCTCGTTGCGGTCGACGTGCACATCGGCACGGGTGCGAAACAGCAGCACGCCGTTGACGACGATCATGACGATCACCGCCCCCACGATCGCGGGCGTCGACACGAACTCCCAGTTGAGCCCCAGGCTCACCAGCACGCCGACCATCGCCCCCGTCAGCGCCCACCAGCGCAGCCCCGCGAGCCAGCGCAAGCCCTGCTGCCGCTGCCGTTCGGCGTCGGGGAGCTGCAACGTCGTCGACGTGGTGATGCGTCGCGCCTCAGACCACGGCGGAGACGGCTCGGCGTTGTGTGGATCGGACGGGGTGGCAGGAGCCTCACTCGACATCTGCTCGTGGTACCGCTCACATGCTGCATCGTCGACGTCGCTGGTGTGGCAGGGCACCACGGCGACGCTTGTGTTTCCTGTTGTTGGAGTCGCCGCGCATGAGCCACCAGATTGAACGCGCCGTTGTCGTTGGTGCTGGCACCATGGGTCATGGCATCGCCCAGGTGTTGGCGATGTCGGGCATTGAAACCACCCTTGTCGATCTCGACGCGGCCGTCGTCGCCGCGGGCCTCGCGAAGATCACCGCCAACCTTGATGCGGGCGTGAAGAAGCAGAAGGTCACCGCCGAAGCGCGCGACGCGGCGTTGTTCCGCTTGCACACCGCGACGTCGACGGCCGAGCCGTTGGCCACCGCCCAGCTGCTCGTCGAGGCGATTCCCGAGCGCATGGCGTTGAAGCAGGCGCTGTTGAAAGAGGCCGATGCGCGCATGCCCGCAGGGGCCATCCTGGCGAGCAACACGTCGTCGTTGTCGATCGTCGAGATTGCTTCGGCGACCAAGCGCCCCGAGGCCGTCGTCGGCCTGCACTTCTTCAACCCCGTGCACATCATGAAGTTGCTCGAGGTGGTGAAGGGTCCACTCACCTCACCCGCCACCCTCGAGCGCGCGTTGGCGTTGGCGGCAGCGCTCAACAAGACCGCGATCGTCGTCAACGACGCGCCGGGTTTTGCGACGTCGCGGTTGGGCATCTGCCTCGGCAACGAAGCGATGCGCATGCTCGAAGAAGGGGTGGCGAGTGCCGCCGACATCGATGCGGCGATGCGCCTGGGCTACGGCCACCCGATGGGCCCGCTGGCCTTGAGCGACCTCGTGGGGCTCGACGTCCGCCTGAACATCACCGAAGGGTTATATGCTGAGCTCGGCACCGACGGCTTTCGCGTGCCGCGGATCATGAAGCGGCTCGTGCAGTTGGGGCACATCGGCAAGAAGGCGGGTCGCGGTTTCTACCTCTGGGAAAACGGCGAGATCGTGGGCGAGAACCCCGCCGCCCGCCGCTGAGCTGCACGAACCGAAATCCTCAACGCCAGCGGCCTGTCGCTGGCGGTTGCGCGCTTCAGGTTTTCCGCATTGGCCGCAGCTGCTTGCCGTGACGAATGCGCAGCACGTCGATCGCACTCGGCTGCACGCGGTACAGGACCACATACGAGTCAAAGACCATCTCTCGTGTCGACGCTGAAGGGCCTTCTTTGCCCATCAGTGGCTGCGACCTCAAGATCGACAGGCGCTCACGGAGCGCCTGGGTCACGTCGAGGGCAACGTCGATACTGGCCGTTGTTGCGAGGTACACAGCGATCGCTTCAAGGTCACGGTCCGCGCGAGGCGAGAGTCGAAGCGCCTTCATTTCATTTCATTTCATCTTCAGCAGCATGGCTTTGACGCGGTCGAAGGCAGCGTCACCGTCGACGAACCTTCCGGCGTCGATATCGGCGATCGCTTCAGCCGCCACGACGTCATCGTCCAGCTCTTCGCTCACAGCGACGAGATCGCGGGCGAGCTGCTCCCGCTCCGGCCTGGAGAGCGACCTGGCCGTGCTCCGGATGTGTTCAATGAGCTCTGTGGTCGTCATGCCGTCATTGTAGCAACGCGAGAGAAGCCCTCGCCAGCCGCTGGTAAGCTCTCCGCGCTGACGAAGGTGGTACCTGCTTCGAAGCACAGCTCTGCACGTGCTTGTCGAGGTGAGCGATGCCGTGGTGGATGTTTGCAACGGTCTCAGCGCTCGCAGCGTCCGCCACGGCGATCCTCGCCAAGATCGGCATCAAGGATGTGCCCTCGAACCTCGCCACCGCCATCC
>JBIKRQ010000517.1:0-4126 GCA_044349155.1 Myxococcota bacterium
TTGATGCGGATCATCGCTTCTTCTCCTGGTCACGCCCTCTTGGGCAGTCGCAGACGGACAAACGGGTAGCGAGAGCTCAGCGCTCGTCGCCGGAACGGAGGGCCAAACCGACGGCGACGGTGGCCAGCGGCGCGTGCAGTTTGAGGAAGCTCGGGTCGAGCCCGCGGCTGCCGATGTCGATCTGGCGGAACGGGTCGATCGACTCGACGGGCACGCCGGTTTTGGCTTCGACAGCGCGCGCGAGGGCCGGCACCTTGGCGCACCCACCAGAGAGGTAGATGCGGTTGATGGACGCGTCGGCCGACGTGGCTGCGTAGAAGTCGAGGGAGCGCTGCACGTCGTTGGCGATCGTTTCCGACACCTGCTGCATGACGCGTTCGACTTCTTGCGGCACCACGCTGTCGACGTCGTTGCCGCCACCACCGACCTTGAGCGCTTCGGCTTCGTCGTAGCTGACGTTGAGCTGCTTTTGGATTTCGTCGGTGTACTGGTTGCCGCCCTGCGCGATGTCACGCGTGAAGGCCGACACGCCCGAGTGCACGACGTTGATGTTCACGACCGCGGCGCCGACGTTGATGAGCGCGACGGTTTCGCCGACGGGGAGGTTGTAGTTGACCTCGAAGGCGTTTTGCACGGCGAAGGAGTCGACGTCGACGACGCTGGCGATCAAGCCGGCTTCGCGCACGACGTTGATGTAGTCGTTGATCATGTCCTTCTTGGCGGCGACGAGCAGGACGTCCATTTGGCCCTGGTCGTTGTGCTCGTTGAGGATCGCGACGTCGATGTTCACGTCGTTGATGTCGAAGGGGATGTACTGCTCGGCTTCCCACTGGATGCTCTCGTCGAGTTCCTCGCGGGTCATCACGGGCAGGTTGATCTTGCGCAGAATGACCGAGTGGCCCGAGACCGAGACGGCCACTTCCTTCTGCTTGATCTTCTGGCTGAGCATGAGTTCGCGGATGGCGTCGACGACGGCCGTGGCGTTCATGATCGAGCCGTCGACGATGGCTTCAGGCGGCAGCGGGATCGTGCCGAAGCTCTGCAGCTGGTAGCTGCGGCGCGACTCCTTCAGCTGACAGACCTTGATGCTCGAGGAGCCGATATCAAGACCGATGAGAGTGCCCTTGGCCACGTGATCAACCTTTCTGCGACGCGGATTGATCCGCGGTCGTCGACACATCCGTCTCGTCGTCGTCGGCAGCGTCGGGGCTGCGTACGAAGACCTGGTCCTTCTCGGCGACCGTCATCCCCAGGGCGAGGATGATTTTCCGCTTGGTGTCCATCCGGCAGGGCATGCCCGCTTCGACGCGGTCGATGGTGAGCGTGGAGACCCCGGCCTGGCGCGCCAACTCGGCCTTCGTCAGCAGCCGATCCTCGCGGAGGCGGCGGACGTTGTTTTTCAGCCGACTGCGGGCGTCGGTCTGGCTCGCCTGGTTCGAGGTCCCGTCACTCATCGTGAAATCACCCTATCGCGGACCCATCATTCAACACAAACTTCCTATCAGAGACCCATAACTACCAGACCTAAGCCCTTGATACTCAAGGGATCCGCCTGTCTCAGAGGCCGTTGGTGACGGCCTGCACGAGCACCCCGCCTTCGCCCAGCCCCAGCAGGGGCAGCAAGCGCGCGTAGATCGCGTCACCGAAGAATGCGGCCACGAGGCCCCCCAACGCCAGAAAAGGACCAAAAGGAACCGCGTCGTCCATGGGCGTCCACGGATCTTCGCCGGGCAACACGATCGGCGCGCGGTTCTTGAGCTTGCCGCTGTACTTCGCGGCCAGGCCGATCACCGAGCCGAACACCGAGGCAATGAACAACGACAACGGCATGAGCTGCCAACCGAGGTGGGCGCCGATGCCGACGAGAATCAGCGGGTCGCCGTAGCCCATGGCGGTTTCGCCCTCGGGGATGCGATCGGGCCACAGCTTGCGAATGACCACCGTCGACACAACGATCACGCCCCACAGCAGTGCACCAGCACCGACGGCGCCGATGACGCGATCGACGACGTCGGTCTGGCTCAAACCGCCCGCAGCTTCGGGCCCGAGCACCAGCCAGCGGGCCACGCCAAAGCCGATACCGTTGATGACGAGCACGGCGATCAACGACATCGGCACGAGGAACGTGTCGAGGTCGATGAACGAGATGGCGACCAACGCGAGGATGAAGACGAAGGTCTCAAGGGCCGGCAGCGACAGCCCGTAGCGTGCGACGGCGGCTGCACCAGCAGCACCACCGAGGAGCTCGACGAAGGGGTAGCGGGCCGAGATGGGTGCGCCGCAGGTTCGGCACTTCGCGCGCAGGAGCAGCCACGAGAGAATCGGGATGTTGTCGCGCGCGGTGATTTGTGTGCCGCAGTGGGGGCAGCGCGAGCGCGGATGCACCACGCTCTGCTTCATCGGCACGCGGGCGATGACGACGTTGAGGAAGCTGCCCCACAACGACCCGAACATGAAGCCGATGCCGAGCACAAACGCGGCCGCGTAGGGCGGGAGTTCGCGGGGCGGGACGGCGAGCAGGCCAAGGTCGTCGAGCATGCCGGCGACGCTAGCAGCCTCGACACACGATCCTGCGTTTTCAGCCGGGCTGTCCCGCCGTGCGCTTCGCCACGAGATCGAGCGCGACGTCGGCAATCAGGTCTTCCTGCCCGCCGACAAGACCACGACGGCCGACCTCGACGAGGATGTCTCTGGCGTCGACGCCGAAGCGGGCCGCGGCGCGTTCGGTGTGCAACAGGAAGCTGCTGTAGACGCCGGCGTAGCCCATCATCAGCGCGTTGCCGTCGATCTGCACGGGGCGGTCTTTTTGCAGCGGACGCACGAGTTGGTCGGCGCAATCGATCAGCGGGTACAGCTTCGCATTCGTGGGAATACCCATGCGGTTGAGCACGGCGACCAGCACCTCGAGGCGACAGTTGCCTGCCCCTGCCCCCATGCCCGCGACACTGCCGTCGACGCGATCGGCACCCGCCTCAATCGCGACGATGGTGTTCGCGACGCCGAGCCCAAGGTTGTCGTGGTTGTGAAAGCCCACCTGACACGAGAGCGCTTGCTTGAAGGCATCGACCTTCTCGCGCGTGTCAGACATGAGCAGCGCACCAGCGCTGTCGACGACGTAGACGCAGTTGGCCCCCGCCGCTTCCATGATCTTCGCCTGCTTGACGAGGTTCTCGGTGGTGGTCTTGTGGGCCATCATCAAGAACGTGGCGACGTCGAAGCCCATGTGGCGCGCGGTTTCGATGTGCTCGTTGGCGATGTCGGCTTCGGTGCAGTGGGTGGCCACGCGAATGGTGTCGACACCACAATCTTTGGCGAGCTTGAGGTCGTCGATCGTGCCAATGCCCGGCAACAGGAGCGCGGCGAGCTTGCTGTGCTTGAGCACGGCTTTGACGGCGCGGAGGTACTCCTCTTCGGTGTGCTTCGAGAAGCCGTAGGTGAAGCTGTTGCCGTTGAGGCCGTCGCCGTGGCTGACCTCGATGATGTCGATGTGCGCCTCGTCGAGACGCTTTGCTACCTGCACCATCTGCTCGACGGTGTACTGGTGCGACAGCGCGTGCATGCCGTCGCGAAGCGTGGCGTCGTTGATGATCACAGGCGTGGTGCGGTTCGACATGCGCAGGCTCCTACTGCTTCGGCACGCCGATGAGCAGCCGGTTCTTTGGCGTGATCGCTTCGGGGATGAGCTGGGCGCGGACCTCGTAGCCCGCGGCGCGCAGGCGATGGCCGCGATCGACGTCGACGCACAACGCGGGATCGAGCCACGACACCAGCGGGTGGTGCGTGTCGACGTCGTGGCAGCACGGCAACACGCACACGCCGGCGTTCGCCGCGATGGCTTTGTCGAGAATCAGGTCGGTGAGGCCGCCGCACGCGTGCGCAGAAACGACGACGTCACTCGGCAGGATTTCAACGTTCTCGAGCCGTGTTTCCAGATACCGCACGCGCCCGGCCAACCGTGGCCACGCAGCGGTCAGCGCTGCAGCCAGCGTGTCGTGCGAGGCGGGTTTGCGCACGTCGACGCAGATGGCTTCGGGCGAGGTGTCGTCGATCAGCAGCATCACAAACGCGAGCAGGCCGTGGCCCGCAGCGAGGTCGACGACCCGTCCGCCACGCAGCTTGCGCCGGG
>JBIKRQ010000518.1:0-4116 GCA_044349155.1 Myxococcota bacterium
CTCAAACGACGATGAGTGCAGCCCATCAAAGCCCGGACCACGCAGCCGCAGGTGCACCTGAGCCGGTCGATCGCGCTCCATGCCCCGGCCGACATGGTGCGTTTCGTGGCGCTCCGGTGTCACCAGCTGGAGCTGATCGTCGACGAAGCGATCGTCGTCGGCTGTGAGCCCCACCGCCCGATGAAACTCGGCGTGGCTGCTGCCAAGCGCAGTTCTCGTGCCACTGGCGTCGATGCGCTCCACCGAGGTGCGCTTGGCAGAAGCGCCTCGGACAGAGGCGATCACCACGTCGGTTTCGAATGCCTGCCGCAAGCGTGCGCCGAGCTCGAAGACGCGCACCTTCTCAACGTCGGCATCGTAGGGACGAACAAAGATGCCCTCGGGGACGTCGACACGCGTCACCTCCCATCGGTTCCATGAGCCCTCTGTGACGGTGGCGATGGCGCGTGCCACATCAACGGCGGTTGGAATGAACAGCCCTATCGCCGATACCCACGCGCCTCGTTCGTCGGTGACGCGCGGGTAGCGGTCGACAACCTCGCCCACCGTCTCACCCTCGTAGAACAACCGCGTGACGGCTTCTCGCACATCGGGGGTGAGCGAGCCGCCGACGCTGATAGCGTCGAGGAAGCAACCCATCGGGTCGTCCTCCGGGTCGTCAGTGCAGAAGGCGTCCGCGCGGGCAATGCGCGCACTCCCGACAAGCTCCGTGGTGCCGGTGAAGCCCCATACGCCCACCACCTCACGCCGAAGCGCCCTGGCGCACGTCTGCAAGGCGCCAAACTCGCCAAGGAGGTCGTCGTAGACGTCGTTCGCGTTGGAGAGCTGCACGAGCACACCAGGCAGGCCAGGGACGCGGATGCCCTCAAACGCGGGCCCGGCGCCTCTCTCCTCGTCGACGTCCTCGCCATCGTTCTCGGTGTGAAGCCGGCGAACGAGCGCCTTTGCGACGCGCGCGAGGGAGACCGCGCCGCCGCTCACATAGAATCCAAAGAACGGGTTGAAGGTCATCTACGCGCTCCACTGACGTTGTCGCTGAGGCGAGTCTCCTGAGGGCGGGCGGGGAACTTCCCCGCCGATCAATTTCGGGACCACTCGTAGCTTGAATTCGGGCGCCCGCGCCCGCGCCTGGCGCAGCCCGTCTACTTCGAGAGCACGAGCCCATCGTCGAACACGACCTTCTTCACCGACACGGTGATCGTGGCGGTGCCGTCTTCGGCCATCTGCCAGAGCTTGTCGTACGGCTCGTTGGGGATGTACGGATTGTCGCGAAAGACCCAGACGCGCTCATTGCGGGGAGCGCTGTCGGCGGCGACGACGACCTCATCCTCGAAGGTGTTCGTGAACGCGACGCGGCCGAAAGCGTTCTTGATGGTCACCGTGACGAGGACGCCGATGACACGCTGTGGGGTCTTGTTCTTGTAGTGCAGGGCCAGCGTCACCTGCGGACCGCGATCGCCTTGGTCGCGCAGCAGCGTCGTGTCCCACACCTCGACAGCGTCGCTGGCCTTCATCTTCTTCAAGCGTTTCGCGAGGAAGGCGCGCTGCTCGTCGGCGCAGGTAGGACCGACGTTGCTCAGTTCGAGGCGTCCGGTGCACGACGCACCGAGCGTGGATCCCTCGTCGCTACAGCGCTGATCGAAGGGCTGCAACGCTGTCACCCAGCGACGTGCCACCTGTGGCGCGTCGGGACCGAAGTCGGCCGAGCCGCACCACGTGAGCAGCGCGGTCTTTGCTCGCTTCGCGAGCTGTGTGAGGTCCTTGTCGCTCATCTTCATCACGAACGGCCGCAGGACGTCGGCGTCGATCGTGTCGCTCGCCAACGCGCCATAGACTTTGTCGACGACGGTGGCGCCGGGCAGCTTCTGAACCCGCTGACGCAGCGCCTCTTCACCAGCAAGCGCTGCCTGCTTCGCCACTGCCGAGATCTCGTCGACGAGCGGACAGGCTGCCGGCGTTGCTTCACACCGCGACAAGGCAGCGCCGCGCAGCAGCTCGAAATCCTCGGCCTTCTCGACGTGGGTACGACCATCATCGTCGCCGATGTGCGCCAACAACGCCTGCGCCGCCATCAGCAACGCCGGCGCACTCGCCGCCGGCCACAGCGCCGACAGCAGCGCGGGACACGTCGTCGCCGCCATCGTGAATTGCTCATCGGTGACGGTGAAGCCTGCAGCAGCGATGGCCGTTGCCGCAGCACCGCGACAGCGGACGGCGCCAGACGTCTCGCGCATCAGGGCCCTGACGATCACGGCGGCGCGCTCGGGTGAACGCAGGTCCGCGGCGTACGACGTGCGCTTCATGACGGACTCGACAGCACCTTCGTTGTTGGCGTCGATCGAGGCGATGAGCTTTCCCTGATCGACATCGACACCGTTGTCACCGGCGCTCGACAGCGCAGCCGCGATCACGATCCAGAGCATCTCGTCCCCCGTTGTTGGCGGCAGCATGACCGTCGCGCCGTCGTCGTGCCACTGCGATGCTCTTCAAGTCCACCAGTTGGGACAGATCCTCAGGTGCGCCACATCGCACCGCACGTGGGGCGGCTCGAGCTGCCGGGCTGCGCATGCGCTGCGGCCGTTTCTCGTCGAGCAGGCACAGGCGCGGCCTGACCATGCAGATCCATCGCGGCTTCGTGCAGGCCGAGCTGGCGATGCCGACGACGACGACACCCGCTGCCGGTTGAGCAGCCACGCCGCGGACGTCGCCGCCGACGACGTCCGCGCTGACGGATAGAAAAGAAAGCGCCCGCCGAAGCGGACGTCATCACCAACCTGCAACCCGTCTGAAGCTCACACGATCAGGTTGTTGGTGGAGTCGTTGAAGGCTTCGGCGTCGTCACCCATCTGCGTGGCTCAGCAGTCTTCGTCGACGAAGCCACAGTCTTCGTCGCAGACGCCGTCGCCGTAGCGCTCGTCGGCGCAGGTCCATCCGTTGGGGAGGCAGTCGTTGTCGGAGCCGCCGCAGCCGTCGGTGCAGGTGTTGTCGTCGTCGACGCAGGCGCAGTCTTCGTCGGACGTGCACAGCGTGTCGCAGAAGCCGTCGGCGGTGCAGTAGCAGTCGTCGTCGATGTCACAGGCAGCATCACAGACGCCATCGCCGCTGCAGTCGTCGGAGTCGTCGGAGGTGTAGTCGTCCTCGTAGTCGTCGTCGTAGTAGTAGTCGTTGTCGACCTCGCCAGTGCCGATGGGATCGTCAAAGAGGTAGAGCGTCAGCTGTTCGTGGGCGATGGGCGTGGTGCCGAAGCCCATGGTGAACGTCCCCATGACGAGCTTGGCGCCGACTTCGCTCTCCAACAGCCGCACCTGTGCGCCGCCGATGATGTCAGCGCCGGCACGCACGCCCGAGTAGGAGGTGACGAGGTCGCGGGCCGTGAGGCTGAGGCCTTCGACGTCGATGGGCACGGTGACGCCGGCAATCTGGGTGTTCGCCCCCGCGGTGAGCCCGACGATGGATCCCTGCACCATGGTGTTGAAGAGGAACGCTTCGCCGTCGTCGCTGACGATGCGCAAAACGCCGTCGCCATCGGTGCCGCCGACAACGAAGCTGGCACTCCACAGCGACAGCTCATCGATGCTGGCCTCGGCGACGACGATGTCGGCGAGGGGATCGCCGCCGCCGCAGCTGTAGTTCGACGGCGTTGGCCGACACGCGGTCAGGCAGAGCAGGACGATGGTGGAGAGGCGAGTGCAACGCATCGGGAATGGGTACCCCGGATCTGGCGGTCTACCAGTGTGACAACGATGTCGCGGCCATGACAGCCCGGCGAAAAGGTCGTCGTCGTCGTCGTCATCGCGGACCTGTGCGACAGCGCCACGAAAAACGCACGCCGATCTTCGCGCCAGCGACAGTGCCCACAGAGCGCGCACCCGGATTCGCAGCGCCCGCAGGAGCGCGACCCGCTGAGCGATGCCCATACAAAACCCAGTGGTAGGGCGGGTCGACGTCTCCGAGGACAAGCGGAGCAACCACCCGAAATGTCAAGCAAAAGCGCGCGGGACTCCCTTCGTCTTTTCAAGTGGTTTCAACGGCGGCGTGAACAGACCGGCGCCACATCGACACTCCAGCGTGGCGACGTGCTCGGCGGCGCCAAGGGTGCGCTCCTTCGTCGCCGCT
>JBIKRQ010000136.1:0-15109 GCA_044349155.1 Myxococcota bacterium
AAGCCGACGTGAAGGCTGACCTCGAGAAGAACCTGCTGCGCGACAAGCTGTTCGCGAAGCTGCTCGCCAGCACCGAGCCCACCGACGAGGACGCGAAGAAGTACTACGAAGAGAACGTCGAGAAGTACAAGCAGAAGGAGCAGATCAAGGCTTCGCACATCCTCTTCAAGGTCGAGAAGGAGACCACGGAGAAGGACAAGAAGGCCAAGCTCGCGGAAGCGAAGAAGGTTCTCGGCGAAGCGAAGAAGTCGGGCGTCGACTTCGGTGAGCTCGCGAAGAAGTACTCCGAAGGCCCCACCAAGGATCGCGCGGGCGACCTTGGCACCTTCTCGCGCGGCCGCATGGTCAAGGCGTTTGAAGATGCGGCGTTCGCGGCGAAGGCTGGCGACGTCATCGGCCCGGTCGAGACCCAGTTCGGCTACCACGTCATCAAGGTCTACGAGAAGACCGCCGAGAAGCAGCGCACGTTCGACGAGGTGAAGGAGTCGATCCTCACGTCGCTCAAGGCGCGCCAGAAGTCGAAGGCGACGCGCGAGCTCCTCGACACGCTGAAGTCGACCGCGAAGATTGAAGTGCTCGAAGCCGGCATCAGCCTCGACGCCAAGCGCCCTGTCGCCGGTGCCGCTGGTGACCGTCCCCTAGACGGTGCTGTTGAAGGTGCTGCCGATGGCGAGCCCGCGAAGGTCGATGGCGCTGCTCCGGTTGCGCCTGCGGTTCCTGCTCCGGCGGCGCCGGCCGAAGGTGCTGCACCCTCGGGTCCGAAGGCTCCGTGAGCTGACACGACGGCACTGTGTCGTCGTCGACGGGTGGGTTCGACCGCAAGCGCGGCGACCCCGCCCGTTTTTCGTTGTGGATGCAGGAGTGCCGGTGAAGCTGTTCGCGCTCGCGGTGTGTCTGTCCTTGACGGCGTGTATGGCCACCACCAACGCCGTGGTGCTGCGGCATTCCGTGTCGCCCACGACGACGTTGGCGGTGTCGACCACCGTCGAACTCGTGCAGGCCCACAATGCCGGAGGGGCGGCTGAAGTGCGCCGTGTCCTCGTCGAGCGGTGGGGGACTCAGGCGCGCGAGGGGCTCGGGTTTGTGCGCCTCGGCGCTGACGAACCGCGCTTGTTGCTCGTGCTGCGCTTGTCGGATGTGCCGGTGTGCCGCTCGGCGAGTGCGGGCGTTGTCGTCGACGAGCCGGCCCGGGTGGTGGGCTGCGGTGTGCAGGACCTGGCGGCGTTGGCGGCGTTTGTGGTGGCAGCTGAGACGCTGCCGAACGTCGCCCTTGTGGTGGCTGACGACGACGAGACACTGCAGCGGGCCGACTTGCGGGCGCAGCGGTCGTGGTCGTCGGGGGGCGTGATGCTGCAAGGCGCAGACGCTGATGTGTTCAATCTCGAGGTCGTCGACACGGGGGCTGTTGAAGTGCAGCTGACCCGGATCGACGCCGACACCACGGCACTTGTGGCGGCGGCGGGGCGGGTGGCGGTGTGGCGGTCGCAGCCGTCGGTGCCGCTCGTCGTGGCTGACCGGTTGGCAGCACTGCCGCGTGCGTGGTGGTTGCCGCTGGACCTGGATGCCACGAGCCTTGCTCACGACGTCGAGACTGCTGACCTCGTACAGGAGCGCTGTCGCGTGGGCGACCTGTCGACGACGGCGGTGACGGCGTGGTGCTCGGTGCTGCCGGGGCATCAGCCGGCCGATGTGGTGGACGGGGTTGTCGCTGCGGTTGACGATTCGTCGACGACGCTGCGGGTGCTGCAGCAGCGCGCTCCGACGGCCTCGGGGCTGGAGCACGCGGTGGCAATTGCGATGCGCGCGCGGCTGGCGGTGGATGCTCCACGGTCGGTGCTGGTGCCCGCCATACGCACCAGGATGCCCGCCAGTGCGTGCGATGCGCTTCGGCGGCGCGGGACGGCGTGCGTGGGCGGCGTGCCGCTCCTGCTGCATCCTGTTGAACGCGGGCGGGTGGGGACCGAGGACGAGGCCGTGGCGGTGGATGCGCTGACGTCGATGGTGGTGCGGGTTGTCGACACAGTCGACACCGTCGTCGGCGCGCCGTAGACGACGGCCATGACTTCGCCGAACCATGTGCAGAATCCGCCTCGCCCAGACCCTGCGGCGTTGCCCGAGATCGACATCTCGCTGCTCGACGATCCGCTTGGTCGCTTTTCGAAGTGGTGGGAGGCCGCGCGCGCTGACGAGCGCCTCGGCGAGCCGGCGGCGATGACGCTGGCGACCGTCGACGAAGACGGCCGGCCCTCGGCACGCATCGTTCTGCTGCGCGCGTTCGATGCACGCGGGTTTGTGTTCTTCACGAACCTCGAGAGCGAGAAGGGCCGCGACCTCATCGCTCGACCGCAGGCGGCGCTGTGCCTGCACTGGGAGCCGCAGCATCGCCAGGTGCGCGTTGAGGGCGAAGCGGTGGCTGTCGACGACGCCGATGCCGATGCCTACTTCGCCTCGCGGCCACGGGATTCGCGGTTGTCGGCGTGGGCGAGCGATCAGTCGCGCCCGCTCGACGACGAGGCGACGTTGCAGGCGCGGCTTGCGGCGTTGTCGGCGAAGTATCCGGGCGATGCGCCGATTCCGCGGCCGCCGTTTTGGGGCGGGTTTCGGGTGGTGCCGCGGGTGTTGGAGTTCTGGCAGGAGGGGCCGTTTCGTCGGCACCGGCGTGATCGCTACGAGCGTGTGCCGTCGGGCTGGCGTCGAGCGATGCTGTTCCCGTAGGCCCCGTTTCTGGCCAACCCCACTTGACAGGCGTTCAGGAAACCCCTGAAAGCGGGCCCACCCAAAAAGGGCGGGGGTGGGGGTGGCTCGAGAGTGCCCAGACCACCTGGACGGTTCGGGCCTTTCTCCGTGCAAACGAAACGGCCACCTACAGGTGGCCGTTTTTGTTCTGAAATTCTGCTTCTGTATTTGGTTATGTAGTGGGTCAGGGCACCACTGAGCCGCGCGTGTGGCGGGCCACGAGGGCGAGCACAAACAGCAGGAGTGCTGGACCCACAAGGGCGAACACCAGGGGCAGGGGCCGACGTACCGGCGGGCTGCCATCGAGCACGCTCTTGTCGAGGCTCTCGAGGATCGACTGCAGCGAGGTCTCGAGGGACTTCTTGTCGGTGGCCTGGAAGAAGGCGCCGTTGGTTTCCTTCGCGATGGTCTTGAGCAGCGTTGGGTTCACCGGCATCTCGACGTTGACGTAGCGGGTACGGCCAAAGACGTCGGTGCCGTCGGGGAAGGGCACGCGGCCGCCCTTGCCGACGAGGATTGGGTACACCTTCACGCCGGTCTCTTTGGCGAGCTGCATCGCGGTCTCGGGGGCGAACGTGCCGCTGTTGTTGTCGCCGTCGGTGACGAGGATGACGGTCTTGGTTTTCGCCTTGCTCGGCTCGAGCCGCGAGAGCGCCAATGCCAGGCCGTCGCCGATGGCCGTGCCGTCTTTGATGATGCCGGTTTGCACGCCCGCCAACACGCTCGTGACGAGGGCGCGATCGTGGGTGAGCGGCGTTTGCGTAAACGCTTCGCCCGCGAACACGACGAGGCCGACGCGATCGCGCTGACGCGAAAGCACGTTGTCGGTGATCACCTGCTTGGCGACGAAGAGGCGGTCGTTGGGGCGGAAGTCGGCCGCACGCATCGAGCCCGACACGTCGAGGGCGATGACGATGTCGATGCCGTCCGTACTCGCGGGATCGGGCTCGCCGCGGACAAACGGGCCGGCAAGGGCGACGCACAACAACAGCGCCGCCGTCGACGTGAACCACACCGAGGCCGCGCGAAACAACGGGCCTGCACCGCGCGGGAGCTGGGCCAGATCGTCGCCGCGGGCGAAGCGCAACGTGGGGCGCTGTCGATCGCGGATGAGCGCCACGATGGTGGCGACGACGACGACGGGGACGATGGCGAGCGCCCATGGCCGCTGCAGCTCGATCGACAACAGCCCATGGGTGAACAGTGTTTTGAGTGGCGCGATGACGCCGCCGAGGCCTTCGGTGACGATGTTCACGCCGCACCCCCAGATGCGGACGTCGACGGTGCTGCGGTGGCGACGATCAGCGCGCGGACGCGGGCGGCCATGCCGTTTGCTTGATCGGCGGCGAGGTGGGCGCGGGCGAATTTGACGAGGTCGGCGTCAGCGCCAATGCGTTCGACGAGGCCGATGTCGAGGCCAACGACGGCGACCGACAGCAGGTCCGTGACGATTTCCTTCGTCGTGCGCGTGCCGGTGGCGAGGGCGAAACGCGCGGCGAGGTAGTCGCGCAGCACATCGTCCATGAGCTGCTGCACGAAGACGTCGACGTCGCCACGGGCCAACAACGGCATGAGCGCGTCGAGGCGCTCGAGGGCCACGTCGTGGGCCGGGCGTGGCGGCGGCGGTGGCGGCCCGACGACGACGGGGGCCTGCAGCGTGCGCGCCTTGATCGCTGCACGTAGGGCGATGACCGCCGTGGCGACGATGATCAGCAACACGAGCAGGGCCCACGGGCGGGGATCGTCGACGCGGTAGAGGATGGTGCCCGCGGCAGGCTCGATAACCAGGGCACCCTCGGGGCTGCCGCCGTCGGTGGGGTCGGGCAGGGGCGTGACGTCGACGCCGACCGGCAAGGCGGGCACTTCGAGCACCGTGCCGTCGCTGATGGTGAGCGTGAACGCCGGCGTGCTGAGGTCTTTGGTGTCGAGGGCCAAAAAGCCGAAGGTGATCGTCTCTTTGACCTCGTCGTTGCCGAGTTCCTTGGCGGCGCGCACGGGCTTGGTGTTCGTGCGGGGCAGGGCCTCGGAGGCGCCAACGTCGTCGGGGAGGGCGACCTTCATGCGTGCGGGGCGCGTGACCTCGACGATGAGCTGTACTTCGCCGCCGAACGGGATGCGCGCGGGCTCGACGTGCGCGTTGATGGTCCAACCCGCGGGGCCCGCGTCGACGCCGTCAGCGGCTGCTGCGCCTGCATCAACGAGCGAGCCGGCATCGGTGTCGTCGACGCGTGGCTCGATCGGGCGCGGACCGGCGTCGAGCTGGGCGACGAGAGCAAAGAGGAACGCAGCGATCATGCAGCCCTCCGTGCGCGTTGGCGCAGAAAGCGAAGCAGGGGTTGGGTGGCATCTTCAGCGCCGACGTCGACGACGAGGTGCTCGACACCGGCTTTGCGGAGCTGTTGCACACGCGCTGCTTGTGCCGCGAGTGCTGACGACGCCCAGGCGGCACGCACCCGTGCATCGCTCGTGTCGACGACGCGATCGCGTCCGCTTTCGGGATCGGTGACCGACAACAGGCCCACGTCGGGCAGAACGCTGTCGAGGGGATCGGCGAGCTGGACGACGACGACGTCGTGGCGCGCACCCAATGACCGCAGACGCTCGACGGGTACGGGCACGCCAACGAGGTCGCTGATCACGACGACGATCGAGCGGTTGTGGGCGAGGTGCGAGGCGACGTCGAGGGCGGGCACGAGTTCGGTGCGCCGCTCGGCGGGCTTGAGGGCCAGCACGTCGCGAATGATGCGCAGCACGTGGGCGCGGCCCTTGGCAGGACGCACAAGGCGCTCGGTTTTTGTGGTGAAGCCGACGAGGCCGACCTTGTCCTGGTTGCGACCCGCCGACATGGCGAGCACGGCGGCGCACTCGGCGGCGAGTTGGCGACGCAGCGATGCGCGCGAGCCGGTGGTCATTGATGCTGAAAGGTCGACGACGAGCAGGACGGTGAGCTCGCGCTCCTCGACGAACTGCTTGACGAAGAGGTCGCCGGTGCGGGCCGTGGCCAACCAGTCGACGTGGCGGGGGTCGTCGCCATCGGCGAAGGCGCGGCTTTCGGAAAACGACATCCCGCGGCCTTTGTAGCGGGAGTGCCAGGCACCCGACGTCGACGCGCTGACCTGTTTGCGCGCACGCAATTCAACCTGACGCACACGGGCAAGCAGCGCTCGGAGTTCCTCGTCGACAGGCGACGAAGCAGTCGACGACGTGGTGGGCGCAGAAGGCATGGCGCGTTGACCCATCAGGCGTAAACGGTGACCTTCGCCGTTGGCAGCTCAGCGACGGCGACCTTCGTGACGACAGCACCCTCGAAGCGCAGCCGCTCGAGGATCCACACGGCGATAAGCTCGGTGGTGGGGTTCGACAACCCCTCGACCTCGTTGAGCAAGCGGTGGTCGAGCACGTCGTGGATGCGGCGCCACTCCTGCTCCATGTCGTCGAAGTCGACGCACCAACCGGTGACGGGATCGAGGGGGGCGACGACGGTGACCTCGACGGTGAAGCTCGACCCGTGGGTGCGGCTACAGCGGTGGTCGGGCGACAGGCCGGTGAGATACCGCGCCGACTCAAAGTGCCAGGTCTTTGTGAGTTCCATTTTCCGGGCGGTCGCACTCGTCGTCATGGCGTTTGTGTGGCGACCACCGCGTCGTCGTGCAAGGGGGGCGAGGTGCGGGAGTTCGTCACGCCGACGGCACCTGTTCGCCGCGCCGGCGTTGCGCACAGACCCACTTGCCCGCGATGGCGTGAGCCACCACAGACCCGCCGACGGCACCTTCAACGGAGGCGAACATGGGCAACGTGGTCTGCATCGGGGCGCAGTGGGGCGACGAAGGCAAGGGTCGCGTGGTCGACCGACTTTCGGAACAGGCCGATGTCGTGGTGCGCTTCCACGGCGGCAACAACGCCGGCCACACGGTCATCGTCGACGGTGTCACCACGGTGCTGCACCTCGTGCCGTCGGGCGTGCTGCACAAAAACAAGCTCTGCGTGATTGGTGCTGGCTGTGTCGTCGACCCCGAAGTGCTGCTGCAGGAACTCGAAACCCTCGCAGCGCGCGGCCTGATGGAGATGGGTCCGTCGGCGGCAGCGCGGCTGGTGCTGTCGGACCAGGCCCACGTGATCATGCCGTTTCACAAGCGTGTCGACAAAGCGCGTGAAGCCGCTCGCGGTGCTGGCAAGATCGGCACCACGGGCCGTGGCATTGGCCCCGCGTACGAGGACAAAGCGGCCCGTCGCGGCCTGCGCGTGCATGACCTGATCGAGCCCGATCGCGTCGCCGAAGCCGTGCGCACCGGCGTGATGTTCGCCAACAGCGTGCTCGATTCGCTGGGGGCTGAGCCTTACCGCGGCGAGGAACTCGAGCAGATGATCAGCCGGCTGCGCGAGCAGGGCCAAAAGCTCAAGCCGTTCGTCGACGACTGCGGCGCGCGCATCGCCGAGGCTGCGGCCGCCGGCAAGCGTGTGCTCTTCGAAGGTGCTCAAGGCACGCTGCTCGACCTTGATCACGGCACCTACCCCTACGTGACGTCGTCGAACTGCCTCGCGGCGCACGCGTCGGTGGGCGCTGGTGTTGGTCCGCACCTGCTCGGCCGCGTGCTGGGCACGCTCAAGGCGTACTCGACGCGTGTGGGCGAAGGCCCGTTTCCGACGGAGATGGACAACGCCCAGGGCGAAGCGCTGCGGCAGCGTGGCGGCGAATTCGGCGCGACCACGGGCCGTCCACGTCGCACGGGCTGGCTCGATCTGGTGGCGCTGCAGTACGCGGTGCGCATCAACGGCATCACCGATCTGGCCATCACCAAGCTCGACATCCTGGCGGGTTTTGGCGACCTCAAGGTGTGCACGAGCTACGAAGTCGACGGCAAGCCGCTGAAGAATTTCCCTCATGATTTTCAGGTCTTGCAGCGCGTGACGCCGGTGTACGAAACCCTGCCAGGCTTTCCGGCCGTGCCCGAGCGCCTCGACAGCTTGAACGACCTGCCGCAGGCAGCACGCGACTACCTCGACTTCATCGTGCAGCGGCTCGGCGTGCGCTTGAGCATTGTGGGCGTTGGGCCCGGTCGCGGTCAGGAACTCTTGATCAACGACGTGCTCGCCTGACGCAGCACTCGACGGTGGCGTACAGTCTCGCCGATGTCTGACGCCGCCGTCTTGCCCGAACGCGTGCTCCTCGCCGAGGACGTGCCCTCTCGCTTCGGCGGCACGCGTACCCGCCTGGTCGAGGGGCCACGCCGGCTCCACCCGACAACACTCGCGCTCGACGACGACGGCCTCGATGTCGCGCGCTGGTTGTCGCGACCGGTGCTGCCAGGTGCGGCACCTCGCGGGTTGGCCCTTGCGCGTCGTATCGACGTGACGACGGCGGCTCAGCACCCACCATCCGAGACGCAGACACTGCAGGCCGTGTGGGCGGCGTGGTGCGCTGCCCTGGTCGCGCGTGGTTGTCGTCGAGTGCAGCTGTTGCCGCGCATGGCGGAGCGCGCTGAAGCGTTGCGTGTTGCGGCTGCGGCAGCCGGTCTCGACGTTGGCCTGCTCTCGCTGGTGCCTCCACAGCCGCTGCTGCTCGTCGACGACAGCGAGGTGGTGAGCTCGGTGGGCTGGCGCACGCTCACCGACGCCAGCCATGCCGCGATGTTGGCCGCTGGCCTTGCCGCCGATGTGGTCGCTGCCCTGTTGCAGCTGGGCGGTGCCGACGCTGCCGAGGTCTGGGAGAAGGGCTTTGACGACGTCGCGCGCGAACTGTTCATGCAGCGCGTCGAGCGCGCGTTGCGGCGAGCATCAAGCGATGGACCGCAGCGTGCGGCGTTGAGTGCGCTGCTGCCAGCGTTGTCGGTGTCGACGTCGAAGTTGGCGGCGGTGCGTGCATTGCCTGATGCGTCACCGCGCGCCGTCGCGCTCGCCACCACGTTGCGCCAGCGGCAGGAGCAGCAGTGGCAGGCGTGGGCGTCGACGACGATCGAGTTCCGAGCGCCTGCATCGCGCGCCACGTTTTGGGCGGACCGCGTGCCCGAGCTGCAGCTCGCGCCGGGGCGCGTGTGGGTCGTGGGAGCGCCGACGTCGTCGACAATCGGGCTGCTCGAAGCGTTGACGGCCGCGGGCCACGTGCCAGGCGAACCGACGGCATCGTGGCTCACGGGCGCACGCGACGACGAGGACGCCCCCCCGGCTGTCGCGCGGCCTGCGGCTCCTGTGCCCAAGGCCGTCGGTGGTGTTCGCGCCAGCGGAGCCGTGCTGGTCGACGTTGAGCCCGAGCCTGCGCCGCCTGTTCCCGAGCCGGCGCGCGGCACATCGACGGCCGTGCACGAACACGCAGCGATCGCTGTGCCGTCGCAGGCGCGTGATGTGCGGGTGCTCGTCGACGGTGTGGTGCGCCCCGACCTTGTTGCCGTCGCCGGAGCGGTGCGGATTCCGCCGACCGTGCGTTGGGGCAGCATCGTGGTGGTCGCCTGTGATGACGACGTGCAGGAGTCGCAATGAGCCATGTCAATTGCCCTGCCTGCAGCGCCCGATGCCGTCAAAGCGACGAGGCCTGCGGTTCGTGCGGTGCGGCCCTGGCGCGCCTTGTCGTGCACCAGCGTCGTGAGCCCATCGACCACGGCACCACGAGCGTGGTTGTTGAGATCGAAAACACGGGCGTTGTCGATGCTGCGTTTGTGCTGCGGCGCATTGATGCGCGTCGCTTCGGTCCTGGCGCGCGCAGCGAAAAAGCCAGCAATTCTGGTGTGTTGGCCGACGACGTCGGGGCACATGTCCCGTGGTTGATCGGGGGGCCGCTGTTCGATCAGCCCGTCGAATTGCCCGCGGGCGTGCGTGTGCCGGTGCGCTTCGACATCGATCCGACGAAGCTGCCGCGCGTCGGCGACAACACCCCGTCACGCGTGGTCGTGCCGCTGGTGACGAGCCTTGTTCGCTACGACCCGCAGCGACGTCAAACGATCCGCCGTGTGTTGGCGGTCGAACTCGCCACCGCCGGCCGCCTCGTCGTGTCGCCGCGCCGCGCGGTGTCGCCGTTTGTGGGCATTGAACAGCTCGAGGCGTTTGAACACGTCGTGAGCATCAGCAACGCGGGCGGCCACGTACTCACCGTGACCGACGTTGCTGTCGACGTCACCGGCCCCCTGCGTGCGCTGCCGGTGTCACTCGCTGCGGGCGCGGTGATTGCGCCCGGTGCGGTGATTCGTGTGGCGTTGCGTCTCGCGGCCGCAGACAACGCCGCCGCCGCTGTCGTCGACGGAGCGGTGGGCGCCGAGGTGCTCTTGCGCATGACCACCGACGATGGAGCACAACGCACGGCTGCATTGGTGCTCACACTTGGGCGCGGGCCAACCGTGGTCGTCGTCGACAATCCGGTGATCCACACGCGTGGCCGTCAACGGCGAGCCGCCGTGATCGTGCACAACCCAGGGCAGCGGCCGGTGCAGCTGCAGGCGCAACTGAAGACCTCTGTCGTCGACGACGGCGACTGGTTGCGCTTGCTGCTTGCGGGGCCTGTTGTGATCGGCGCTGGTGAACGCTGCGAGGTGCCGCTGCTCGCGGTGCCCGAAGCGCGCGACGATGCCCACCTCGACACGCCGTGGGGCGAGCGCACGCTGATCCTCGAGCACGATGGCTGGCAGGCCAACGTCGCGGCGCGCACGATCGAAGTGCCCGTCACCGTTGAGCTGGGGCGCACGCGCATCCTCGAAGAGGCCACCCTCGGGGTCGACTTCGGCACGTCGAACAGTTCGGTGGCGATGTTTCACGGGCCAACCGGCACGCTGCACGCGCTGCCCCTCGACATCAGCAGTGGGCGCGAGTCGTTGGCGTCGTTGATGTTCTTCAACGGACCGGGGCGTGGCGGTGCTGGTGCCGACGGCTTCCTGTTCGGGGCTGCTGCTGAAAATGCCGCACCACAGAACTTCACGAACCTGGTGCGTCAACTCAAAAGCGTGGTGGCGCGCGCGCCCGACACCGACTGGAACTTCATCGTCGACGACGACAGCCAGCAGGCCCGCGTCAGCAAGCACAAGACGCAAACACTGCTGAATCACTTCTTCGTCGAGATGAAGCGCCGTGCAGAAGACGGCTTGCGTGCCCTGCCGCTGGCGTTCTTGTCGGAACTCGACCTCGTCGATCTTGGCGTGCGCTTCAAGCACGCGGTGTTCTCGCACCCCGTTGGCGTCGACGACGCGATGCTGCGCGCGTTGCACGCGGCGGTGCGCGACTGCGGCCTGACCGAACTCGACTTCGAGACGTTCAAGCACGAGCGCTGCATCGACGAAGCCCTCGCCGCGGTGTTGGCGTGGGTGTACCTCGCGGCCACCTTGCCCGAGGCACAACTGCCGTTGCACGACGACGAACGCCTGCTGTGCTTCGATGCTGGCGGTGGCACGTGCGACGTTGCGGCGGTCGCGGTGTCGAACCTCGCGACGTTTCGTCGACGTCCTGGGGCTGGTGGTGTCGACGTGCAGTTGCTGGCCAACGGCGGCGATCCGCGCTTCGGCGGCACCGACATCGATCGCTTGCTCGCGTCGTGGCTGCTCGACGAGGTGCAACTGCTGCCCGAAGGCCACGCCCTCGACATCGACTCGATGCGCCGCGCGTTGTTCTACCCCAGCTACGAAGCATGGCGGCGGGCGCGTGGCGACGTCGAACCCGACCATCGTCGCTCGTCTTCGCGTGCCGTGTTTCAAGCGAGTGCCGAAGTGTTGCGTGCTGCCGAGCGCGTGAAAAAGACGTTGTCCGAGGCCGCGGCGACGACGTGGGTCGCGGTCACTGCGGAGTGGCCTCGACGCGGCAACGCGGTGGGTGGCACCGGGCGCGTCGAAGTGTCGTTGACGCGCGCGCGCTTCGAGGCGGTGTGTCAGGCGGCGTTTTCGGGGGCAGCCGCACTCATCGATCCGGTGATCGACGCAGCGGGCTGGCAGGCTGACGACGTCACCACGCTGTTGTTCACCGGTCAGACGTCGCGCATTCCGGCACTGCGGCAGGCGGTCACGGCACAACTGCTGGCGCGTCGCTCGGCCCACGCACCACCACCGACGGTGATCGAGCCCGGCAAGTTCGCGGCCTTCGACGTGAAGCGCTGTGTCGCGCAAGGTGCGGCGATCCTCGGCGACAGCCGGCGTGGCGGTGGGGGCTGGCTGCACATCGCGCGGCGCTCGACGACGGCGCTGGCTGCGACCTGGCAGGTGCGTCGTGGACCGCTGCTCATCGACGTCGTCGGCCTCGAAGCAGGGCGGCCCTTGCCTGCGCGCGGCGTTGTCGATCTCGGTGCACCAGCAACGCGACTCGTGCTCTATCGCAGTGGCCAACCGGCACTCGAATGCACGTGGACAACGCCCGCTGCTGACGTCGTCGTTGTCGCCGAAGCCGAAGGTGTTGTGGCGGTTGTCGTGGGCGATGAGCGCTACGTATGTCGGAGGGTGTCATGAGCGTGGTTGACGTGATCGCTGCTGCTCATGCCCGACGAGACCGCACGGCGACGTCGTCGCTGCGTCATTCGACGACGATGATGCCGCTCGTGCTTGCTTTGTCCACACTGCACGAGCTGTTGCTCGACGTTGAGCGCGAACTGCCAGCGTTTGCCGCCGCATCGCGCGCCGTGGCCCGCGCTGGTCGCCGCGTTGAAGACGCCCTCGACGGCGAACGCCCGTGGGCGCTCACCGACCTCGTCGCGCGCACGATCGAACCCGACGTGGTGGCCTGTGCCGATCGCGTCGTCGCCGCACTTGGGGCAGCGATGCAGCCCTCAGACGGAGCAAGCCCACACGAGCTGCTCGAGGCTGTTGCTGTCGTCGTCGAACAAGAACTCGGCGTTGCCCTGCAGCTGTGTTGTCGCCTGCCTGGGCTCGAGGTGCCGCGCCCCTGGCGCACACCGTTTGCACCCGCGCGTCATCAGGTGGTTGAACGTGGTTTGGGGCCGCGTGACGTCGTCGTTGGTGTTGAGCGCTGTGGGCGCGTTGGTGCGGGCGGACGCTTGCTCGAGCCAGCACAGGTGATCGTGGGAGGTGGCGCATGACGACGGTGTGGGACGCCGAAAACGACGCGTTCGTGCGGCCGCTGCATTGCCCGCACTGCCAGGCGCCATCGCCGGTGGTGCCCGATGCACCTCGAGAAGCAGCGTTGTGCGCGTTTTGTGGGCGTACGTTTGAACTCGTGCGCGTCGTCGTGGGCGAGGGGCAGGGGGCGTTGTCGATGTACGTCGCTCGCCGACCGCAACTCGCGTTCTGCTCGGTCACGGGCGAGCCCCTCGACGGGGCGTCGTTGGTCGAGTGGTCGACGGCCAACGGCAACGCCGGCCGCAGCGGGGTCGTCGTCGATCCGCGCGGCGTGCTGTTTGGCGTGCCGCACCGCGATGTCGCCTGGGACCTCGCCCTCGAGTGGTCGCAGCCGCGCTTTGGCAACGACGACGCCGTGCGCCCCGACGAGGTCGTGACCTCGGTGTGCGCGTGGAAGGGCACCGTTGTCGCCGTGACGGCGTCGGGGCTCGTGGGCCTGTTTGACCCCGACAGCGGTGCACCGTTGTTGGCGCATGCGATCTCGTGGCCCGGTGTCGACATCGAAGACGACGACCACGTCCGCGCCGTGCGTCTGCCACCGGCGCTGCGGGGCATGACGATGGTGCTCGGCACCGATCGCACCGTGCTCGTGCGCGACATGGCGCCAGCGCTTGGCGTGCGCACGCAGCAGGCGGGGCGCCTGTTTGTCGCCGTCGACGCGCCCGCCGGCCAACAGTGGATCGGACCACCGCTGCTGGCGGGCGATGCCACCTGCAGCGTCGTGCTCGTGCGCGGCGTGGTCGACGCGCGCGGCGTGACCGGCGCGGTGATCGAGGTGCTGCATGGTGCCGGTGCTGCACTGGGCGAGCGCCGCGCGTTGCTCGACGTCGACGACGTGGTGCGCCCCCCGGTGTGGGCCGCTGGTTCGCACCGCGTGGTGTGGGTCAACAAGCACGGCCACATCGGCAGCCTCGACGTCGACGCCGCTGTGCCGCAGGTGCAGTGGAGCTTGCCGCAGCGCATGCTGTCGCTCGCACCGCGCGAGCGTTCGCTCCTGCTCGTCGTCGACGGTGGTGCTGGCGGCGACGAATTGTGGCTCGCCGACGACAGCGATGGCTTGCGCGTGTGGCGTGCCCCCCTCGGCCGGATCATGGCCGCCGACGACGACTGGTCGTGGGAGCCGCTGCTGGAAACCCGCGATGTCGGCGCGTTGCGTGGCTTTGCCCTGGGGCCGGCATCGTCGGCGTCGTCGACGACGTCGGCGCGGGCGGCGCAGTTGTACGTGCTCGCCACCGAACGCGCGACGGCGGCCTTCACCCGCGCGTTGAAGAGCACGGCGTCGGAGAGTGTGTTGGCGCGCGCGCCGATTGCACCACCGGTGCTCACGCCGGTCGGGTACCTCAGCCAGGACCGCCAGGGCCTGTGGCTGCGGGCGTTGCCGCCGTGGTCGTTTCCCGACGACAACCCCGAGCGCTTCCTCGACCCCGGCGTGCCCGAGCCGCGGCCGGCGTTTTACGATCGCACCTTCGCCGTCGTCGGACGCCAGGTGTTTTTCGCGCACGCGGGTCGAATCCACGCGGCGCGTTTGGTGCCGCGTCACGCGCGTACCGCTCCGCTTGAAGGACGCTCATGACGTCGACGATCGCCCGCTTCTGTGTCGTGTTGCTGGTGCTCGCATCGTCGTGCGCGAAGGCCCCGCCGGCCCGTTGTCCCGAAGAGGCGGCCAGCACCAACGCCACGTCGCAACAGGTCAACAGCGACGAGCACGTGCGCGTCACCACGACGACGCTGCCCGCCGATCCCACCGCCGCTGGCGCGCTCAAGGGCGATGCCCGCGTTGGCGCACGAGCGATGCGCGGCGTGGTGCTGCTCGACTATTCGGGCTCGATGTACGGCGGCTACGACCGCCCGGTGACGACGTCGTGCCCCAACCTGTGCAAGGCCCAGGGCACCCGGCGAAACGGCCAGCCCTACTACTACAGCGACCCCTCGTTTCAGCGCTTTCTGGCGGCCCTCGTCGACAACGCCACACCGGCGGGCACGCAGATCGATCTGCGCGCGCTGTTGTTCAACAAGCAGGTCTGGACCTTCGACGACGGCAAGGTGAAGCCCGCACCCACAGCGCTCACGTTTCCGTGGTCGTCGACGATGTCGTCGTCGTCACTCGCGGCAGCACTCGCCACGATTCCGTCCGATCCGTTTGCGGCCACGGGCAAAAACGCCGACGAAACCCACATCCAGCCCGCCCTCGCACGTGCCGTCGACGCGGTCTTGCAGGGTGGTGACGAAGGCATCGTCTGGCTCGTCACCGACAACATCGCCGACCAAAGCGGTGGTGGCGTGAGCGCCGACGACGCCCGCCGCAACCTCGCCTTCTACGAGTACCTGAAGCGCGA
>JBIKRQ010000519.1:0-4064 GCA_044349155.1 Myxococcota bacterium
GCCGCCACTCGGCAGTGCCCCCGACGCCCACGACGACCCCTTCGCCACGCCCGCGATCGCAATGCCCATGGTGGCGCCGCCGCCCGCGCCGGCGAAGGTCACGGCCACGATGGTCATGAAGCTCGACCCCGCCGAGCAGAAGCGCCTGCTCGAGATGTTGCTGTCGCGCACCGAGCTCAGCCCCACCGAGCTGTCGCAGCCGCCGCGGCCTGCCGAGCCCGACGAGCAGAAGTGACCGACCTCGTCGTCGACGGCCTCTCGGTCGCCTTTGGCAGCGGCATACACGTTGTCGACGACGTCGATTTCGTGGTTCGCGGCGGGCGTACCCTGGCCCTCGTCGGCGAGAGTGGCTCGGGCAAAACCCTCACCGCCCTGTCGTTGCTTCGTCTGCAGCCTGCAGCCGCTTCGATCGTCGCAGGGCGTGCACGGTTGGTGGGGCGTGTTGGCGGCGGCCCCACCGAGGTCGACGTGCTCGCCGCCGACGACGCCGCCTTGCGCGGGTTGCGCGGCCGGCGCGTCGCGATGGTGTTTCAAGAGCCCATGTCGGCGCTGAACCCATTGGTGCGCATCGATGACCAGATCGGCGAGTCCCTGCGCATCCATATGGGCCTGTCGCGCACCCAGGCGCGCGCAGAGGCGCGATCGCTGCTCGACCAGGTCGGAGTGGCTGCCAGCCGCGCAAACGCGTTCCCGCACGAACTGAGCGGCGGCCAGCGCCAACGCGTCATGCTCGCGGCAGCGTTGGCGGCGCGCCCGGAAATCCTCATCGCCGACGAGCCCACCACGGCCCTCGACGTCACCGTGCAAGCCACCGTCCTTGCACTGCTCAAGCGCTTGTCCGTCGAGCGCCAGCTCGGGGTGCTGCTCATCACCCACGACCTGGGCGTCGTGGCCGAAGTCGCCGACGACGTCTGCGTCATGTACGCCGGCCGCATCGTCGAGCGCGGCCCCGTCGACGACGTGCTGCGGGCGCCTGCCCACCCGTACACGCGTGGCCTGCTCGCATCGTTGCCGTCGTTGGCCCCGCGCGGTCAGCCGCTGCCAGCGATCCGCGGCGCTGTGCAACCACCCGAGCAGTGGCCCACCGGGTGCCGCTTCCGCGACCGCTGCGACGTCGCGACCGATGTCTGCGCCACCGCCCCACCGCTCGTGCAGCTCGGAGCGCGTCAGGCCCGCTGCCACGCCGTCGTCATCGACACGCCAACCGTTGCGCCGATCGAGACGCCCGCTGAACCTGTCATCGAGCCGGCCATCGAGCCAGCCAGCGAGCCAGCCGTGGTCGAGCCCGCCTCCATTCTGGCAGCGCCCCTCGACCACGTCGTCGACGTCGATCTCAACAGCACACCGCCCGAGTCCAGCCATGGCTGACGCGCCGATCCCCCCGATCCTGGCCGGCCACCACCTCGTGCGTCGCTTCGGCGATACCACCGCGGTCAACGACGTCTCGTTCAGCATCAACGCCGGCGAGCGCGTCGGCATCGTCGGCGAGAGCGGCTCGGGCAAAAGCACGCTGGGCCGACTCCTGCTGCGCCTCGAACAACCACACAGCGGCACCATCGAGCACAACGGCGTCGACGTCACGAAGCTCCCACCCCGTCGGCTGCTGCCGTTTCGTCGCGCGTGTCAGGTCGTGTTTAAAAACCCCGCGGGCGCGTTGAACCCCCGGCTCACCGTCGCCGACATCGTCGCCGAGGGGCTCACCATCCACGGCCTCTTCCCCGAGCGCGACGCGCGGCGTGCCCGTGTGGTGGCGTTGCTGGCCGAGGTGGGCCTCGACGAGCGTCTGTTGGAGCGCTTGCCTCACGAACTCAGCGGCGGCCAAAAGCAACGCGTCGGCATTGCGCGCGCCCTCGCCGTCGAGCCGCGACTGCTGCTGCTCGACGAACCCGTCAGCGCCCTCGACGTCAGCATTCAGGCCCAGGTCATCAACCTGCTGGCATCGCTGTCGTCGTCGCGGCAGCTGGCGTTGGTGTTCATTGCCCACGACCTGCACGTCGTGCGGCACCTGTGCGAGCGCATTGCGGTGATGCAGCAGGGCCAGCTCGTCGAGCAGGCCGAGACCGAAACGTTGTTTGCCTCGCCGCAGCACCCGTACACGCAGGCACTGCTGGCTTCGACGCCCGGGCTCAAGCGCGCGGGCTAGCCGTCGTCGTCGTCATCGGCGTCGTCGTCAGGCGCGGCTGAGCGTGCCCGTCGACAACGGCGCAGGCGGCGGATCGTCGGCGTTGCCCATCACGACGAGGGGCGCTTCCTTGCGCAGGATCGATGCTTCGTTGAGCACGATCTCCTTCACGCCACGGTTGCTCGGCATGTCGAACATGACGTCGAGCATCGCGGATTCAAGGATGCTGCGCAGACCACGCGCGCCGGTGTTCCGCTTGATGGCTTCGCTGGCCACCATCTTGAGCGCGTCTTCGGTGAAGCGCAGGTGCACACCGTCGAGCTCGAGCATGCGGCGGTACTGCTTCGTCAGCGCATTCTTCGGCTGCGTGAGGATGTTGATCAGCGCTTCGTCGTCGAGGTCTTCCAGGCAGGCCATGACGGGCAAGCGGCCGATCAGCTCGGGGATGATGCCGAACTTCAGCAGGTCTTCGGGCTGCACCGCGGCGAGGATTTCGCCCTGGCGCATCTTCTTCTTCGTGCCCGTTTGGTCGGCACCAAAGCCGATCGACTTCTTGCCGATGCGCTTCTCGATGATCTGCTCGAGGCCCGAAAACGCGCCGCCGCAGATGAACAGAATGTTGCTCGTGTCGACCTGCAGGAACTCCTGCTGCGGGTGCTTGCGACCACCTTTGGGCGGCACGTTGCAGTTGGTGCCCTCGATGATCTTGAGCAGCGCCTGCTGCACGCCTTCGCCGCTGACGTCGCGGGTGATGCTGGGGTTTTCGCCCTTGCGCGCAATCTTGTCGATCTCGTCGATGTAGACGATGCCGCGCTGCGCCCGTTCGATGTCGCCGTCGGCCGCGGCCAACAGGTTCACGATGATGTTCTCGACGTCTTCGCCGACGTAGCCCGCCTCGGTCAGCGTCGTCGCGTCGGCGATGGTGAAGGGCACCTTCAAGATGCGCGCGAGGGTTTGCGCGAGCAGCGTCTTGCCCGAGCCCGTGGGCCCCACGAGCAGGATGTTGCTCTTTTGCAGCTCGACGTCGTCGGTGTCGGTCGCCGAGTAGATGCGCTTGTAGTGGTTGTGCACGGCGACGCTGAGCGTCTTCTTCGCGCGTTCCTGGCCGATCACGTAGTCGTCGAGGACGGCTTTGATTTCCGACGGCTTCAGGATCGTGGGCGTGCCGTTGGCGGGCGTTTCGGCCTCGGCCTCGACTTCCTCAGCGATGATGTCGTTGCACAGCCCGATGCACTCTTCGCAGATGTACACGCCGGCCGGGCCGGCCACGAGCTTCTTCACTTCCTTCTGCGACTTGCCGCAAAAGGAACAACGCAGGGGAGTGTCGTCGCGGCGAGTGGCCATATGTCGGCGATGTAGCAGGTCGCAGCCGAAGCGCAAAAAGCGAAGTGACGACGCAGGCCCGAAACGCCCACGTCGTCACTTCAGCAACCACGAGCAGATCAGACTACTGCCGGCTCCACTGCTTCACGGCCGACACGTCGAAGATCGGCGCCCCCGGCGGCTGCTTGGCCAGATCGTTCAAGTGCGGGTCGAAGCCCCAGTCGCGGCGCGGCGGCGCACGTGTCAGGTTGGAACTATCGAAGAACGGCCACCTGGTGTACACTCGATAAAAACCAAGAACGAGACTTCCATAGATAACGGCAGGACAGCCGCCGGTGAACCCGCTGCCAGACGCGAAGCAGTCGGTGCCACCGTCTGACCAATACTCCATGAAAAACGGGTAGTTTTGGATACCGGTTGCGACACCACCCGCAACTGGAAGCCCCCAGCCAGACAGGATCTGCATATGATAACGGGTCGCCTTCGCGAACCGTGCTCGATAGGAGCCTGAAGCGCCGTTCTCGGTTGAAATTGCCTGCGTATCGATGGCCGTCGTGGCGCCCGTTGCAATCTCGCCGGTCCGCAATTGCCCGCTGCTGGTCGACACTGCCCAACGCGA
>JBIKRQ010000137.1:0-14978 GCA_044349155.1 Myxococcota bacterium
GGGCCGGTGAGCCCGGGCATCATGCAATCGAGCAGCACCAGGTCGACGCGGGGCTCACCCAACAGGCGCGCCGAGAGCCCAAAGGCACTCTCTGTGGCCTCGGCGTCGATCCCGCGTGACTGCAGAATCTGGCGGACCATGTGGCGGTAGTCGGGATCGTCATCGACGATCAAAACGCGGGGCATGGCGCGTGTCCTAGCGCACTTTTTCGCCCCTGCGCATCGCCTTGAGTAGAAAATCACCGCCACTTGACACGGAGCGCACAACTGTGGTGCGCCCCCGAAGCCCAGGCGCCGCTCAGCGGGTCACGCCGGGGATCGACACCCCGCGCTCCTTCGCCGCCACGATGGCCTCGTCGTAGCCGGCGTCGACGTGGCGCAGCACGCCCATCGCTGGATCGCTGGTGAGCACGCGCTCGATGCGGGCGGCCGCAGCGTCGGTCCCGTCGGCGACGATCACCTGCCCCGCGTGCAGCGACCAGCCCATGCCCACGCCACCGCCGTGGTGGTAGCTGACCCAGCTGGCGCCGTTCACCGCGTTCACCAACGCGTTGAGGATCGGCCAGTCGGCGACGGCGTCGGTGCCGTCTTTCATGCCTTCGGTTTCGCGGTTTGGGCTGGTGACGCTGCCGCAGTCGAGGTGGTCGCGGCCGATCACGATCGGGGCTTTCACCTTGCCGGTGCGCACGAGTTCGTTGAACGCGAGGCCGGCCTTGTGGCGCTCGCCGTAGCCAAGCCAGCAGATGCGCGCGGGCAGCCCCTGAAACGCCACCTTCTCTTTCGCCATGGTCAGCCAGCGACGCAGGGCGGTCTTCTCGGGGAACAACGACAGCACCGCTTCGTCCGTCGCCGCGATGTCGGCGGGATCGCCCGAGAGCGCCACCCAGCGAAACGGGCCCATGCCCTCGCAAAACAGCGGGCGGATGTAGGCAGGCACAAAGCCGATGATGTCGAAGGCGCGATCACAGCCCGCGGCCTTTGCTTCGGCGCGGATGTTGTTGCCGTAGTCGAACACGGGCACGCCGTCGTCGAGCCAACCGAGCATGGCGTCGAGCTGGTGCTTCATGCTGACGCGCGCTTGCGACACGAGCCCGACCGGATCGCTGGTGCGCATGCCCACGGCTTCAACGACGCTGACGTGCTCGGGTACGTAGCCAAAGCGCGGATCGTGCGCCGACGTTTGGTCGGTGACGAGGTCGGGGCGAAAGCCCATCGCGCGCAGACGCGGGTGCGTTTCGGCAGCGTTGCCCACGACGCCCACCGACAACGCACGGCCCTCGGCACGCGCAGCTTCGGCGAGCTTCACGCCCTCTTCGAGCGAGGGCGCGATGACGTCGAGGTACCGGGTATCGATGCGGCGCTGCAGGCGCGTGATGTCGACGTCGATGATCAAGCAAACGCCGCCACACATCGTGACCGCGAGGGGTTGCGCACCACCCATGCCGCCGCAGCCAGCGGTGAGCACGAGCTTGCCCTTGAGGCTGCCATCGTCGTCGCCACCGACGCGGTTGAAGTGGGTGCGCGCGGCCTGCGCAAACGTCTCGTACGTGCCCTGCAAGATGCCCTGCGTGCCGATGTAGATCCACGAGCCGGCCGTCATCTGGCCGTACATCATGAGCCCCTTCTTCTCGAGCTCGTCGAAGTGCTCCCACGTCGCGTACTTGCCGACGAGGTTGCTGTTGGCGAGCAGCACGCGCGGCGCATCGGCATGGGTGCGCAACACACCAACGGGCTTGCCCGATTGGACCAGCAGCGTCTCGTCGTCGCCGAGGTTCTTCAACGTCGCCACGATGCGGTCGAAGCTCTGCCAATCGCGCGCGGCCTTGCCACGGCCGCCGTAGACGACGAGGTCATCGGGGCGCTCAGCGACGTCGGGGTCGAGGTTGTTCATCAGCATGCGCAGTGCGGCTTCTTGCACCCAGCCCTTGCACGACAGCGTGGAACCCCGATCGGCGCGAACAACGCGGGCAGACGACATGAGCAGACTCCGTGGCAGACAAAGGCGAACAAGAAACGCAGACGTCCAGGAAACGCAGACGTCGACGTCGTAGCCATCTGCTTCGCTTGGCCGCAAGACCCAGATGTTTGCGCACCGCGTCGTCGTCAGCGAGCCGTGGCACGTCGTCACGGGGCCCGCGAGCCTCGAAGAGAAAACCCCGCCGATCAATTGACCCCGCTTCGCGCGAAACGGGGTTGCCGGACGGAGTTGGCGCCGGCACACCGAATCGGACCTTTTCCCCCAACAGGAGTTCGACATGGCTGAGATCACCGCTTCGATGGTCAAGGACCTCCGCGAGAAGACATCCGCGGGCATGATGGATTGCAAGAAGGCCCTCACGGCCACCGACGGCGACTTCGACGCTGCCGTGACCTGGTTGCGTGAGAAGGGTCTCGCTGCCGCTGCCAAGAAGGCCGGCCGCATCGCCGCCGAAGGCCTCGTGGGCATCACCCTCGAAGGCAACGTCGCCGCCATGTGCGAGATCAACTGTGAAACCGACTTCGTCGCGAAGAACCCTGACTTCCAGGCCTTCGTGAAGGACCTCGCCGTCGTCGTCGCCAAGACGAACCCGGCCTCGGTCGACGCGCTCAAGGCTGCTTCGCTCGCCGGCAAGACCGTCGAGGAAGTTCTGACCGAGAAGGTCAGCACCATCGGCGAACTCATGACCATCCGCCGCTTCGCGCGCGCTGAAGGCGTTGTGGGCACCTACAGCCACCAGGGCGGCGCCATCGGCGTCATCGTCGAGTTCGCCGTCGCCGACGCCAGCAAGGGTTCGTCGGAAACGATGAAGGTCCTCGCCCGTGACGTCGCCATGCAGGTCGCCGCTTCGTCGCCGACCATCCTGCACCGCGACCAGGCTGAAGCCTCGGTCATCGAGACCGAGAAGAGCATCGCGCGCGAGAAGGCCAAGGCCGAAGGCAAGCCCGAGAAGATCCTCGAGAAGATCGCCGAAGGCGCTGCCAACAAGTGGTTCGCCGACAACGTGCTCCTCGAGCAGGCGTTCGTGAAGGACGACAAGCTCACCGTGCTGCAGCACGTGAACAAGATCGCCAAGGAACTCGGCACCGAAGTGACCGTCACGGCCATGCACCGCTTCAAGGTCGGCGAAGGCCTCGAGAAGCGTTCGGACGACTTCGCGGCCGAAGTCGCCAAGATGGCGGGCGGCTGAGCTCAGCCTCGATTCGTGGACAACCACCGTCGATGACAAACGCGGGGCGCAGGCCCCGCGTTTTTCTTTGCGCCAGCAGTGCACGTGTCGCGAAGACGAAAACACCCGGCGTGGTGCCAGGTGTCTGCGAGCAGTTTTGAGAACAAGGCAGTGCGAGGACTTCAGCTCGCGCGCTTGTGGCTCTTTTCGATCTGGGCGAGCAGGTCGCCGTACAGGCTGGTCTCGTCGTCGTAGGCGAGGGCGAGCTGCAGGTGCACCACGGCGCTGTCGTGGTCGCGGCAGGCAATGTCGTCGAGGGCGACGAGGTAGAGGTCGTGGGCGCGGGCCTTGTTGCGCTCGAGGTCTTCGGCGGTGAGCGCTGCTTTGCGTGGGCGCGCGGGAGCCTCGGCCACCACGAAGCGGACGGCGTCGGGGGCCTGCAGCGACGGACGCTGCGTGCCGTGCGGCGGCGTGACCTCGGTGTCGTCGTCGAAGCTGCTCATCAACGACGCGGGCAGGCGCACGGTGTTGGACGGCTCGTCGTCGGCGAGGGGGTCGAAGAGGTCGTCGTCTTCGTCGGCGTCGGCCGCGTCTTGCAGATCGCTCGAGACCACGATCGACGGCATGTTGGGGCGGCGCAGCACCCGCATCGGATCGGTGACCTTCAAGGCGGCGCGGGCATCGTTGAGCGCGCTGCTGACGTTGAGGTCGTCGTCATCAAGGCCGTCGTCATCAAGGTCGTCGAGGCCGTCGCCGATGGCGGGCTCGTCGGTCAGGCTGGTGAAGGCTTCACCGCTGCGGTCGCTGTTTTCGGCTTCGTCGTGCAGTGAGCGCGCGAGGGCTGCCAGGTCGACGCCGTCGTCGTCGGAGCTGTTGCGGGTCACGCGCGGGACGGCGAGGTGCACCAGGCCAAGCTGTGCGGCGAGCTCGTCGAGGTGAGCCGAAGACACCTCGGCATCGTCGCCGAAGTCGCCTTCGCCTTCGTCGCTCAACGCGTGCAAGCCGACCGCCGCCGGCGCGTGGGGCGCGCGATCGACATACGGGCCTTCAGCGGTGTCGTCGTCGACCGGGTCTTCGTCGATGAACGAAAACGCGTGCACGGCCACGGCATCGCCAACGCGGCTCATGACCTTGCTGACGGGCTTGCCCACCCACGTCGCCGGTTCTTCGCTGACGAGCGGCAGCGGACGGCTCGGGCAGCTGTCGTCGCTCAGGGCGGAGTCGAGGCGGTAGACGTTGGTGTGCACGCCGACGCGGGTTTTGCCGGTCTCGGCGACGGGTTGAACGCGCAGGCGGCTGCTGGTGTCGTCGCTGTGGCGCACATCTTCGAGGAGGAACTGCAGCATGCGCGGTGCGGGCGCACGATCGACGCCGTCGGGGCGTGCTTGAGCAGACGGCGCATCAAGCCGCAGCGGCACCAATGCCTTGGGCGACTTCTGCGTGTGCGACGGCGTGGCGGCGGCAAGGATGGCGGCGTCGAGGCGCTGCTCGAGGGTGGGGCGCTTGTGTTCGTCGTCGAGAACCGGCGCAGGCGATGCTGCAGGCACGACGACGTGGTGCACCGCGCGGGGACGCGGGGCATCGGCCTGCATGGCTTTCTCAAGCAACGCGCGGAATGGTTCTTGATGAGCCAATCGTGCTCCCCTTTTGCCAGTGCACCACACGAGCGAAGCGCGCGTTTGGTGGCGTTGGCCAGCCACATGGACATCCATGGACACACATGTCCTACCACGCCACGCGGGCGTTTGGCCGGGAAAGTTGCCAAGACGACACAGATCAGCTTTGGTGGTGGCGCTCGCGGCACGCACGACCGTTTTCATTGATGATTCAAGGACTTGGCGCGCATTTTGACGCTGAGGCGATCTGCGCCCACGCTGAAGCACCTGCGGAGGTCCTCATGTTCGCGTTGCCTGCCCTCGCCCTGTCGCTCGCCGCCACCATTTCGCCGGTGACCGTCGAGGTGATCACCCGCGGTGGCCACCGCGAAGCCCTGCCCGTTGCCGATGCTGACGCGACCGTGCTGCGCGTGTGCGCTCACGAAGACGGCGTTGCTGATGTGTGTGCCCCGGTGGTGGTCGACCAGGCTGGTGCCCACGCCACCCTCGACGTGGACCACCGCGCTGTGCGCTTCTCGCTGGTACGCACCACGTTCGACGCCCGCAGTGCCACACCCGTGGCCATCGCCATCGGCTGTGGGGCCGCCACGGTGTTGTCGGCGTCGGCCGCCGTTGTGGCGACGAGCTTTGCCCTGGGCAGTGTGACGGCGAGCGACGTGGTGAGCAGCGCCGTCGCCACGTCGACCGCGGCAGCCTTCACGCCCATTGCTGGTGGCTTGTGGGTGGTTGCTGGCGCGTCGGCCGTGGGCACCGTCGTCGCCAGCGTCGCTGCCGTGGCAGCAACGACGCACGCGTCGGCGGAGTAGCAGGAGCGGTCAGGTCATTCGGCGTCGTCGACGGGGATGTAGTGCGACGGCCGCTCGGCCAATGCACCCTTGCCCGCCTGAAACTGCTTCCAGCTCACATCAGGCGCACCATTTGGGATGTGCTTCATGGTGATGCACTCCGGCACCGGGCACACGAGGCTGCAGAGGTTGCAGCCGACGCACATGTCTTCTTTGACGTCGACGAGCCGGCGGCCGTCTTTCTGCACGAGCTTGAGCGCCTGGTGCGCGCCGTCTTCGCAGGCGATGTAGCAGAGCTCGCAACCGATGCACTTGTCGTGGTCGATGCTGGCGCGGGTGAAGTGGTTGAGGTTCAGGTTCTCCCACTTCGAGATCGACGGCACCGCCTTGCCCTTGAAGTCGGCGAGGGTCTTGTAGCCCTTCTCGTCCATCCAGTTGCTCAGGCCGTCGATCATGTCTTCGACGATGCGGAAGCCGTAGTGCATGACCGCGGTGCACACCTGCACGTTGTCGCAGCCCAGGGCGATGAACTCGGCGGCGTCGCGCCAGTTGCTCACGCCACCGATGCCCGAGATGGGCAGCGAGCCGGCTTCGACGTCGCTGGCGATCGCCGAAATCATGTTGAGCGCGATGGGCTTCACCGCTGGGCCGCAGTAGCCGCCGTGGCTGCCCTTGCCGTTGACGTTGGGCATCGGGGCCATCGCGTCGAGGTCGACGCTGATGAGCGAGTTGATGGTGTTGATGAGACTGACGGCGTCGGCGTTGGCGCGTTTGGCAGCGCGGGCGGGGTAGACGACGTCGGCGACGTTGGGGGTGAGCTTCACGATCACCGGGATGGTCGAGACTTCTTTCACCCACTCGGTGATCTGCTGGCAGTACTCGGGGACCTGGCCGACGGCAGCGCCCATGCCGCGCTCGCTCATGCCGTGCGGGCAGCCGAAGTTGAGTTCGAAGCCGTCGCAGCCGGTCTCGCCATACGTGCGCTTGACGATCTCGTGCCACGCGGCGCGGTTGGTCTCGACCATCAAGCTCGCGATGAGGGTGTGCTTCGGATAGCGCTTCTTGATGAGCGCCATCTCTTTGAGGTTCTCCTCGATGGGGCGGTCGGTGATGAGCTCGATGTTGTTCAAGCCGACGAGGCGGTTGGTGCCCAGATCGAGGCCGCCGTAGCGCGAGTACACGTTGACGATCGGCTGGCCGATGGTCTTCCACACGGCCCCGCCCCACCCCGCGTCGAAGGCACGCGCCACCTGCCCGTACGTGTTCGTCGGCGGTGCTGAGGCCAACCAGAACGGGTTGGGAGAGACGATGCCGGCGATGGTGGCGGTGAGGTCGGCCATGCTGAGCTCCAGGCTTCTGCTGCGGTCTGTGCGCTGTGCGCGCGGTCTGAACGAAGGGGCCGCGACCCTATGCCGGACCGTGCTCGCGCGTCGACCTGCACCGCGTCGAAAGCGCCCAACCCGATCCGACGCGGTGCGCGACTTTCGAAGTGTGGCGGTCGCGTGGCAGCGTGCGCAGCGCCTGGCGGATGCACAGGCCGTGGAGGTCCGATGTCGCGCTGGGCTGGCGAGATGGAATTCGAATTCATCGAAGGCAAAGACAACTTCGTCGCCACCGACAAGGTCGTCACGTTCCTTCGCAACCATCTCGCCAAGGGCGAGGTGCAACTGGCCGCGCGCTTGTACGAAGACACCGGCGCCAACTGCGCTCCTGACTTGTTGCGCGAAGCACAATCAGCGTCGTCGAACACGCAAAAAGCCCTCGCCGAAATGTTCCTGGTGGCGCGCGATTTCAAGCACGCCGCGGTCGTCTTCGAGCTCGCGCGGCAACTTGAGCGCGCCGCCCAGCTCTACGAGCAGGGCCTCGACTTCGACAACGCCGCACGCGCCTACGAAGGCATCGGCGATCACCTGCGCGCGGCCGTGTGCCTTGAACGCGCTGGCAAGGTCGATCGCGCCGTCGAGCTGTACAAAAAAGCGGGCCCCTCGCAGGCCCTCGCCGAAGCCCTCGCGCGGCAGGCCCACTACTACGACGCGGCCGCCATCTACCGGCACATCTTCAATCTTAAAGCCGAGATCGAGATGCTGCGCCTGGTGCCCGCCACGGCGGAAAACCGCGTGCCAGCGGTGCTGCGCCTCGCCGAATTGCTCGAGCAGTACAACTATCCCGACCAAGCCGTGGGCCTGCTCGTCGAGACCATCCGCACCGTCGAGGCCGCCCGCTTTCATCAAACGATGTACAGCCAACTGGCGCGGTTGCTCGACGTCATGGGCCGCACCGCCGAAGCAGCGCAAGTCCGCGCGCGGATGCAGAACCTGCTCGCAGCGCCCGACGGCACGCAGCCCGTCACACCGTCAACGCCAGGGCCTGCCCCCCACGCCAACGCCGTGCCCGTGGTGAAGCCCGCGGCCATGCCGGCGTCGACGGTGGGCCCAGCGACGTTGCCACCCACAACGCGCGATCCGTTCTCGGCCCTCGTCGATCCGTTCTCGGGCAAGCAGGGAACGCCGCAGCCGCACAACGATGCCTACACGTTCTTGAAGGGCATCCCGATCTTCGCCGAGCTGCGCGCCGAAGACATGCGCGACCTGTACCGCGCCTGCGAAGAAGTCACGTTTGGCCCCGGTGACGTCGTCGTCGAGCAGGGTGTGCCGGGCCGCGGCTTGTTTGTGATCGTGCAGGGCGATGTCCGCGTGGTGCGACAAGACGCCGGCGCGGTCACCGAGCTCGCGCGCCTGGGGCCTGGCACCTACGTCGGCGAGTTGTCGTTGCTCGATGCAGCGCCCACGTCGGCCCGCGTGGTGGGTGTTGGTGCGGTGTTCGCGCTGTTCATCTCGAGCGAGCGCTTCGGTCAGTTCATCATGAACCACGACGAGGCCGCGCGCCGCGTCTTTCACCTCTTCGCGCGCACCCTTGCTGAGCGTCTGCGCACCGCCAACGTGAGGAAGTAGTCGATGTCTGATCAACCCAAAGCGCCGGCCCCCACAGGCCCAACGCCGCTCGACCACATCCCGCTGTTTGCGCCGCTCACCGCACAAGTTCGCGGCGAGTTGACGTCGTGGATGCAGAAGCGCGTGTGTGCCGCCGGCGAGATCGTGTTCAACGAAAATGACCCCGGCGATGCGATGTACGTCGTGGAAGACGGCTACGTGTCGGTGTTTGTGACCGACGCCGCGATGGGCCTCACCGTCGACGTGGCGGGCCTTGGGCGCGGCGAAGCCTTCGGCGAGATGGCGCTGGTGACCGGCGAAGGTCGCAAGGCGAGCGTGAAGGCCGTGGAGCGCACCAGTCTGTGGGTGCTGCACCGCGATGTGTTCTTCCGCCTCGTGCAGGCCGTGCCGCAGATGGGCATCACGATCGCCGCGACGTTGGCGCGCCGCCTCGATCAGGTGAACCGCACGCAGCGCGTGGCGTTTGGCACGTTGCGCGGCGCCAGCATTCCGCCCGACCTGCGCGAAGCGGTGCCGCAGAACGTGTGCATGCGCCACAAGATGGTGCCGGTGTCGACGGCGGCGGGCATCGTCACCCTCGCGTGTGTCGACCCGCAGAACAAGGTAGGCCTCGACGAAATCAAGCGGATGTTGCGCGGCGTGGACATCAAGTTGATGGCCGTCGCCGAAGACGACTTCAACCGTTTCATGGTCGCGCAGATGACGCAGAACCTCGCCGCGCGCGTGCTGCAGCAGCAGTCGCAGGCGAAGAACTACGCGGCCCTCAGCAAAGGCGCGCTGACGTTTTTTGGTTCAGCGGGCACCGACACCGCCGAAGCCGACAAGCTCAAGGCTGCCGCGGCAGCGTCTGACGTCGTCGACCTGCTCAACGCGATCATTTTTGAAGGCATCGATCGCGGCGCGTCCGACATCCACATCGAGCCCGAACGCAGCACGCTTGTTGTGCGCTACCGCATCGATGGTCGGCTGGTGCTGCGGCCCGGTGAGATTCCGATCGCGGCCCACCTCGCGATCATCTCGCGCTTGAAAGTGCTCGCGTCCGTCGACATCGCCGAACGGCGCATGCCGCAAGACGGCCGCATCAGCCTGAAGCAGGGCACGAAGAACTACGACCTGCGTTTGGCCACGGTGAACACGAAGTACGGCGAGAAAATCGTCATGCGCGTGCTCGATCCGTCGTCGTTGCAGGCCGACCTGGGCAGCCTGATTCTCGCCGACAAAATCTGCACCGCGATCCGCAATCTGTTCTACCGGCCCAACGGGCTCGTGCTCGTCACCGGGCCCACGGGTTCAGGCAAATCGACGACGCTGTATGCGTCGCTCGCCGAGCGTCGTGCGCCCGAGATTTCCATCGCCACCATCGAAGACCCGATCGAATACACGATGGAGGGCATCACGCAGGTGCAGGTGAACGAGGCCATCCACCTCGGCTTCCCCGACGTGATGCGCACGTTCTTGCGGCAAGACCCCAACGTGATCCTCGTGGGCGAAACCCGCGACGCCGAAACCGCGAAGCTCGCATGCAGTGCGGCACTCACGGGCCACCTCGTGATTTCGTCGTTTCACACCAACGATTCGATCTCGGCGATCCAACGGCTGCGGGCGATGGAGGTCGAGAACTACCTCGTCGCCGACGCCCTGCTCGGCGTGATCAACCAGCGGCTCGTGCGTCGGTTGTGCCCGGCGTGCCGAACCGAGCACAGCTACGGCGAGCTCGTGACGCAGAACCTGCAGCGCGCGGGTGTTGCCGTCGACGCGAACACGAAGTTCTACAAGGGTGCGGGCTGTGCGCAGTGCCGCGGCGAGGGCTTCAAGGGCCGTGCGGGCGTGTACGAGCTGCTGATCGTGAGCCCGGCGGTGAAGGAGGCGATCTCGCGCGGAGCACCCGCTCATGAGTTGCGCAAGAGCGCGCTCGATGAAGGCAGCTACGTGCCGCTGGCGCGCTACGCCTCGTTCCTGTTGGCCGAAGGGCTCACGGTGCCGTCGGAGGTGCTGCGCATCCTGCCGCGCAACGAGGGGCCGCTGACGACCGCGTAGGCTGCGTTTTCGCCCGACCCCACTTGACAGATGTTCAGCAGAGCCCCGAAAGCGGAGCCCACCCAAAAGGGCGGGGGTGGGGGTGGCTCAAGGTGGCTTCGACCACCCGGTCGAAACGAGCTGCCTGAGGATGTGGCTGCTCCGACCGTCTGTAGCTGGACTACGCCTCTCCAGGTCAACGCAGAAACTGCAGAGAAAACAGGGCCTTACGGCCCTGCTTCTTCACCGTCGAGATTCGGCGCTCTGCGCGTGAAAAAGCGCAAAAAAAACGGGGCCTTACGGCCCCGTTGTCATGCAGCACGACGAAACCGCGCCTCAGTGGCCGGCTTCGACGTGGATGCCCAATGCATCGCCAATCAGCGCCGCCTGCTCGCGCGCGTGGCGCTTGTGGCTGCCCGTGGCGGGCGATGCGGCCTCGGACCGGCCCGCGTAGCGGACGTTGATGCCCGCGGCCCGCAGCTGCGGTTCTGCGAAGGACCAGGCGCCCATGTTCTTCGGCTCCTCCTGGCACCAGATGACCTCTTCGACGCCCAGTTCCTTGACGAGCGCTGTGACGCGGTCGAGGGGGAACGGGTACAGCTGCTCCACGCGAACGACGGCGGTGCCGGCGGTTTCGTCGAGGTGCTTGGCGCGCACGCGGTCGATGTCCCAGTAGACCTTGCCCGTGCACAGCACGAGGCGCTTGATCTTCTGGGTGCCACGGCGCGGGTCGTCGAGCATGGTTTCGAAGCGGCCCTCGGCGAGGTCCTTCGGCGTCGACGCTGCGTCTTCGGCGCGCAGCAGCGACTTGTGCGTGAACACGATCAGCGGCTTCTTGGGCTGCTTCGCCTGACGACGCAGCAGGTGGAAGTACTGGGCCGCCGTCGAGCAGATGGCGACGCGCATGTTGTCTTCGGCGCACAGCTGCAAGAAGCGCTCGATGCGGCCGCTGCTGTGCTCGGGCCCCTGGCCGTCGTAGCCGTGGGGCAGCAGCATGACGACGCGCGAACGCTGGCTCCACTTGGCTTCGCCGGCGCTGATGAACTGGTCGATCTGCGTTTGCGCGCCGTTGAAGAAGTCGCCGAACTGCGCTTCCCACAGCACGAGGCTGTCGGGGTGCGTGACGCTGTAGCCGTACTCGAAGCCGAGCACCGCTTCTTCGCTCAGAAGCGAGTCGTAGATGCGGAAGCGCGACGGATGCCACTCTTCCTCGCCCTCGTCGCGCGACTTCTGCAGGTGGTTGAGCGCGATGTAGCTCTTGGCGTTGTTCACGTCGTAGAGCACGGCGTGGCGGTGGCTGAACGTGCCGCGGCCGACGTCTTGACCCGAGATGCGCACCGGGGTGCCTTCGAGCAGCAACGAACCAAACGACAGCGCCTCGGCCATGCCGAAGTCGATGCCGGGGCCCGCCGTACCGTCGGCCTTGCCGAGCACCATTTCACGACGACGCTCGAGCACCTGCTTGAGCACGCGCGGGTGGATTTCGATGACCTGCGGGTCGTAGGTGATGCGCTCAGTGATCTTCTGCAGCGTGTCGAGGGCGACGCGCGTGTCGGGGTTTTCAACACCCTCGACGTTGAAGAGGTTCACGTTCTTCGCACTCTCGGGCACGCCGTCGCTGCCCTTGGTCTTCACCGAGCCGAAGGCTTCTTCGAGGCGCGTGTTGACCTGGCCGTCGATGGCTTCGACCTCGGCCGACGTGAGTTCCTTGCGACGCACGAGCAGCGCTGCGTACTGGTCGCGCGTGGGCACGTGCTGCTCGATCGCGCGGTACAGGATGGGCTGCGTGAAGCTGGGCTCGTCGCCCTCGTTGTGGCCCCAGCGGCGGTAGCAGACGACGTCGAGAACCACGTCTTTGCCGAACTTCTGGCGGTACTCGACGGCGATGCGCATGGCCTTGATGGCCACCTCGGGATCGTCGCCGTTGACGCGGAACACCGGCACCATCACCGCACGCGCCACGTCGGTGGCGTTGGGGGCTGTGCGTGCGCGCTCAGGACCGGTGGTGAAGCCGATCTGGTTGTTGATGACGACGTGGACCGTGCCACCCGTGCGGTAGCCCTGCAGGCCAGCCATCTGCATCGTCTCGTACACCACGCCCTGGCCCGCGAAGGCGGCGTCGCCGTGCAACAGCACCGGCATGACCTTCTTGCGGTTGCGGTCGCCGATGAGGTCTTGCTTGGCGCGGGCCATGCCCTCGACGACGGGGTTGACCGCTTCGAGGTGGCTGGGGTTGCACGCGAGCTCGATGCGCACGTTGCGCTCTTCGACGGGGCCCAGCGGCTTGCCGGCGTTGTCGCCTTCGGTGACGAAGGTTTGACCCTTCCAGCGGTGCACGCCCTTGGCGCCCAGGTGGTACTTGACGTCGCCAGAGCCCTGCACGCTGCTGCTGGCGGTCTTGTAGTCGAGGTCGTCGAACTCGGCGAACACGGCCTCGAAGGGCTTGCCCATCACGTTGGTGAGCACGTTCAAGCGACCGCGGTGGGCCATGCCGATGACGACGTCGGTGACGCCGAAGGCCGCGGCCATGTCGAGGCCTTCAACGAGCATCGCGATCGCGGTTTCGCCGCCTTCGACGGAGAAGCGCTTTTGACCAAGGAAGCGCTTGTGCACGAAGCGCTCGAAGCCCTGGGCACGGCACAACGCCTCGAGGATCTGCTTCTTCTCGGCGATGTCGAGCTGCTGATCGGGGCGGTCGGCTTCGTGCTCGACGCGCTCCTGCAACCAGCGACGCTCCTCGGTGTCGGGGATGTACATGTACTCAACGCCCATGCGGCGGCAGTACGTGGAGCGCAGACGCTCGAGGATGTCGCGCAGCGGGGCGATCGGCTTGTTGAGCACGCCGAGGGTGAGGAACTCGCGGTCGAGATCCCAGATGGTGAGGCCGTAGTTCTCGAGGTCGAGCTCGGGGTGGGTGCGCGGCACGAGGTCGAGCGGGTCGACGTGGGCCAGCACATGACCACGCACGCGGTAGCTGTGAATGAGCTGGCTGACGCGCATCGCCTTTTCGGTGTCGGCGAAGCCAGCCGTCAACGACGGGGTGACGACGCGATCGCGACGCAGGCGGTACGGCACGTGGGGGATGGCCAACGAGCGGAAGATCTCCTCGTAGAAGCCGTGGTCGCCGACGAGCAGCTCGTGCACGTAGTTGAGGAACTGACCGCTCTCGGCACCCTGGATGATCCGGTGGTCGTACGTCGACGTCACCGTCATGACCTTGCCGATGCCCAACGCGCGGATCGTCTCAGGCGCCATCGCCTGGTACTCGGCGGGGTAGTCGATGGTGCCGGTGGCGATGATGCAGCCCTGTCCGGGCATGAGGCGTGGCGCTGACGCGACGGTGCCGATGCCGCCGGGGTTCGTCAGCGTCATCGTGGTGCCTTCGAAGTCCTTTGGACCAAGGCCGCCCTTGCGCGAACGCGCGATGAGGTCGTTGTAGGCGTCGAGGAAGCCGCGGAAGTCGAGCTTCTGGGCACCCTTGATGTTCGGCACGACGAGGGTGCGGCCACCGCCACGCGCGGGCAGGTCGATGGCGAGGCCGATGTTCACGTCTTCGCGGATGAGCTTGAGCGGGTTGCCCGTGCCATCAAACGTGAAGCCGTTGTTCATCGACGGCACGGTCTGCGCGGCGCGCACGAGGGCCCAGGCGATGATGTGCGTGAAGCTCGCGCGCGGACGGGCGTCGTCTTCGAGGTAGGAGTTGATGACGCGGCGGTTCTCCTCGAGGACCTTCACCGGCATCACGCGCGTGGACATCGCCGTGGGCAGCTCGAGCGAAGCCGCCATGTTCTCGGCGATCTTGGCCGCAATGCCGCGCAGCACTTCGGTTTTGTCGGTGGGCTGGGGCGCAATCGGTGCCGAGCGACGCTCACGCACTTCAATGCGCTCGATGACCTGGGCCGACTGCGGCAGCACGGACTCGGCGTGGCGCGGCAGCGACGTCGACACCGGGGCAGCGACGTTGCCATTGCCGTTCTTGTAGCCGTTGCCGTTGCTGTCGCCGAGCAGGGCAGACACCTGGCCGGAACCTTCATCGGCGAAGAAGCGCGACCACTCCTCAGCGACGGACGATGGGTCTTGCATCCACTGGGCGCGCAGCGACTCGACGTAGCTGGCGTTGACTCCGAAGCGGCTCGATTCCATGGCGGGTGTCCTTGCGACGACGGGGCGAAAACTGGCGGGAACGTATCGAAGACGAAGTTGCGTTGTCAGGTAGCGCGCTCGCAGCGTCGGGCAAGGTGGTGATCGACCGCGGTTGCTGCAACTGCACAACAAAAACGAAGATGGCGGCGAAACGCCGCCATCTTTCCCATGCTTATCAAGCACTTATCGCGTGCGATCCGACGAAAGCGCGTTGGACTGCAAGACCGGCTGACGCCAGCGGTCAGGTGGTCGCGGGCGTGGTGCTGCGGTTCGGGCGCCAGATCCCGCCGAGGACGGCGACGAAGAACAGCGGCCCGATCAG
>JBIKRQ010000138.1:0-14974 GCA_044349155.1 Myxococcota bacterium
CCCATCGACGAGACCCGCCGCTGCTCGGTGATCCTCGACGGCGACAACGCGCTCCCCACGCCCTTGCCAGTCCTCACCGACATCAGCGGTGACGGCGCACAAGGTGCGTCCTGGTACGTCGAAGGCGCACGGGCGTTTTTGCGCGAAGCCACCGATGCGTTGCGGCGCAGCCAACGTCCGCCGTTGCATGGGCGCGCCCGCTATCTGCTCGCGCTGCCGCTGCTGGGTACGGACGGCGGCGGTGGCGGGGCGTTGTCGGGCGAGATCACGTCGCTGCTGTTGCCGGCGTTGCGCGAAGAAGCAGAACGTCTCGAAGAAGCAGGAAGCGTCGGTGTCGACGTTGCGCTGGTGTTGATCGAGGGCCCCGCGTGGGCCGCGGCGCAACGGCAACGGGCCGCCGATCCGCAGGCGTTTTCGGCGTTGCCGTCGTCGTTGATCGCCCACGCCGACGCCCTGGCCGAACGCGCGCGTTCGGGCGGCCTCACCATCTTCATCGGTGCAGGTGTCGCGCGACCAGCAGGCCTGCCCGACTGGAAACAGCTGCTGCACCTGCTCGCCGAGCAGCACATCACCGCCGAGCTGCGCGACTTCGACAGCTTGAATGAACTCGATCGCGCCGCATGGATCGAGCGACAGCTCGTGGGCGAAACCATCGGCGAAGCCACCGCCCGCGTCGTCATCGCCCACAGCCACCGCTTCGCGTTGTCGCACGCGTTGCTGGCGAGTTTGCCCGTCAGCGAAGTGGTCACCACGAACTACGACGACCTGTTTGAGCGCGCGAGCAACGTCGTCGGGCGGCCCTGCGCGCGCATCCCGGGGCAGGTGGTGGCGGCGGGCGAGCGCTTCATTCTCAAGATGCACGGGTGCGTCACGCAGCCGTCGTCGATCGTGCTCACACGCGGCGACTACCTGCGCTTTCAGGAGAACCGATCGGCGCTGTCGGGCATCGTGCAGGCGCTGATGCTCACGCGGCACATGTTGTTCGTCGGCTTCAGCTTCACCGACGACAACTTCCACCGCATCGCCCACGCCGTGCGCAGCGCCGTGCGCGGCGACAGCACCGAACCGCGCAGCCCGTTTGGCACAAACCTCGTCGTCGGCGGCGGCAAGCTGGTGGCCGATTTGTGGCGCGACGACCTCGACTGGCTGTCGTTTGCGGCCAACGGCGCAACGCTTTCGGAGCAGGCGCGGCTCGTCGAGATCTTCCTCGATCGTCTCAGCGCGCAGGCCACCACGATCACGAGCCACCTCGGCAACGATCGCTGGTTGGGGGCGTTGTCGTCGGGGGAGCTGGCGCTGCGCCACCGGCTCGAAGCGCTGGCAACCTCCGCCAGCGACGAAGAACGCAGCACGCCGGCCTGGGCCGAGATCGAGGTGGTGCTGCAGCGCCTGGGCATTCGTCGTCGACAGCCTTGAGTGCCGCAGCATGGCTCGCGTGGGCCGCACTCCTTGCTTGAAACCGGCGCTTTCGCCGATGCTCCCCGCCGTTGAACCAGTGTTGAAGCGCAAGTGGAGAGCACCATGATTCTGGCGGGCGACGTCGGTGGCACGAAAACCGTACTGGCGGTGTACGAAAGCGGCGTGGGGTCGCTCGAGAAGATCGTCGAGGAAACCGTGCCGTCGAGCATCGGTACCCTCGAGGAGATCATCGCTTCGTTCCTCGAACGTCATCGCGTCAAAGGTCTCACGCGCGCGTGCTTCGGCGTGCCGGGGGCCGTCGTCGATGGCACGTGCCGCACCACGAATTTGCCGTGGGTGCTCGACGAGCAGGGCCTCGCCGCCTCGTTGCGCGTCAAGCGCGTGAAGCTGTTGAACGACCTGCAAGCAGCGGCCTACGGCATGCTGTTTCTCGACGACAGCGAACTCGTGATGCTCAATCCGGGGCGCAGCCTCGATCGCCAAAAGAACCTCGCGGTGATCGCAGCGGGCACGGGCCTCGGCGAAGCACTGTTGGTGTGGGACGGCGAGAAACACATCCCGATGGCGTCGGAAGGTGGGCACAGCACGTTCGCGCCGCGCAACGACCTCGAGTTCGCGCTCATGAAGTTCCTGCAGGCCCGCCACGGCGCGCATGTGTCGTGGGAACGCATCGTCTGCGGCCCGGGCCTCGCGTCGGTGTACGCGTTCTTGCGCGAGTACAACGTCGGTGTCGGCGGCCCTCTCGAGAGCGAGCGGGTTCGTGTGCGCATGCAGAGCGAAGACGTGGGCGCTGTCGTCGGGATCGAAGCCGTCAAAGGCGACGACCCGTTGTGCGTCGCTGCCGCCCACCTCTTCTGTGCGCTCTATGGTGCCGAAGCCGGCAACCTCGCGCTCAAGGGCCTCGCCACCGGCGGCGTGTTCATCGGCGGTGGCATTGCGCCCAAGCTGTTGCCGGTGCTGCAATCGTCGACGTTCATGGAAAACTTCGTCGACAAGGGCCGCTTCCGTGGCCTGCTCGCGGGCATCCCTGTCGTCGTCGCCACCAACGACAAAGCACCGCTCATTGGTGCTGCCCGCTACGCCTCGCGCCTCATCTGAGCGTGCGCGCGCGCCAACCCTCCATCGCTGTTTGACGACCTGCGAAAGCCCCAGTCGTCGACGTCATTGCTCGCACTGCAGGACACACCATGACCAAGCCCGGCGGCCCCGAACGCGCTCGCGTCGACGAAATTGCCGATGACCAAAGCAGCTGGCGTCGTTGGGGCCCGTACCTCTCCGACCGCGCCTGGGGCACCGTGCGCGAGGACTACTCCGCCGACGGCAACGCCTGGCAGTACCTGCCCTACGAGCATTCGCGAAAGCGCGCGTACCGCTGGGGCGAAGACGGCATCGGCGGCGTGTGCGACCGCTACCAGATCCTGTGCCTCGCGCCGGCGTTCTGGAACGGCGAAGACACGCACCTCAAAGAGCGCCTGTACGGCGTGAACCCCTACGAGGGCAACCACGGCGAAGACGTGAAGGAGTACTACTTCCACGTCGACAACACGCCGACCCACTCGTACATGAAGCTGCTCTACAAGTACCCGCATGCGCGGTTTCCGTACGAGCAACTCGTGCGCGAAAACCAGGCGCGCAACGGTGTGGGTCCCGAGTACGAGCTGCTCGACACGGGCATTTTCGACGGCGATCGCTACTTCGACATCGAGGTCGAATACGCCAAAGCCCACGCCGAAGACCTCGTCATGCGCATCACGGTGCACAACCGCAGCAACGTCGACGCACCGCTGCACGTGTTGCCGCACCTGTGGTTTCGCAACACGTGGTCGTGGGGCCCAGTGCCCACCACACCGCCCCGCATCGAACGCTTCGACGTCGCCGAAGGCACAGCCCTCGTCGCCGACGACAGCGACGTCGAGGCCGACGCGCTCATCCCGCGCAGCTTCCGCGTGGGTCGCCGCTGCTTCTACGGCCCGCCGGGTGCGGTGCGCGCGCTGTTCACCGACAACGAAACGAACGCCGAGGCCGTGTTTGGTCCGGGCAACATCTCGAAGTCGCCGTTTACGAAGGACGCGTTTCATCGCTTCGTCGTCGACGGTGACACCGACGCCGTTCGCCCTGAGAGCTACGGCAGCAAAGCAGCACTGCACCGGCTCACGATCCCGGCGAAGAGTTCGCACACCCTCACGTTCCGCATGACGCCCGAGCGCCTCGACAACGCCTTGCTCGACGCCGACCGCATTGTTGATGCGCGCAAGGCCGAGGCCGACGAGTACTACGCGAGCATTCATCCCGAAGGTGCCAGCGAAGACGAGAAGCACGTGCAGCGCCGCGCGCTCGCAGGCTTGCTGTGGACGAAGCAGAGCTACATCTTCGACGTGGGCCGCTGGCTCGACGGCGACAACCCCGACTGGCCGCCGCCGCAATCACGTCGTCGCGTGCGCAACCAGCACTGGCGGCATTTGAACTCGATGCGCGTCATGACCATGCCCGACAAGTGGGAGTACCCATGGTTCGCGGCGTGGGACCTCGCGTTTCAGTGCGTGCCGTTCGCGCTCGTCGACAGCAAGTTCGCCAAGGAGCAGTTGTGGATGCTGCTGTTCGAGCAGTTCCAGCACCCGTCGGGGCAGTTGCCGGCGTACGAGTGGGAGTTCTCCGACCTCAACCCACCGGTGCACGCCTGGGCCGTCTGGCGCGTCTACAACATGGACCGCATCCGAAACGGCGTCGGCGACCGCGACTGGCTCGAGCGCTGTTTCCACAAGATGCTCATCAACTTCACCTCGTGGGTGAACAAGGTCGATCGCGAGGGCAACAACGTCTTCGAGGGCGGCTTCCTCGGCCTCGACAACATCACGGTCATCGATCGCAGCGAGAAGCTCCCCGACGGCAGCGTGCTCGAGCAGTCCGACGCCACGGGCTGGATGGGCATGTTCTGCTTGAACCTCATGCGCATCGCGCTGGAGCTCGCGCGCGAGAACGCCGTGTACGAGGGCCTCGCCTCGAAGTTCCTGCAGCACTACACCTACGTCGCCTACGCCATGAAGCACATGGGCAGCCGCGACTACTCGCTGTTCGACGCCGAGGACGGCTTCTTCTACGACGTGCTGCGCTACCCCGACGGTAAGTTCACCAAGTTCCGCGTGCGCAGCCTTGTGGGTTTGATTCCGCTGTTCGCCGTCGAGCGCCTCGAGGTCGAGTGGCTCGCCCCGTTCAAGGAGTTCAACGCGAACCTGCAGTGGTTCATGAAGAACCGCCGCGAGATGGTCGAAGAAGTCATCCACACCGTCGAGGTCGACGGCAAAACCACGCACCTGCTCACGATCGTGAACCAGCTGCAGCTCAAGCGCATGCTCGAGCGCATGCACAACGAGACCGAGTTCCTCTCGCCGTACGGCGTGCGCTCGATGTCGAAGTTCCACGAGGAGCACCCGTTTGAAATGAACGGCCGCGTCGTGCGCTACGAGCCCGCCGAAAGCGACAGCAAGCTCAAGGGCGGCAACTCCAACTGGCGCGGACCGCTGTGGTTCCCGACGTCGTTTTTGATCATCGAGAGCCTGCGCAAACTCGGGACCGCCTTCGGCCCGCGCTACAAGCTCAAAACACCCGTGGGCGGCGACGATCCCATCGGCTTTCGCGACATCGCCCGCGACGTCTCACGCCGCATGATCCACATCTTCCTGCGCGACGAGAAGGGCCAACGCCCGGTGTGGGGCGGCAGTGAGCGTTTCCAAAACGACCCGCACTGGCGCGATGAAATCCTGTTCTACGAGTACTTCCACGGCGACAACGGCGCTGGCATCGGCGCGTCGCACCAAACAGGCTGGACGGCGCTGGTGGCAAACCTGATCGACGAGTGGCGCTGAGTGCGGGCAGCAGGCGGTGCGACAACGATGTCGCGCCGCGCCACGGCGATGTCGCGATTCCTGGCAGAGGTCTGGGCGTCACACCACACCGCAGCACCACATCACGAGTTGGCACAGCAGCTGCTGTAGCGGTGATGCGGCCCGACTGGCCGGAGGAGACGACGAAATGAAGAACGTGCTGAACAAGGTCCTGCCGCTCATGCTCGCTTTTGCCGGTCTGGTCTCGACCGTTGGCTGCCCCGCTGCTGACGACGTGGGCGAAGGCGAAGGCGAAAGCGGCTGAGCACCCCGCCCACGACTGAGTGTCGATGCGAGAGGCCCTGGGTGGCCTCTCACTTCCGTCTGCCCGCAGTGTCGGGCGATCGAAGGCTCCGAGCATCCTCTTCGGTTCCTATGGCGCACAGCGGTCAGACGGGTCGAACGCACCGCTGACGGCACCGTGCTCGTCGACCGTGAACGTCGCGGTCCCTGGCACACCGGACCAAAGATCAAAGCCCGACCGTGAACCAGGAGGGTATACTTCCACGCTGACGTTCGGCAGACTCAGGGGCTGGCCAACGGCGGCGTGGCGGGTCGACGTTCCGTAATGCTCCATGGACCAACCCGCACCCTCTGAGCGGCGGCTCATCTGTACGACCACGCAGGTGTCAGCCAAGCGTTGCGTTGATGGGCGAAGACGCAGCTCCATTGATGCCTCGAGCTGCATGCCCGCAAGAAGCGGAACCCAGGCGGCTTCGCGATGCACTGCGTGGATGTCGTCGTTCGCGTAGTAGACATCCTCGAAGACCTCGACGTACCCCAACCCGGATCGCGGCACCGGCACGCGGTGCGATGAGGCCATCTTGGACCTGCCGCGACGGAAGACGGTTTTGCCATTGACGCGCAGTTCGCGGACATCCGGTGAAAAGTGAATCTCGGCAGTCTTGGCGCTGAGTGTCTCGTGAAACATGGACAACCGATGAATCCAGCGCTGTGCCTCAGGCTTCCTCGTCGCCGGGAGTCGCTTCTTAATCAGCTTCAGCAGCGACAGCGCCCGGGTGCGCTCCGTCTCAGAAAAGTCATGATCCTTTTTGACAAACGCCGCGACTGCAAGGTTCAACGCGATCGATGGCCATGGGTCAGGTGCATTTGCCATTGTCTTTAGATCGATATGGAGGGCATCGAGGAATTCTTGGTAGAGCCAGAAATCCAGGGGGTCGTCCTCGACGTCAAGTACTGATGGTTTGGCCCATGTCTCTGGTGCGATTGGGAATCGTTCTACGTATCCTGTGTTGTCGTTCGGTGGGTACACGATGATGTCATCACGACTAAAGTGGACAGAGCTGTCCAATATGCGGCCTTTCGCGAGCACCGTGCCGGCCCGAGAAATACGCCAGCTTGCCTCGAGGGGGAGCGGAAACGAGATCCCGTCGGTATCGCCACTGTACTGAAGCATATCCGCGGCACTGGTGCTCCAAGGGCCTGCGCCGAGTTGGCGGAGCAAAAGCTCACCCTTGAATGGCGGGGGCAACGCGAGCGCGATCCGAAATGGCGGCAGACGCTCATCCGCGGTCCAGATGGGCTCGAAGCCGTCGTAGAGCTCCCCATGGGCGAAGAAGCTTCCCCACTGCGGTTGTGCCACGAGTTCCGGCACCACCTCGGCGGGGCCCGGCGGATACGTGTCGGGGCCATCGGGCAGTACCGCGCTGGTCGACGGGGCGGCCAGAGCCTGCAGAAGGAAGGCGACGTACATCAGCATGAGGGGGCTTGGACGCGCGCCGAAGCTCGATATTCATCGTCCAGTACAAGCCCTGTCCGATGCGCGCTGCTCGAAAGATCGAACAGACCGCGAGCGATGTGAGCGATGAAAACTGGCGCACCCGGAGGGATTCGAACCCCCGACCCTCTGGTTCGAAGCCAGATGCTCTATCCAGCTGAGCTACGGGTGCACACCTCCGTCGTGCCACGCGCAGCGGTTTCCGCCAAGTCATTTCGTCGTCGACCGCGATGGCGTTGCTCCGATCGCAAATTTCGCGTCTACGCCGCACATGCCTCAATGGTTGTCGGTTGCGTTGTTGGGCGTCGTCGAAGGCGTCACCGAGTTCTTGCCCGTGTCGTCGACGGGGCACCTGCTGCTTGCGCAACATTGGCTTGCCGCCGAAAGCGACTTGTTCAACATCGTCATTCAGGCCGGTGCCGTGCTTGCGGTGCTGCCCCTGTTTCGTGCGCGGCTGGCGACGATGCTGTCGTTGACGCCAGAAGGCCGCGCGTGGGCGCTGCGCGTGCTGCTGTCGTTTTGCATCACCGCGGTCGGCGGCCTGGTGCTCGACAAGCTCGACGTGGGCTTGCCCGACGAAAGCCTGCCGATCGGCATCGCGCTCCTGCTTGGCGGCGTTGCCTTCTTCGCTGCTGAGCATGTTGTTGAGCGACGCACGCGTGCGGGACTTGTGCCGTCGTCGACGATCACCTGGGCCGTCGCCGTCGCCGTTGCGCTTGCACAGCTGCTCGCCGCGGTATTCCCAGGCACATCACGTTCGGGCGCCACGATCGTCGTCATGCTGCTGCTGGGCGTGTCGCGCGTGGTCGCCACCGAGTTCACGTTCCTCGTCGGCATCCCCACCATTCTCGCCGCCAGCGCCTACAAAATCCTGAAGGCGCTCAAAGCAGACGGCGGCGCGGGCGAAGACTGGCCGATGGTGGGCCTCGGCTTCGTTGTTTCTGCCGTGGTGTCGTTTGTCGTCGTGAAATGGCTGCTTGGCTACGTGCAGACCCACTCGTTTCGCGCGTTCGGCGCCTACCGCATCGTCGTGGGTGCTGTCATCTTGCTCGTCGCGTTCGCGTAGCGCCTACTCCACGCCGCGCATCACGAGGGTGATCGGCCGGTGGTCGCTGACGAGGTTGCGGTAGTCGCTCACGTCGTTTTCGATCTCGGGGACGAAGGCCACGCCGTTGCCCACCTCGTCGTCGAACGCCCGGGTGGTGACGATGTGATCGATCATCGCTTCGAGGTCGGACAGGTAGGTGTACACGCCGCGATCCGACAGCGGCTTGCTGCGCACCACGTACTTCGTCTCGTCGAGAAACGGCGCCCAGTTCGATGCACCAGGCTGCTCGTCGAGGCGCTCGTTGAAATCGCCAAGGATGACCACTTCCTTCGGCTGGTTGTCGGGCAGCGTGCTCACGTAGTTCTGCAGCTTGGTGAACGCTGACGCACGACGATCAGAACTCTCGGTGTCGTTGTTCCCCTCGCTCGCCTTGAAGTGCACCGCGATGGCGACGAAGTCGAAGGTGGTGCCGTCGGCGCGGAAGTAGCGAAACGTTTGCTGCAACGGCGGACGCGGGAAGTCGCCGCCGTCGCTCGCAAACGGCAAGCGCGGTGGGCCGACGGGGGCGAGCACGCCGCAGCGGTAGAGGAACGCGACCTTCTGGTACGAGCCGTCGCTGTAGGTGTCGGTCGACAACACGCCGTCGTGCTCGGGCAGGCGTGCGCGCAGCTCGTCGAAAGCATCGGTGTTCTGCACTTCTGCGACGGCGACCAGGTCGAGATCGAGTGACGTGATGATGTCTGCGGCAAGCCCGGGCGTGCTCGCGAAACGCGGAAAGTTGCGGATGTTCCAGGCACCGATATCGAGCGTGGAGTCGGAGCCCACGCGCGCGGTTCTCGTCGACACGGGGGCCTGGAAGCCGGTGTTGCCGTCGAAGGTGCAGCCGGTGGCGGGTTCGCCTTCGCCTTCGCCCTCGCCTTCGCCCTCGCCGGTATCGGGGCGCCCAGCGTCGGCACCGTCGTCGGATGGCACCGGACACGCAGGCGTCATCGCGACGACACACGAAGCTGCAACGACGGCGAAGATGTCACGCGCGCGAAACATGGGCGCACTGTAGCGGGTCGACGGCAAAGTGCGCGGTCGATCTCAGGCGACAGCGGCGCTCGGCGCGTGTCGAAGCGTGACGAGCACCGCTTCGCACGGGCAGTTCAGGCGAAACGGCATCCAGTGCCCAAGGCCAGCCGACGTGTACAGATGGCTCGTGCCTGTTGCGTGACGACGACGATAGTGCCCCAGCAGGAAGCTTTCGGGCCAAATCGGCTCGAGGAACGAGCGGCCGAACAGCGCCACCTGTCCGCCGTGGGTGTGCCCCGAGAGCTGCAGCGTGACACCGAGCTCGGCCGATCTGTCGAAGGCGCGCGGGCGGTGCGACAGGAGCACGCGGCAGGTGACGTCGTCGGGGCAGGCGCGCAGGGCGTCGTCGACGGCACGCCGCAGGAAGTTCGCCGGGCCATCGACACCGCGTGCTGGATCGTCGGTGGCGGCAAGCCACAAGCGCGCGCCGTTGCGCTCGAGCACCACGCCGTTGTCGCACAAGAAGTGCACGCCCTCGTCGGCGTAGATGCGCTCCGCGGTGTCGCGGCCGCGGTAGATCTCGTGGTTGCCGATGCAGGCGAAGGTGCCCAACGACGGCGACAACGCCTTCAACTTCTGCAGCGCTCCAGGCAGTTGTGTGAAGTCATCGGCGATGTCGCCGGTGAGCACGATCAAGTCGGGCTGCACACCCGCTGCGGTGACGGCGTCGACGACGGCCTGGAACTGGTCCTCGTGGATGAACACGCCCAGGTGCACATCGGTGAGTTGCAAGATGACGAGCCCGTCGAGGGCGGCGGGAACGTCGGCGCTGTCGATGGCGAGCCTGGTCAGCACGGGCTGAATACCCGCAGCCACTGCACCCACCGGGCCGGTGCTCGCGGCCACCACGGGGGCTGCGCCTGCGACGTTGCGCAGAAACGCTCGACGACCCGGATGCACCGGGCGGCTTCGTGTGGCGATCGCGAGCGGGCCCCACAGCAGGGCGGTGAGCGCGAGTGCGATGCCCGAGGCAAACACCATCGACGTCATCGTCATCGCCAGACCAGCGCTGTGGCTGTGGGGCGACACGACCCGCATGATTTCCCAGCCGACAAATCCCACGACGGCGAACGCGATCACACCGCTGGTGACGTGCCGTAGCCAGCGCTGCCACGCGTCGGGGAAGCCACGTCGCAACAGCATCGCGGCGAAGCCCAGGGTCGAGCCGATGAGGAGCACGGGGACAAGTGTTCGGCCGATCGCGAGTGCAGACATAGATGGCCGACGTAACACCTGAGATGGCGTGCGCATGCCGAGGCCCGTGAACTTCGTGCGCTGTCGTCGGCGGCGCCTTGTGTTGCGGCGCAGGCGCGCTATCGATCCACCATGCTGCACCAGGTCATGGCCCGCCTGCTCGTCGTTGCTGCCGTGCTCGGTGCACCAGCATCGTTCGCCCACAAGGGCATCTTTGTCCTGCGTCACGCCGAAAAAGCGTCGAGCACCGATCCCGACACGGCGCTGTCGATGCAGGGCGAAGATCGCGCCTCGGCTCTCGCCCGTTTGCTGCGCAATGCCGGCGTCACGCACCTGTTCGCCACCGAACTCAAGCGCACGCAGCAAACCCTCGAGCCCCTCGCCGACCAGAAAGCACTCACGCCCACGGTGGTGCCCGCGAAAGACACCGCCGCACTCATCACCGCGCTGAAAGCCGTGCCGAAAGACGCCGTCGTCGTCGTCGCTGGCCACTCGAACACCGTGCCCGACATCCTCAAGGGTCTGGGCATCACCACACCCGTCACGATCCGCGACGACCAGTACAACCGCATCTTCTTCATCACGCCCGACAACCAGATGATCGAGCTCGCATTTTGAACCACACCGCCCTGTCGTCGTCGTCGTCGCGTGAGCGCGTCCTTGCCCACCTTGCAGCCCTCGTTGCTGCCGACACGCGCAACCCGCCCCGCGCCGGTGCCGGGATCGACGCCGTGTTCGCCCATGTGCGTGCCTCGCTTCCGGCCGCGTTCGTCGTCGACGAGGCCGACCTCGGCGATGGCTGCCGCTGGTTGCTCGCCACCCGTGGTGATGCCTCACACGCGCCGCTCGTCAACGTGCACATCGACACCGTGCCGCGCGACGAAGGCTGGACGCAGGATCCGTTCACCCTCTCCGTTGAAAACGTCGACGGCGAAGACCGTGCTGTGGGCCTTGGCGCCTGCGACATCAAGGGTGCGGTTGCCGCGTTCCTCGTCGCTGCGGCCGACACCACCGGCCCTGCAGCCCTCCTGCTCACGAGCGACGAAGAGGCTGGCTCGTCGAAGTGTGTGCGGACCTTTGTCGAGCGCCACAACGTCGTTGGTCGCCTGCTGCTGGTTGCAGAGCCCACGCGTGGTCGCGCTGTTGTGGCCCACCGCGGTATTGGCACCGCCCTCGTCACGTTCAACGGCGTGGCAGGGCATGCGTCGAGCCAGCGTGCGGTGGTCGACAGCGCTGTCGCCGAGGCCGTGCGCTTCTGCGGTCGCGCGCTTGAACTCGCCGCCGTCGACGACAACCGCATCCGCTTGAACCTGGGGCGCATCGAAGGCGGCACGAAAGCGAACATGATCGCGTCGTCGTGCTTGCTGCGATTTGGTGTTCGTCCGCCGCCCGAGTCCACGCCGGAAGAGGTGTTGTCGACGCTAGCGGGCTTCGTTGATCCGGCACGCGGCGTGTTTGAGCGCGGCTTTCTCGCTCCTGCTTTGCCTGGCCGCTTTGGTGACCGCACCGTTGCTGACGCGCGCGCCACGAGCCGTGCCCGCGCCGACGCGTTGGGCATCGCTGCCGGTGAGGACGTCGACTTCTTCACCGAAGCCGCGTTCTTTTCTGCTGCGGGTGCCGATGCCGTGGTGTTCGGGCCGGGCGACATCGCGCAGGCGCACACGGCCAACGAGTGGGTGCGCATCAGCGAGCTGCTCGACGTCGCCGCGGCCTACGCCCGCATCATCGGCGCCTGAGCGCGTCATCGTTTCTGCTTCGCTGTCTGCCGAGGTGTTTTCATGATTTCGACGATGCGTCCCACGCCGGTGCGACCCGACTCCACCGAAGACCTGATGATTCGGCTGTTGCAGAACCTCGGCAGCCGCAAGGAAGTCGAGCAGTACCTGCGGCTGTTCTCGTCGGTCGAAGAGCAGCGCTTCGCCGTGATCAAGGTCTCGGGCGGTGTGGTGCAAGAGGAACTCGAGGCGTTGGCGTCGTCGATCGCCTTTCTCGACAAGGTGGGCCTCACGCCGGTGATCATCCACGGTGCTGGTCCGCAGCTGCAGCAGGCCGAGCTTGCAGCAGGCGTGTCGACGACGAAGACCGATCGCGGTGAGCGCATCGTCAACGACGAGAGCATCGTGCTCGCCCGCAAGGTGTACCAGCGCGAGAACCTCCGCATCGTCAACGCCCTCGAAGCCCTCGGCACACGCGCGCGTCCGATCCCCACGGGCGTGTTTGCCGCTGAGCTCATCGACGACGGCCGCCTCGGCTACGTCGGCAACGTCACGGGCGTCGACCTCGAGGCTGTCGAGGCCAGCATTCAGGCCGAGCAGATTCCGGTGATCGCGTCGTTGGCCGAAACGCGCACGGGCCAGATCGTCAACGTCAACGCCGACGCTGCGGCCCACCGGCTGGCGCTCGCGATCGTGCCGTTCAAGGTGGTGTTTCTCTCGCCCGACGACGGCCTGCGCGGCGAAGACGGCCAGATTTTGTCGGCCATCAACCTCGAGGAAGACTACGACGAACTGATCACGCAGCCGTGGTTGTCGTCGTCGACGAAGAACAAGCTCAACGAAATTCGCAGCATGTTGCAGCAGTTGCCGCCGAGCTCGTCCGTGGCGGTGGCGTCACCCGAAAACCTCGCGCGCGAGCTGTTTACCCACAAGGGCGCTGGTACACTGATTCGCATGGGCGAGCGTATTCGCTGCTACAGCGATATGAGCCAGATTGATCAGCCGCGCTTGACCACGTTGCTCGAGAACTCGTTCGGTCGCCGGCTGTTGCTCGACTACTTCTCGAACAAGCCATTCTATAAGATATATCTGGCGGATTCGTACCGGGCGACGGCGATCCTCACCACCGAGGGTGGCGTTCCGTACCTCGACAAGTTCGCCGTCACCACCGAAGCGCAGGGCGACGGCGTGGGCGGCTCGTTGTGGCAGAAGCTGTCGCGCGACAACGATAAGTTGTTCTGGCGCTCGCGTATCGACAACGAAGTGAACCCCTGGTACTTCGCGCGCGCTGATGGTTGCTATAAGTCCGATCGCTGGGCCGTCTTCTGGTACGGTTTGACCGACTACGAAGAAATCAAACGCTGTATCGACACAGCACTTGCCATGCCCGCCACGCTCAAGGCCCACAGCCTGGGAACCACGCCATGAACAGCCCCCGTCGCATTGGCGTTGTTGGCGCGCGCGGCTTCGTCGGCCGCGAGCTGCTCAAGCTGCTTGAAAACGACAGCACGTGCACCGTCGCCTTCGTCGCCTCGAAGGGCGCTGCGGGCAAGCGCGCTGGCGACGTCATCGGGGCCGTGGGGCGCTTCGCCGATCTCACGCTCGAAGACGTGCAGCCCGCTGAGCTGGCGCGCTTCGACCTCGACGGCATCGTGCTTGGCTTGAGCAACGGGCAGTCGGCACCGTGGGTGGCCGCAACCCCGGCGCACATTCCGCTTGTCGATCTGTCGGCAGACCACCGCTTCCTCGACGACAGCCCGTTCATCTACGGCCTCACGGAGAAGCACCGCGAGCGCCTGCGGGGGGCTGTGCGTGTGGCCAACCCCGGCTGCTATGCCACCGCCGCGCAGCTCGCGATGTGGCCGTTTGCGGCGTTCATCGAGCGCGCCACCGTGTTTGGTGTGTCGGGGTACAGCGGTGCAGGCAGCACGCCGTCGCCGAAGAACGACCTCGACATCCTGCGCGACAACCTCCTGCCATACGACCTCGTGGGTCACACGCAGGAGCGCGAGCTCGCGCGTCACACGGGCCTCGATGTGCGTTTCATGCCGCATGTCGCGCCGTTTTTTCGCGGCATCACCGTCACCATCGCCCTCGACCTCAACCGCTCGCTCTCCGTCGACGACGCCGTCGCCCTCTTGCAGCAGCGCTACGCGAGCGAGCCGCTGGTCACCGTGATCACGGGCGACACGCCGCCGTTGGTCACGTCGATCCGCGAGAAGAACGGTGTTGTCATCGGTGGTGTTGAAGCCGACGTGGTCAACAAGCGCCTCGTCGTCGTCGCCGTCATCGACAACCTGCTCAAGGGTGCAGCCACGCAAGCGCTGCAGAACCTGCACCTCGGCCTCGGCGTCGACGAACTCTCAGGGATTGCGCCATGAACCAGCCGCTGTGGGCCAAAGGGTCCCTCGATCTCGACGCTGCTGTGCAGCACTTTTGCGCCGCTGATGACGTCGTCGTCGACCGCGAATTGTTCAGCTTCGACATCACCGCCACCGCGGCCCATGTGCGCGGCTTGCACCGCATCGGCGTGCTCACGCAGGCTGAAGCCGACGAACTCGTCGATGGACTTGCCGCCCTCGCGGTGGTGTGGTCCGCGGGCGAATTCGTCGTCGACGAGCGCTACGAAGATGGCCACACCGCCATCGAGTCCTTCCTCGTTGAGCGCTGTGGCGAGGTGGGCAAAAAGGTCCACACCGCTCGCTCGCGCAACGATCAGGTGCTGGTGGCCGCGCGCTTGTGGCTCAAGGATCGGCTGCAGCAGGCAGCAGCCGTGGCGACGTCGTCAGCCGCCGCGTGCATTGCGCGTGCTGAGCAGAGCCGCGGTGTCGCCATGCCCGGCTACACGCACCTGCAGCGGGCGATGCCGATGTCGCTCGAGGCCTTCTTCGCCGGCCATGCCGAG
>JBIKRQ010000520.1:0-4044 GCA_044349155.1 Myxococcota bacterium
CAGCGCCCGTGATGCCGCTGCTGTCGCCCAACGAGGCGTGCGCGCAGTTTCCCACGCCCACGCAGGAGCAGCGCGCCGACGACATCGACGCAGTGTTCGCCGACATCGTGACGCGCGCGTTGTCGACGTCGACGCGGCTTCATGCCCCCGGCTTCGTTGGCCATCAGGTGGCCACGCCGCAGCCGACCGCCGCCTTGTTCGACCTCGTCAGCAGCCTGTTGAACAACGGCATGGCGATCTTCGAGATGGGCAAAGGCGGCACCGCGATCGAACGCGCCGTGCTGGTGTGGCTGACGCGTGTCATCGGCATGCCGTCGACGTCGACGGGCGTGCTCACGTCGGGCGGTTCGCTGGGCAACATGACGGCACTGCTCGCCGCACGGCAGGCGAAGGGCAACGATCCGTGGCGCCACGGCGTGCGCGCGCAGCCCCTCGTCGTGTTTGTCGCCGACACCGCCCACTACAGCGTCGCGCGCGCGTTGCGCGTGATGGGCCTTGGCAACGAAGGCTGCGTGTCGATCGCCGTCGACGATCGCCTCAAGATGGACATCAACGCGCTGCGCACGGCCATCGCTGCGGCGAAGAAATCGAAGAAGCGCCCCATCGCTGTCGTCGGGTCTGCGGGCTCGACAGCAGCGGGTGCCATCGATCCGCTCAACGACATCGCGGACGTGTGCGCTGAAGAAGGCCTGTGGTTTCACGTCGACGGTGCCCACGGTGCGCCACTCACCCTGCTGCACGAACGTCGCGCCGACCTGCGCGGCATCGAGCGCGCCGACAGCGTGGTCGCCGACTTCCACAAGCTGCTCGGTATGCCGGCGTTGTGCACCGGTGTGTTGTTTCGCGATGGCGCCACGGGTGCCGGCGCGTTTGCGCAGCAGGCGGGCTACCTGTTTCCGGAACTCGAAGGTGCTGAAGCCGACGTCGTCGACGACAGCTGGGCCGACGTGGGCCGACGCACGATTGAGTGCACCAAGGCCATGCTGGGCCTGAAGGTCTACGGCAGCCTGCAGATGTTTGGCCGCGAACACTTCGAACACCACGTGCGGCACTGCACGTCGCTCGCGACGACGCTGGCCACGTTGATCAAAGCCGAGCCCCGCCTTGAGCTGTTGTGCGAACCCGAGATGAACATCGTGTGCTTCCGCGTGCGCGGTGCGCATGGCGGTGTCAACGCGAGCATCCGCCAGCAGATCCTCGACGACGGCCGCTTCTACCCGGTGCAGATGCACCTGCATGCGCGCGGTCTCGACAAGGCCCGCGAAGGCCTGTGGTTGCGCTGCGCCCTGCAGAACCCGCACACCACGCGCGAGACGTTGCAGGAGTTGGTGGCAGCGATCGTCGCGCGCCTGCCGTGACGACGTGGCTGACAATTGTCAGATTTTGACATTCAGGCTCAGTCTTCGGCCAACAGCGCGGTGAACGCAGCAGAGGCAGCCAGGTGCCGCTGTGCCGCCTGTTGCTGCTCGTCGGCGAGCCGCTGCGCGAGCCATGCCGGCCGCAGCACCTGCACCTGCGCCCCCCAGCTCAACAGCCAGCTCTCGAGCATGAACGACTCGCCCTGCAGGCGCAGCGACACCCGCATGCCGCCGTCGTCCCACGGCTCCATCTCGACGGCGGTGTGCCACGGGCGTGCCCGCACATAAGGCGCTGCTCTCGACGAGAAATGCAGCGTGACCAGCTCGCCGTGTTCGTCGTGCGCTGCCGGCCGTGCTGGCCCCCACCGCGCACTCGCAGCGGCAACGGCTGCACGGCGGTCGCCCAGCGTGAGGGGCGGAGCACCGTCGACGACAACAGGTACCTCGTCGAGCCGCTCGAGGGCCCACCACCGCGCCTGCGCCGGCGGCTGCTCGGGCTCAATCCCGAGCACGTACAAGCCGCCGCGATACAGGCCGATGATGGCGGGCCAGAAGCGACGACGTTCAGCACCACTGCGTGGCGACGTGTACTCGATCTCCACGAGGCTGCCGGCGAGCACGGCGTCGAACAGCGCTTCGAAAATGTCTTCGCGACCGGTGTAGTCCTTGGCGTCGTTCTCGAGGACCATGACGGCGTCTTCGAGGCGCCGCAGTTCGCCAGCGATCTTCAGCCCGCGCACGCGCAACGCCTGGCGCACGGTGCGATCGACGGCCTCACGCACGCCAAGGTTGCGCGGCAACAACGCCGCCGCGACGACGAGCAACGACAACGACTTCGCCACCGCCGGCGTGACGTCGATGGCCTCGAGGTCGAGCCGCGTGCGCAGGTGGTGCAGCGCATAGGTGCTCTCGCGGCCTTCCTTGACCACCGCGATGGGCAAGCCAGCCGCCTTCAGGTCGGCGATGTAGCGCTCGGCGGTGCGCGACTCGAGATGGAACTCATCGCGCAACCTGGCGTGGCTGAGGCGCTCTCCGTGCAGGATCAGCAGCGCGAGCTGCAGGAGCACCACGTCTTTCGGCAGTTTGGCGTTGGTTTTGGGGATCTTGAAACGCGCAGCCATGACGCCGTCAGTTGGCGACCTTGGCGAGAGCAGCAACCGCGCGCTTCACCGCCGCCGGCTCGAGGCACTTGAAGTTGTAGTAGACGACGTCGTTGTCTTGCGAAAACACGACGTCCCAGGCGCGGGCCTTCTTGAGCAACGGGTGCGCCGCTGCGTCGTCGGACCAGGTGTTGAGTGCCTTGATAGCCGCGAATTTGTCGGCGCAGTCGTCGGCCGCGACGTCGGTGACCGCGACGCGAATGGCAGCGTCGAGCCGGACGGGGGCAGGCGTGTCGCGCCGCAGCTGAAGCGCCTCGAGGGCCTTGTGACGACGCTGCCGCGAGGGGTCGGTGGTGAGGGCCAACAGCGCGGTGTCGACGTCGCCTGGCCACTCTTCGAGGGTCTTGACCGCAAGGCTGCCAGCAGCGGCATCGCCGAGCGCTTCGAGGGTGTGGTGCAGCGCTTCGTCGTCGACGTCGCCAGCGGCGGCCGCCTCCTGAAATGCGAGCAACATCGGCTCGACCTGCCCCTGCGAATGCAACGCCAGCCCCTTGACCTTCAACCACGACGACGACGGCGACGACGACGCGGCAATGACACGCAGCGCATCGTTCACGCGGCCATCTTTGAGCAGCGCCGCCGGATCGTGACGAGGCCACAAGGCGAGCACCCCGAGGCCAAACGAGACGGCAAGCCCGACAGCAAACACCACCCCAAACGCTGCGGGTGACGCCACGAAGCGCTCGACCGGCGTGGTCTTGACCGAGATGGTGCGCAGGCCCGGCGACGTCGTCACCGAACGTTGCGAACCACCGCAGTGGCTGCAGACCGCTCCGTCGAACATGCGACCGCAGGTGGGGCAGCGCTGGGTCACCGCGTCACCACCTTCGACGTCGTTGACGCAGGTGCAACCACTTCGTCGGCCTTGCCGCTGCCCTTGAACGCGTCTTCCTTCTTGGCGAAGAGCAGGTTGAACGTCGTCATCGAGCCGCCCATGCCGCCGATGTCTTTGTCGATCTTGCTGCGCGTGTCGGCGTCGAGCGACGAGGCTTCAATCGCGGTGTGCAGGTTTTCGAGCGCGCGCCGCAACAGCACCACGCGAGCCCAGAACGCTTCGATCGGAACCTCTCGGTGATCGGCGCCGACGACGAGGCGAGCTGCGCCGCCGCGAAAGCGCTCGAGCAGCGCCGGCATCGCGGCATCGCCCAGCATGGCCGCCAACACCGAGGCGCCGATGGCTGCCGTGGCGTCGTCGTGCTGGCGAAACGCGGCCGTGGCGATGGCCTCGCGCGACGGCGGCGGCGCTTCGCGCGTCATGGTGCCGGTACGACGACGAACTTCGGTGGTGCGCTCGGCGACCGGACGCTGCTGCCACTGGGCGGCGGCCGGGCTGTCGGCGCGAGGCTTGTAGTAGGGGCAGATGGCGGCGTTGCAGTCGAGGTACTGCGTCGACGAGCGATCGAGCAGGCACTGACCAGAATTACGCGTGAAGCGGTTCTTCTCGCGCGGGGTCCAGGCCACGCAGGTGCCGCACTTGAAGAGCTGGGGGCACGAGGCGTGGACGTCGTCAGCGTTGCTGAGGCAGG
>JBIKRQ010000522.1:0-4037 GCA_044349155.1 Myxococcota bacterium
TCGTTGCTGTCGCAAGCGTCGCCATCGCCGTCGCTGTCGGTGTCGGTCTGGCCGGGGTTGATCACCGTGGTGCAGTTGTCGGCGGTGTTGGCGACACCGTCGTTGTCCGCGTCGTCGTCGCACTCATCGCCGATGCCATCGCTGTCGGTGTCGCGCTGGACGCGGGCACCTTCAACGAGCGGGGCCTGCACGCTTGGGCAGAAGTCGGCGGCGTCGCCGATGCTGTCGCCGTCGGTGTCGAGCTGGTCGGGGTTGAAGTTGAACGGGGCGTTGTCCTGGCCGTCTTCGACGCCATCGTCGTCGAAGTCGTCGGCGTACTGGTACGTGTCGCCAGCGTCGGTGAAGTTGATCAGGATCGAGCCGCCGCCGCAGCCGCAGCCGCCACCGCCGGATTGTTCAGGGGCGCCGCAGGATTCCGGGTCGCTCGCGGCGCCGGTGCACTCGCCAGCAGGCGGGGCGTCTTGCGCCAGCACCGGGGCGGCCATGGAAAAAGAAAGGACCGAGAGTGTGGACAGTACCAGGTGCCGCATCGAAGCCTCCATCGCGTTGTCCAATACGTGTGCGAGAACCTTGCCAGCTTCCTTCAGCGGCTGCTGCACCCGAGACAGCCGCCGAAGATCCCGTCGCAACGCGATCCGACGCTCCTTCGCGGTGTGGAGCGTAGACCCCAGTCCCCGTGATCGCGGAACCTGTGGAGTCTGCTCCCCAACCTGAACACGTGGATCGTGGGGACTGCACTCCCCAAGCGCCGGCTGATCGCGGCGTGATCGCGGTGGCATGCGTTGGCGTGGTCCAGCAGCGGCGGTGGATCAGTGCGTGCTACGCCTCCAGCATGCGCTCACCACTGCTTTGCTTTTTCCCGTTGCTGTTGCTGCCTGCGTGCGAGCCCACCCCGACCGAAGCCATTGGCGAAGGTGAGGGCGAAGGCGAAGGCGAAGGCGAAACACCCGACTTCGACGTGGTCTCCACCACGCCCCTGACGGAGGCAGCACCGTTGGCCGGACCGGGCTTCGCGGTCGCGGCACGTCCTGACGGCCGCTTCGCCGTGGCCTGGTTCGAGTCGAGCGACCAGCAGGTGGAGTGTCAGACGTTCGATGGCGATGTCGTCTTTGGCGACGTGGTGGTGCTGAAGGTCGGCGACGAACAGGCCGACGGCTCGATCCGGGTCCGCACCGCCGACGGCTTTGTGCCGAGCACCGGCGAAGACGCGGTCGACCTCGCTGTCGACGGCAGCGGCAACCTGCTCATCGCCTATCTCGGCGGCGAAGTGACGCGCACCTACTGTGGTGCGTCCGACTTGATGCTCGCGACCGAGAGCGGCGACAGCTTCTCGATCCGCACGGTCGCAAGCGACGCGACGACGACGACGCCATGCCGGGGCACGGCGGGCGGCGATCCCTACTGCGCGCAGGGGGCTGTGGTTGGGCTGTTCCCATCGATCAGCATCAACAGCACGGGCAGCGTCGCGATGTCGTACCTCGACACGCATTTCGGCTTCGCCGACGACGACATCACGGCTTCGGACCTTGAAGTTGCCATCGGCACCCCAGGCGCGACCACACTGCAGTCCATCAACATGGAATCGGGTGCTGGCTACAACGGCACAAACACCATCGCCGACGACGGCACTGTCATCTTTGGCCACCACGTCGTGGGCAACAACCAGTTCCTCGACGACGAGGGCCAACCATACGTCGTGTCTGATGGCATCTATGCCGAAGTGCTCACCCCAGACGGCACGCTCAACACCACCGTGCTCTTGCCCGGCGGTGTGACGTCGTCGCGCGTGGCCACGGGCACGTCAGCGGCGGGGCACTTCGTCGCGGTGCACCAGTCCAGCAGCGAACTGCTCGTGCTGTTTTCGTCGGTCGATGATGGGGTCACCTGGCTTCCGTCGACCGTCGAACAACTGGGGCGCTTCGGTCGCGATCCCGGGATGGTCTTTCTCGACGACGGCACCCTCGTGCTCGCCTACGGCAACTGCCGCGCTGACAAGAACCAGGACCAGTGCAATCCACGCACCGACGGCGTGCGCTTCGCAAAGCGTTTGGCCGATGGCCGCTACTCGCGTTTCGACTTGCGCGGCGACGACGAAGACCTCGAAGGCGTCGGTGTCGACATCGCGAAGTCGGGCCCGCGCGAGTTGGTTGCGGTTCATCTGAACACCAGTCAGAACCAATTGATTGTCCACCGCGTGTCGGTGCGTTGAGTGCAGGTGTCTATGCGGAAAATGCGTTTTGCTTCTGCTGTCGTCGTCGTTGTTGGCCTGGGCGTCGTGGGGTGTGCCGAACCCAACAGCCTCTCGGGCTCGATCGATTCATCTCATGACCTCACCTTCGATGCCGTCGGTTTGCGTCTGTTCACCGACCAAAAGGCGTACGAACTGAAGTACACGAAGCTCCTCGACAGCGGCGACACCGACGTCGTGGCGAAGGTTGTGTTCGATGTGCCGTCAGAGAGCGTGCCTCTTGGAACCGCCATCGATCTGCTCGACACCAACGGCAAGGTTGAGCGCATCACCGCGGCCAACGATCCGTTCCCCGATCTCGAGTCGGGCTCGATCACGTTCGCGGCAGGGGGCTCCGACGAAGGCTCGACGACGACGGGGGAGTTCGCCTCGACGTTTACGAATGGCCGCACGCTCAACGGCACGTTTGAAACCGAGCTCGAGTTCGCGTCGTTTGAGTGACGTGCCGTGACATCGGCGTGCCGCAGCGCGACATCAACGCTGCGGACGCGTGACCGCAGCAGCGGCACGCCGGTGCGCAGCGAAACACACGACATGCGTTGACAGGTCGCGGCGCTGCCTCTCTTGTGCGCGCCATGCGAGCCCAGTTCCTCGTCGTCGCCGTTGCTCTGTGCGCTGTCGCTTCGTGCGACTACGTGCTTTCGCCACCTGTACTTGGTTACGAGTCCGACGACGATTCGTGCGTCGACCACATCGACAACGACGTCGACGGCGCCATCGACTGCGAAGACGCCGACTGCTGGGTGTACACAAACCGCTGCGGTCAGGTGCCGTTCGACGACGCCACCTCCGACCCCGAAGACACCTACGACGAGTGCACCGACAGCGTCGACAACGACAACAACGGCTTCTTCGACTGCGCCGAGTTCGGCTGCCAGGCGATCCTCGAGCTGTGTTGCGTCCTCGAGTTCGACGACGCTGCCTGCTCCGACGGCATCGACAACGACCGCAACGGCGACATCGATTGCGCCGATCGCGCTTGCCGCCTGGGCGCATTTGTCACCGTGTGCAGCGAAGAGCTCGACGCCACTTGCAGCGACGGCAAAGACAACGACGGCGACGGCGTGCGCGATTGCGACGACGACGACTGCATCGAGGTCAGCGTCTGCATCACCCCCGGCGAAGAAGGTCCAGAGACCACGCTGGAAGCCTGCACCGACGGCTTCGACAACGACGGCAACGGCTTTGTCGACTGCCGCGACTTCAGTTGCTCGCGCAGCACCGACCCCGAGGTCCTCGCCTACTGCAACAGCCTCCCCAGTGAAGACACCTTCGACCTGTGCACCGACGGCGTCGACAACGACGGCAACGGCTTTACCGATTGCGCCGACTTCGGCTGCTCGCGCAGCACCGACCAGGACACCCTCGCCTACTGCGCCGCACGCAGCGAAACGAACAAAGCCCGCTGCAGCGACGGCATCGACAACGACGACAACGGTTTCACCGACTGTGCTGACTTCTCGTGCACGGGCACCACGGCTGCCCCCGAAGCGATCAAGTACTGCGAAGACGTCACCGAGCGCACCGTCGCGAATTGTGATGACGGCAAAGACAACGACGGCAATGGCTTCATCGACTGCGCCGACAATGGCTGCCGTTTCTCGAGCGACATCGAAGTGAAGAAGCTGTGCCAGGAGTCGGCCGACCCCGCCCTGTGCGGCAACGACCTCGACGATGACGGCGACGGCTTCACCGACTGCGACGACTTCGACTGCGCCTACAACCCCGAAGTCACCGTGTGCGTGGGCGAGCGCCGCCCCTGCGAATGACCTCGACCACCTCCGTTTCC
>JBIKRQ010000521.1:0-4037 GCA_044349155.1 Myxococcota bacterium
CGACGAAGCAGGACCTGGTCGACCTCATCTGCACCAAGCAGGAGGGCCTCACCAAGAAGGCGGCCACCGAGCTCCTTGACGCCGTCTTCGACAAGATCACGGAAGCCATCAAGGCCGATGAGAAGTTCACCTTCCCGGGCTTTGGCACCTTCGAGATCCGCACGCGTCGCGCCCGCACCGGCGTGAACCCGCGCAACCCCTCCGAGAAGATCCAGATTCCGGAGACGAAGAACGTTGGTTTCACCGCCAGCAAGGCGTTGAAGGACCAGATCGGCGCCTGAGCCGACGCGGCATGACCTCGCACACAGGGCGGCTTCGGCTGCCCTGTTTGTTTTTGGGTTGTTTGTTGGTTCTTTTGCGGAGCGTGCGCCAAGGCGTTGCCCGCCCACGTCGACGACGTTGTTCCGCTCTGTCTGCTGGTGTGACGCGCGGGCCGTACTCGCCCTACGCTGGTTGCATGTCACGCATCCTGGTTGCCGACGATGCTCGAGTGGTGCGCATGCTGATGCGGACCTGGTTGGAGCGCTTGGGTCACGACGTCGTTGAGGCAGTCGATGGCGCTGCGGCGTTGTCGGCGATTCGCGACGCTGTCGCCGCGGGAAAACCGTTTCGCGTCGGCTTCTGCGACGTGAACATGCCCACCCTCAGTGGCTTGCAGGTGCTCGATGCCGTGCGCGACGACGAGCGCCTCGGCCGCACGCCGATCGTGCTCGTGACGACGTTGGGCGCCGAAGCCGACGTGCGACGCGGACAAGCACGCGGTGCGGCGGCGTACCTCACCAAGCCCGTGACGTTTTCGGCCGTGCTCGCTGCCTTGGCCGCCGTGGCCGAGCCTGTGGCGCCGGCCCACAACGGCTAACGACGTCGACGTCGACGTCGACGACGCTCAGGACTTTCGCTGGCGCGGCGGGCGTGCGGTGGGCACGTGCTGGCTGTACGGCAGGTCCCAGCGCAACAGCTGCGCGTCGATGTCGCCAGCGGAAAATGCCCACTGCCGCGGCTTGCCCACAGCGACGAGGTCGAGGTTGAGCAGGTCGCGCGCGTCGGTGACGGCGGAGAACATGATCACGCGTGCGCCGTCGATGCTGCGCAAACGCTCGCCGAGGGTGCGGTAGAAGCCGGCCAATTGCAGGCGGTTCTCGCCGAGACGCTCGCCAAACGGCAGGTTGCTGCAGATGACGGGGCGCTCGCCGGGCATGGGTGCTGAGCGGGCGTCGACGCGCTCGATGTGGATGTGCTGGCTGAGGCCCGCCTGCTCAACGCACGTCGTGACGTGGTCGATGGCCTCCTGGTGCCAGTCGGAAGCGTGGATGGGTGCGGGCAACACCTTGAGCTCGAGGTCGCGGGCCTCGGTGCGCGCGAGGGCCAGGGCGCGGTCGAGCTCGGGCGGGCGCTTGCTCCATCGCTCGCAGCCGAAGCGGCGATCGCGGCCCGGTGCACGCTTGAGGGCGCGCCACGCCTGCTCGATGACGAGGGTGCCCGTGCCGCAGGTGAAGTCGAGAAACGGACGCTCGACGTCGGCGTGGGCGATGGCCAACAACGACGCCGCCAGGGTTTCGCGCAGCGGGGCACGCCCCTCGACACCGGTGCGGTAGCCGCGCTTGTGCAGGGCATCGCCCGAGGTGTCGACGGAGAGGTCGACAACGCCATGGCGCCACGAGAAGACAAAGCGCACGTGGGGCTGCTTGGTGTCGACGGTGGGGCGGCCTTTGTCGAGGCTGCGCAGGCGATCGACGATCACGTCCTTCACGCGCTGCGCTGCATACAGCGTGTGCGCCCAGGGACCGATGGTGGTGTGCGCGTCGACGCAGAAGGTGCCCTTGCCGTCGAGCCAGTTCTCGAAGGGCACACGCTCGAGCACGCTGAGCACGCCCTCTTCGTCGACGATGCCCTTGGCGTGTTCAAGCCGCAGCAGCACCCGGCTTGCGCAGCGCAGAAACACGTTGGCGCGCACGAGCAGGTTCCAGTCGCCACGGCAGTGAACAACCGCTTCGTCCTCGACGATGTCGGCAGCGCCGAGGTTTTTGAGTTCGAAGGCGACGGCCGACGCGGTTCCGCGGGCGCAGGTGACGATGAGGTCGAGCATGTCTGCTGCGCATGCCCGACCGCGCCGAATCCCGATAGGGCGATCCCGTGCTCGGCGTCAGCGCGCGCGCAGCAGCAACACCACCGCCAGCAACACAAGGACGACGACGACGACGGCCGCGCTTTTCCTGCCCTGGTCGCTGCGCGGACGAAAGACCGAGCTGCTTGCCTCGATTGGCGCGTCGTCTGGACTCGCCTGCCAATCCGCCTGCAGCGCGACGTCGGCGTGCAGGGCCGTTGTCGTCGAGCCCGCAAGCGTGGCCAACGTCGCCGACGTTGCAAGCGGCAGCGCCACTGTGGCTTGCTTCCAGGCCTGCTGCAGCTGCGCTGTCGTCGTGAGCCGGGCACTCGCGTCGGGCGAGAGCGCTTGCACCAACACCGCTCGAACACCTGCTGGCAGGTTCGCAAACGACGCGGGGCGATAGCCGCCGGTCCGCGCCAGCCGAAGCACGGCGTCGTCGTCGAGGTCGGCGTAGAAGCGCTCGCCGAGCAGCAGCTCGCACACCACGATGGCCCACGCGTAGTGGTCGGCGCGGGCGTCGACGGGCAGCCCCTGCGCCTGCTCGGGCGACATGTACGCCGGCGTGCCCGGCACCGTCTCGGTCGCGGCGGTGCCCATCGGGCAGGCAAAGTCGAGGTCGATGACGACGACGCGGCCGTCGCGCCCGATCATGACGTTGCTGCTGCTGAGGTCGCGGTGCACCTGTCCTGCGTCGTGCAGTGCGGCGAGCGCCACCAAAACGCCATTGGCAACAGCGAGCGCCACCGACGTGCCGGGAGGCCCACGGTGCAGCAACGAACGAACATCGACGCCGTCGACGTGCTCGAGGCACACCCACGCCTGTTCGTCGGCAACGCCGCACTCGATCACGCCGACGACATTGGGCAAGCGCTTGCCGCGCAGCCGGGTGGCCGTGGCAAGCACGTCGTCGATGTCGAGGGCGATCGAGGGCACAAACTGCTTCACGACCACAGAGCGGCCGTCGTCGTGGCGCGCGAGCCAGATGTCGCCGCTGCCACCTTCGCCGAGGCGCTCGAGCAGGGTGGCGGGGCCGCAGCGTCGCGAGGTCATGGAGCAACACCTGCCGCAGCACGCGCGCCGCGCACAGCACCAAGCAACGCCAGCGCTCCGCCCACAACCGCACCGCCCAGCGCCTTGACCGCAATCACGCTGCCCCCCGACAGCGTCGGCAACACCGCTGGCCCCACGAGCACGACAACCGCAGCGACGCCGAGGGCAACCAGCAGTGGGCTGGGTGCTGGGGGGAGCGCTGTGACGTCAGACACAACGAGGCCGCTTTTGGCCTCGCTGAACGCCCGGCTGAAGCCACCGACCGCCAGCAACGCATCGCAGACGAACGTACCCGCCAAAGCGCGCGAAACGGCCCCTGCTGCGTGATCGCCGCCAACCCCAAAGCGAGTGGCCGCCACGACCACGCCGAGCCCTGCGGCCACCACAGCAGTTGCGACAGCGCCTTCGAGCACCCACCGCCATGCCAGGCGCTGCTTCGCCGAGGCCCGCCGTGGAACCGGGACGGCCGCGCCAACGGCGACGCCGACCAGGCCAGCCACGACAAGCGCGTGCCACGACGTGGGTGCGATAGCGACGCACACCGCCGCCACGAGCGCTGCCGCCAGCAGGCCCTGCCCCCACGCGCGCCGCATGGGGTGCCACGCGGGTGCAGCGGCATCGACGACGACACGGCCGCTGCGCACCGACGACGACAACCGCGCATTGCTGGTACCAACGGCGATACAGGCCGCGAACAACACCGCCGTCGCGATGCGCCACGATGACGGCAACGCGACAGCGTCATGCGGTGCGGAAAACAGCGAGAGGAGCACGACCACCGTGCTCCAGCTGGCAACGATCGCGACCACTCAGCGAACCGGGATATCGAAGCGCGCGAAGTTCAACGCCTCGTCGTAGGCCTCGCAGCTGATCGCGTCGG
>JBIKRQ010000524.1:0-4036 GCA_044349155.1 Myxococcota bacterium
AAGATCGAGCCGTCGGCGGTGACATGGGGCGTCACAACGAGTTCGAGCGCTGCCGCGACGGTCTGCACTGTCAGCTGGTTCTGCGTCACGATGGGCACCGTGATGTTGGTACCTTGCGTGATGCGCGCTTCCTTGTTGTTCAAGGTGGTGACGCGCGGCGCCGAGATGACCTTCGCCTGGCCCGAAGCTTCAGCGGCCGTCAGACGGGCGTTGATGAGGCCAAAGTTGCCGATGCTGCCAAGGTTCAGACCAATGCCGCTGGTGACGTTTTGCGCCGGCAGGTTCACCGCGAAGTTCGACGGAAAGAACACACCTGGCGTGGCCGCGCCGTTGTCGGCACCGCCAGCGATGCCGATGTTGTTCGGGAACGCCAGGCCCGTCGGATTGCCGCCGCGCTGGCTGAAGAACAAGCCACCGCCCCACTGGATGCCCAACGCTCGCGTGAAGGTGGTGGTGCCTTCGACCATGCGGGCCTCGATCAACACCTGCGGTGTTTGCGTGTCGAGGGTGCGAACGAGGCGTTCGGCCTGGTCGAGGTTGTCGCGGATGTCTTCGACGATGATCACGTTGGTGCGTGCATCGAACGTGACCTTGCCACGCGTCGACAGCAGTTCCTTCACCTGCGGCGTGAGTTCGTTGGCGACGGCGTAGTTCACCGGGATGAGACGCACCGTCGTGGGCAGCTTCTTCTCGCGCTCTTCCTGGAGCTTGAGTTGGGCTTCGCGCTCGGCGTCGAGCTTGGCCTGCGGGACGACGCGGATGATGCCGCCGCGATCTTCACGGCCGAGGTCTTTCGTCTTGAGCACAACGTCGAGGGCTTGATCCCACGGCACGTTCTTCAGCTTGACGGTGACCTTGCCCTTGACGTCTTCGCCGATGACGACGTTCTTGCCGCTGACATCGCCGATGAGGCGGATGACGTTGACGATGTCGGCGTCCTGGATGTCGATGGTGATCTTCTTGCCCTTGAAGCTCGCGGCGGTGGCGAGTTCACGCGACAAGGTGACTGGGCCCGACGAGAACGGCGCTGCCGACGGCTGCACACGGCTGCTCGACGACGCGAGGGCAGGGGCCACGGCACCAGCACTGCGCACATCCCAGTAGACCGCGCCATCACGCTGCCACGCGCTGTCGTCGACGGCACCGTTGAGCGCCATGCGGATGCGCACGGAGTCGTCACGGCTGCCGTCGCGTTCAACGACCACGCCAGCGATGGGGCCGCCGACGTAGTTGCGGTTGCCGATCAAGGCGTCGGCGATGCGAGCACCGTCGAGGGCAATGATCTTCTCGGTGGGCGAGGTCTTGACGGTACGAACCGTGACCTGACCAGCGGTGTCGACGCGCAGGCGCCAGAAGCCGTTCTTCTGGTCGAAGGTGACACCTTTGACGTCGACGATGCTGTGGCTCGCGGCCTTGCCGGAGAACAGGATCGCGAGGCCATCGCCGGTGCTGGCGACGTCGTAGCGGGGCAGAACGCCGTCGCGCGCTTCGAGCACGATGCGCGTCTTGTCGGCGTGCTTGCCGATGCGTGCACCCTTGAGCGCTGTACCCGTGAAGGCGCGCTCGCTGTGGCCGTCGACGTGCACACCGTAGAGGTCGATGACGAGGCGTGCGGGGTTCTGCACTTCCTCGACTTCGTAGCGGGCCACTTCACCGTCGGTGAGCAGCTGGACCATCGCGCCGCCGTCGCGCTCTTTGGCAACGACGTCTTTGAGGCGACCGCCGGCGTGGGCTTCGTCGCTTTCGCCCTGCAGCGAGATCACCGGGGTGTCGCTGGCGCGGGTGACCGCGGGGGCGGCAACGGGTGCTGCACTGGTGCGGTGGGTCGAGACGACGATGGCGTCGCCCTTCACCTCGGCGTCGACGTCGACGTCGTCGGCCATCACCATGACCACGCGCCCGACGGGGCCGTTTCGACCACGGAACTGCGCGGTGGTGATGGCGGTGACACCGGCCTTCGGCGAAGGAGTTTCAACGCCCGCGACTTCAGCTCCCGGCATGTCGATGACGACGCGCGCTGGGTTCTTCAGACGGAAGAGCGAAAACTCCGGCTTGCTGGCACGGAAGCTGGCAGAGCGAATGTTGATCGCTGGACCGCCGTCGGCCTCGGTGATCTCGATACGCTCCACGCGGCTTTCAGCGAGAAGTTCGCCTGGCACGAGGGCCATGGCAGTCCACAAAAACAGTCGCGTCGCAGATGCGGGAAGGAGGCGCATGCTCTCTCCGGGCTCGTTCAACTCGACCGGTGGCGGTCGAATTCACATTCACATTCGCCCCCCTGGCAGGGCCAGAGGCTTGAATCGCTCGTCGACAACGACGAGCAGGCTTGGCCAAGGTCGGCTGATTCGTGATGCTTCGCAAGTTTTTGACAGAGATTCCGCTTGCGGATCTGTCTGAGACGCTTTTTTGTGTCGGTGGACGTCGCCAGCTGGATCCAACTGGCTCCACCAGTGGCCGGCTAGAGGCGAAGACCGATGGGGAGTGCTTCGCCCCACGCTGTGGCCTCGTCGTCGACAGACAGCTCCACCACATCCCGCACCATCGCACTCCAGGTGGCGGGGGCGTTTGCTTTGTCGAGGCGTGCAGCCAAGCGCTCGCGCAGATCTGCAGGCAGATCTCTCACGCGATCCCCCGTGGCCCGCGCGATCTGGGTGATCGCGAACGCTGCGCCATCCGCGGTCTTGAGATCGAGGTTCAGCAGCGCCTCGAGCCAGCGGGCCGCATCGGCGGCGCCAACGACGTCGTGGGCGGGGCCAAACAGCGGTTGGCGCGCGCCGACGCGACCGAGCGGCCACGCACTCGTCAACGCACCACGGCCGAGCTTTTTGATGATGAAGTCGCCCAACACGACCTTCTCCGTCGCCGGCAGACGTTCAAGTGCTGCCGCCAACCGCACCATCTCGTCTTGCCCGTGAGGGGTGGCGCCGACGCCCTTCTTGCCGGTGCCCTGTTCGAGCAACCAGGGCTTCAGGTAGGTCCAGATCTCGAGCTGACGGGCAGCGTCGAGGCCGGCCGCCACTCGACGCCACAGGATGAACCACGACGCCCACGTGGGCTTTTCGGCGATGTACTGCACACCTTCGGCCCACAGCGGCCACAGCTGCTCGATGCGCCAGTCGTCAAACGCGGCGCCGGTGCCTGGCCGCAACGCGTGGCCGACGTTTTGAAACCAGACGCGCTCGTGTTCCGCAGAACGACGACGCTTCGATGCTCCGCTCAGCAGCACGCCGCCAAGTTCACGTGACAACGCCAGCGACCAGGTGTCGCGCACGCCGAAGAGTTTCTCGAGGTCGCGGCGGAGATCTTTGACCCGCTTGGCGTCGACGTCTTTGCTCTTGTTGCCGAAGTAGCCCGCGATGAGGTCTTTGCCTTCGTCGGCGCGCTTGTGCGTGGGACCAGCCGACGGCACCTCGCCCGCCGCAGCGGTTGTCGACGACGCAGCGACAGCACCATCGAGTCGCGTGCTGAACGAGAGTTTGAAACGCTCGAGGGCTTCATCGGTCATCTTGAGCGCGAGCTCGAGCGTGCCCACCTCGGAGAGGGTGGCCTGCAGGCGCACCGGCACTTCGCGCGCAGGCGACAGCACCGTGGAGATCGACGGCAGCGCCTCGAGATCGGCGCTATCGACGACGTCACCAGCGCGCTGTGCACCAAAGGTGCTCGTGAACAGCGGGAAGCTCACGGGCTGGCCCACGACGACGCGGAAGGTGCGATCGACCTCGGTGGTGGTGCCCTCGAGCTGCCCACGCGGGGCGATGCACAACGCACGAGAGGTGCCGTCGTCGTCAGCGACACCGACGAAGTACGAGCGCGCCGACCCAGCGCCGATACGCACACCGCGCCCCCGGCGAACAAGGCCGGTGTAGGCAGCGCCGCGGGCGACGGCGCGGTCGAGGTCGTCGTCGTCGACGGAGAAAAACGGGATCGGTGCGTGCGCCCACGACGCAAAGATCGCCTCGAGGCGTTCGCGGATCGCCGCGGCGCGAAAGACACCGCCATTGAGCAGCACCGCATCGGGCAAGGCGATGTCGCCGAC
>JBIKRQ010000139.1:0-14899 GCA_044349155.1 Myxococcota bacterium
GACGAAGTCGATGCTGCGGTCGCTGGTCTGACCTCGCTGTTGGAACCGCTGATCATGGTGTTCCTCGCCGTCATCCTCGGTGGCTTCCTGATCGCGATGTACCTCCCGATCTTCACGATCGCCGGCAACATCACCTGATTGTGCCGTGCACCGGCGCCCGCTCTCTCACGAGGGCGGGCGCTTTTTCGTTGGCGCATCAAGAAGCACCGAGGCCCTGCCGTGATCGTCCGCGAGCGCCCGCTCACCGGCTCCTACAACGTCGAGCTGCCTGACGCCGACATTGGCAACCGCCTCAAGTGGTTGTTGGTTGTCCGCTTCGTGATCATCTGCGTTCTGGTCGGTTCGTCGCTGGTCGTGCGCGCCTCGACGGACGAGGCGCTGTTCGCGAGCGCGGCGTTGGCGCTGTACGCCGTTGGCGGTGCGGCGTTCACCACGATCGGCATTGGCGCGGTTGTGCTGCGCTTTCGGCCCTCTGCCACCGTCGGCATCGCCTACTTCCAGCTGTTTGCTGATGCGCTGATTGCATCTGCCCTCGTCGCGCTCACGGGTGGTGCCGACAGCGTCTTCGCGTTCATCTTCTCGTTGTCGGTGTTGAACGCCGCGATCGTGCTCGATCGTCGTGCCGCACTGGTGTTGGCAGGCGTGTCGTTCCTGCTGTTTGCCGGAACAGCGTTCGCGACGGCACACGACCCGTGGCCGAAGCTGCTGCCGACGGTGCTCACCAACGGCGCGTCGTTCTTCCTGGTGGCTGTCCTCAGCGGCTACCTCACGAACCAGCTCACAAAGACCTCAGCGCACCTCGAGGTCGCACGCGCACAAATCGTCAAGCTCGAGGAGCTGTACGCGGCGGTGTTGTCGTCGCTGCCGTCGGGCGTGATGAGCGTGAATGCTGCGGGCGAGATCGTCTACGTCAACGCTGCCGGCCGCGACATCCTCGGCGTGAAAGACGTGATTGGCCACGCGGTGCACGACATTGCACCCGTGCTCGAGCCCGCGATGGGCAGAAACGAGAGTGCCCGCTTCGAAGTCGATGCTGACGTCGACGGACGTGGCACCCGGGTCCTTGGCGGCAGCGTGGCTCCCCTTGTTGGCATCAACGAGACCGGGCGTGTCGTCATCTTTCAAGACCTCACCGAACTCCGTCGCCTGCAAGACGACATGGCGCGCGCTGAGCGGCTCGCCGAACTCGGGCGGCTCGCGGCTGGCCTCGCCCACGAGGTGCGCAACCCGCTGGCGGCGATGATCGGCTGCCTGCAGATGCTCACCACCACCGATGCACTCACCGGCGACAACGCGCGCCTGTTGGGCATCGTGCATCGCGAGGCGGAGCGGTTGTCGGGCCTCGTGCAGGCCTTTTTGACCTACGCACGTCCCGCAGAGCCAGTGCCATCGGCGGTGTCACTGCGCGGTCTTCTCGACGAGACGACGACGGCGGCGCGCCATGGGCTGAAGTCGGCAACGCTCACAGCGTCGGCGAGTGACGCTGTCGTGCGCGTCGACGCTGGCCAGCTGCGGCAGGTGCTCTGGAACGTGATCACCAACGCCGACCGCATGCTCGAGAGCATTGGCAAGCAGGGCACCATCGTCGTGTCTGTCGAGATCGACGACGGTGCCGCGACCATCTTTGTCGACGACAATGGGCCCGGTGTGCCTGACGACCTGCGCCAACGGATCTTCGAACCGTTCTTTACGACGCGCGCCAACGGCAACGGCCTCGGGCTCGCAACGTGCCAGATGCTGATTCGGCAAAACGGAGGCGTGATCGGGGCGCAGCGATCGCCTCACCTTGGCGGTGCGCGCTTCGCGATTCGGCTGCCGCTTGACGTTTCGCGCAACGAAGCATGAAGGTGCGGCATGGCCAAGCTGCTGGTCGTCGACGACGAAACCTCGATTCGCGAGTTCCTTGAGATCCTGTTTTTGCGGGCAGGGCACCAGGTGCGCCTCGCGAAAGACGCCATCGAGGCGATAGCCCTTCTGAAAGAAGCGCCCGTCGACCTCGTGCTCACCGATCTGCGCCTGCCACGTGGCAGCGGCATGGATGTTTTGTCGTTCGTGACCCGCCAGGCGCCGTCGACGCAGGTCGTGATCATGACCGCGTTCGCGACGACCGAGACCGCGATCGAAGCGATGAAGGCCGGCGCGTACGACTACATCATCAAGCCGTTCAAGGTCGACGAGCTGACGGTGCTGCTCGACCGGGCGCTTGAGCGTCGCCGCCTGCAGACCGAAAACGTCGCGCTGAAGGCCACGTTGTCAGCGCGTGCGGCGCATTCGCGTTTGCTGGGCTCCAGCGAGCGCATGCAGGAGGTGTTCGAGCTCATCCAGAAGGTGGCGTCGACGAGGACCACCATTCTGCTCACGGGTGAGAGCGGTACCGGCAAAGAGCTCGTTGCGCGGGCGATCCACACCCGTGGCCCGCGCGTGAACGAACCGTTTGTCGCCATCAACTGCGGCGCGATTCCCGAAACGCTCATCGAGAGTGAGCTGTTCGGCCACACCAAGGGCAGCTTCACGGGCGCCACCGCCGACAAGCCGGGTTTGTTCGAGCGCGCCGAGAGCGGCACAGTGTTTCTCGACGAGATCGGCGAACTTCCGCTTGCCATGCAGGTCAAGCTGCTGCGCGTGCTGCAAGAGCGAAAGGTGCGCCGCGTCGGCGGGGCCAACGACCTCAACGTCGACTGCCGCGTCATCGCTGCCACCAACCGCCGCCTCGAAAACGAGATCGAAAAGGGCACGTTCCGCGAAGACCTCTACTTCCGCCTCAACGTCATCCAGATTCGCCTGCCAGCACTGCGCGAGCGTCGTGCCGACATCCCACTGCTCGCCGAGAGCTTCGTCGCCAAGTTCGCCGAGCAGCAGGAGTCGCCGGTGCGCTCGCTGAGCGATGGCGCCCTGCGCTTGCTGATGGCGTGGGCGTGGCCGGGCAACGTGCGCGAACTCGAAAACGCGATCGAGCGGGGCGTCACGCTTGCTTCAGGCGCAGTCATCGACGTCGAGGCGCTGCCCGCGGCCATGCGCGGCCAGGTGACAACGCCGCCCACGCCCGTGCAGCCCCTGACCGACGAAATCCCCGCCGACGGACTCGACCTCGAGGCCACCCTCGAGAACTACGAGCGCCGCCTGCTTGAGAAGGCCCTGCTGCGGACCGGTGGCCGAAAGAAGAAGGCGGCCGAACTGCTCAAGTTGTCGTTTCGCTCGTTTCGCTACCGGCTGGCCAAACTCGGCCTCAGCGGCGCGGATGACGACGCGGAAAGTGACGGCTGAGCGACGGCGGCCCAAGCGTGTCGAGCAGCTCGAGCAAGGCCTCGGTCCGCGCGGCGCGGCCCATGCCCTTTGGCAGCGATCGCGGCTGACGCGGGGTGCTCCGACGCACGAGCTCGATCACCGCGTCGGCCTCGATGGCCTTGAACGCCGCGCAGCGCGCCAGGTCCTCGGCCCACGGTACGTCCAGCGCGAAGCAGGGCGTGCCAGAAGCCACGGCAGCCACCAGCGCAGGTCTGCACCGCGCAATTTCGCCAACGACGATGGCGCGGGCTCCTGCTGCGTCTGCTGCGGTCCAGTCGCAGGTGGCGATGTCGGCTGCTGTCAGAGCGGCGACCACACGAGCCGACACCCCGTCCACCAGCACCCGCTCGTGTCGCGTGCGCTGCATGCCGCCATCAATGCCTGGCGGGACCAGAACCAACTGCCGCGCAGGAAGTCCCGCGTCGAGGTGGCGATCGAGGTCGCCGTGCGAGGTGCACACCACGCGAGCCGGAGATGGCAGCAGGCGATGGGCCGGCCGCTCATCGCCGTCGTCGACGAGCACCGTCGTCGAGAGGAACGCAGCAACAGCACGCGCGGCTGGCCCGTGGGCATGCACCACGACGCCCGGGTGCCGAATCGAGAGCTCGCGCAGCACACGTTGCAGGCGGGCAGTGACGACGACGTCGCGCAACTGCTGGCTCGGCGCGCGCTCAGGAAGCACACGGTTGCCAAGCCGCTCGCGCACGTGGTCTGGGAGATTCGCCGCCACCAACCACTGCGGGTGGCCAGCGGCCGCACATGCCAGCACATCCTCGACGACGACGTTGGCGCCGACGACGCTGTCTTCGCTCAGGATGTGCAGGACCGCCGTCACGTCAACCGAGGCTGATGCGGGCGATGGGCTGGATGTTCATCTCGGGGCTGAGCTCCTGGTAGGAGAGCACCGCGAGATGCGGGAACTCGAGCTCGACGAGCTTTCTGAAGTAGCGGCGGATTTCCATCGTGGTGAGCACCACGGGCTGCTGCGCTGATGGCGGCAGGTTGCCCACTTCGTTGCGCACGGCGGCCAGGATTTCCTGCGTGATTTCGGGTTCGAGCGCCAGGTAGCTGCCCGACGACGTGTGCTGCACCGAGCTGCGCACGGTTTCTTCGATCTGCGGGTCGAGCAGGTAGACGATCAGCGTGCTCTGACCGCGCGTGTACTTGTGCGAGATGTAGCGCTTGAGCGCTGCACGCACGTACTCGGTGAGCATGACGGTGTCGTTCTCGACGGGGCCCCACTCCGCGAGCGCTTGCAGGATGTTGCGCAAATCGCGGATCGAGATTTCCTCCTCGACGAGACGACGCAAAATGTCGGTGAGCTGAAACGGGCTGACGGCCTTCGGCACCACTTCTTTGACGAGGGCCGGGAACGCCTGCTCGAGCTGCTCGAGCATGTTCTGCGTTTCCTGGATGCCCACGAACTCCGCAGCGTTTTTGCGCAGCACCGCCGAGAGATGCAGCACGATGTAGCCGGGGGCGTCCCACGTCGTCAGGCCAGCGTCTTCGGCAAGCTTGCGCTGCTCGATGTTGATCCAACCGCAGGCGTTGCCGTTGGCCGGATTCTGCGCGGGATCGGCGTCGATGCCGAGCAGGCGCAGGCGGTCGGGCGTGTCGTTCACGAGGCACTTGTTCTTGTCGACGGTGCCCATCACCAACGGGATTTCGTTGATCATGATGATGTAGCTGCCCGGCGGCAGATCGCCTTCGTTGCCGCGCACGCGCAAGCCCGGGTAGCGAACGCCCAGCTCGTAGAACAAGCCGTCGCGCATCATCGGGATGAGCTCGTTCAAGAAGTTGCTGCCGCCGGTGTCGTCGACGAGGGGCACCAGATCGGCGGCCACTTCGAGCGCGATGGGCGTGACCACCGGCATCATCTGCGACGACTGCCCTTCCTGTGCGCGCGCCTTCTGCACCGCCTGCTTCTTCTCTTCCTTGATGACCTCGTCGCGCTGCTCGATCACGGCGTCGGAGCCGCCACCGCCGCCGAGCTTGATGTCTTGCGCCTTCTTGAGGCCGTAGGCGATGCCGCCCACGCCCAAACCACAGATGGCAAACGGAATGCCGGGCAGGCCGGGGATCATGCCGATGAGCAGGATGAACACGGCGGCGATCGTGAAGGCCTTGGGCTGCGCCAACACCTGCGTGGCGAGGTCTTGACCGAGGTTGGTGCCTTCTTCTTCCGACGCCACGCGCGTCACGATCAAACCGGCGCACACCGACATGAGCAGCGCAGGGATGATCGAGATGAGCCCGTCACCGATGGTGAGAATCGAGTAGGTCTCGATGGCTTCGCTGGCCGTCATGTCGCGCTGGGTGACGCCGATGATGATGCCGGCGACGACGTTGATGGCCGTGATGATCAGGCCCGCGATCGAGTCGCCCTTCACGAACTTCATCGCGCCGTCCATCGAGCCGAACAGCTGCGATTCGCGACCAAGATCGTTGCGGCGACGACGCGCTTCGTCGAGGTCGAAAGCACCCGCACGCAAGTCGGCGTCGATCGACATCTGCTTGCCGGGCATGGCGTCGAGGGTGAAGCGGGCGGCCACTTCGGCGACGCGCTCGGAGCCCTTCGAAATCACGAGGAAGTTGATGAGCATGAGCACAAGGAAGATCACGGCACCGACGACGAAGTTGCCTTTGACGACGAACTGACCGAACGACTTGATGACGTCGCCGGCGTCGGCGTACAGCAGAATCAAGCGCGTCGAGCTGACGTTCAGCGCCAGGCGAAACAGCGTGGTGACGAGGATGATCGTCGGAAACGACGCGAGCTTCAGCGCCTGCGGGATGTACATGGCGATGAGCAGCATGATCACGCTGATGCTCACGTTCATCACCAGCAGCACGTCGAGCACGTGCGTTGGCACCGGCACAATCATCATGCCGACGATCAGCATGACGAGCACCGCCAGGCCGACGTCGGCGTAGCGCTTGAGCACGGTGAGCAAGTCACCCTGCATGATCATGTCGATGAACTTCTGCATCCGTCTGGCCTCGACGCCGAAACGACCACTGCGGTCGCCGGCCCGGACGCTACCGAGGTCGCGCCGTCGTCGTCAAACGTGCCGGGCAACGTTTCTGCGTCGTCGAGCGCAACGAGAAAGCGGGCCCGAAGCCCGCTTTCCTGTTGAACATCAAGTTGTTGCGAGCAGCATCAGACCTTGCGGTACACGCCGACGACCACGCCGAGGATGTCGGTCTGCCGAAACTCGGACTTGCTGACGAAGATCGGCGACAAACGCGCGTTCGCGGGCTGAAAGCGGATGCGATCGCCCTCGGGAAAGTAACGCTTCACGGTGGCTTCGCCCTCGATCATGGCGACGACGATTTCGCCGGGCCGCGCCACCGGCTGCTTCTTCACAAACAGGTAGTCGCCTTCGAAGATGCCATCTTCAATCATCGAATCGCCGACGACGGTGAGGGCAAACACCTTCTGCTTCGCCGCACCACCAAGGAAGAACGACGACACGCGCACGGTGTCGGCGCGCGTTTCTTCGGCGAGGATGGGTACGCCAGCAGCAACCTTGCCGAGCAGGGGTACATCCACAAAGTCGTCGTCGTCGTTGCGCGACAAGCCGGGGTGGCGGTCGTCTTCGTCGTCGTTGGTGGCGTCGAGGTCGTCGTCGACGGCGGTGAGCTGCAGCGTGCGGCTCTTGCCCTCTTCGCGCGTGAGAAACCCCTTCTTCTGCAGCGCGTTCAGGTGGTCGTTGACACCATTGGTGCTCTTGATGCCCAGGTGGCGGCCGATCTCGCGGATCGTGGGCGGAAAGCCGTGCTCGCGGATGTGGTCCTCGATGAACGAAAGCACCAGCTTTTGCCGATCGGTCAGGGTGCTGGGGTCGGGGCTGTTGGTCGTGGGCACGGGGTGGGTCATCGGACGCTCCAGGAACGGCGGCTGAACGGAAGTACCGTACCTGAACGCCTGTGTTCCCGGCAAGCTTTGTGTTGCGCTGCGGTGCGGCGTCGTCGTCAGCGTTCCGGTCGCGCCGTTGCATGCCGGGCGCGCCTTGATAGGGCGACGCAGTTTTGATTGCTTCTTCGGCTCGCGCCGACGAAGGCTTCACCCCACCGGAGTCGCCGATGAACCTGCCTGCCCCGCCCATTCCGCCGACGTCGAAGGTCTCGCCTCCCGCTGGCTGCAAGTACGGCCGCATCCTGCTGAAACTCTCGGGCGAAGCGCTGCAGGGCGAAAACGGCTACGGCATCGACCCGAAGGTCCTCGACGTCGTCGCCGAGGAAGTGAAGCAGGTCCGCGCCCTCGGCGTGCAGGTCGCGATCGTCATCGGTGGCGGCAACATTTTTCGCGGGCTGAAGGCCTCCGTCGACGCTGGCATGGACCGCGCCACTGCCGACTACATGGGCATGTTGGCGACGGTGATGAACGCGATTGCGCTGCAAGACGCGCTTGAGCGCAAGGGCATCACCACGCGCGTGCAGTCGGCCATCACGATGCAGGAACTCGCTGAGCCCTACATCCGTCGCAAGGCGATCCGCCACCTCGAGAAAGAGCGCGTCGTCATCTTCGGTGCGGGCACCGGCAACCCGTTTTTCACGACGGACACGGCGGCGTCGCTGCGTGGCATGGAGATCGGCGCCGACGTGATCATGAAGGCCACCAGCGTCAACGGTGTCTACGACAAGGACCCGAAGAAGCACGTCGACGCCCGCATGTTCGACGAGCTGCCGTTCATCGACGCCCTCAAGATGGGGCTGAAGGTCATGGACGCCACGGCGTTGTCGCTGTGCATGGACAACAAGATGCCCATCCTCGTGTTCAACATGCACGAGCGCGGCAACGTGTTGCGTGCGGTGCGCGGCGAGAAGGTCGGCACCATCGTCGTCTGAGGCGCAGGCGCCGGTCGGACGAAAAACGCCTCGCATGCGCGAGGCGTTTTTCGTTGCAGTGCCGACGACGTCAGCTGTGCTTCTTGATCAGCTCTTCGAGCTTGGCGCGGGGCACCGCACCCACGATCTGGTCGACGGGCTTGCCGCCCTTGAACAGCAGGAGCGTGGGGATCGAGCGCACGCCGAACTGGCCGGCGATGGCGGGATGCTCGTCGATGTTGAGCTTGCCGACGCCGATCTTGCCGACGTTGTCGTTGGCGAGGGCCTCGACGTGGGGCGCAATCGCCAGACACGGGCCGCACCAGGTGGCCCAGAAGTCGACGAGGTACGGCTTGTCCGACGCGAGGACGGTGGACTGGAAGTTGCGATCGGTGATTTCGGTGACGTTGCCAGCCATGGTGAGCCTCTTTCGCGTGCGAAACGACGCGGTGTCCTGGAGATGTGTGTCAGATGCGCGACGGCCGCCTGGGTTGCCGAGACAGATCGACGAGCTGTTTCGTAGCAGATGACCTTCTGGTTGGCATCACGGCCAACAGATGCGATCACGTGCAAGGGTGACGCGGAGGTTTGTGTGGCGGCGGTTTTCCTCACCAACGAGATGCTTCAGCAGTGGAGCGATCAGGGGAAGGTGCGCCTCGACGACACCACGCTCACGCTGTTGGCCGAGGCCCGCACTGTGAAGCTCACCCCGGCCGTGCGCTTCACGAGCCTGATCGACGGCGGCGAAGACCCCAACAAGCTGCTCGGCAAGGTGAAAACCAAGGCGCAGCTCGACGAGCTTGGTGCTGAGCACTACCTCGACTCGGTGATCTTCGGCGACGTCGGCTACACCGTTGTCGAGGGATTCCTGGGTGACCTGTCGCCGGCGAAGCGTGCGGCTGCGGCACCTGCTCCAACCGTGCCTGCAACGTCGATGGCACCAGTACCCGCGAGCGACCCCGCCGACGACTTTCACGAGTCCACCGACGTGCATTTGGTGAAGCGATCGACGACGACAGGGTCGATGCCCGCTGTGGTCGCGCCGGCGATGGTCGACCTGCCGCCAGCGCCTGCACCTGCTCCGCCAAAGACGATGACCGAAGCCGAAGCGCTCTCGCAGCTGTTCTTGCTGACCGTGCGCGAGAAGTAGCGGTCGAGCGCGAGGCGGGGCATTCCCCCGCCGTCAGACGCTCTCAGTCAGCCGCGCGGGCGGATCGCGACGGTGATTTCCGCTTCGCAAGCGCGTTCGCCGTCGACGCTGCTCTTGCCCATCACCTTGATGATCCCGCGGCGGCTCTGCAGCAGCTCCACCTCGAGGTCGAGCCGATCGCCGGGTTCGACGAGCCGACGGAACTTCACGCCGTCAATCGACATCAAGAAGGCCACCTGCGTCTTTGGATCGAAGCCGTCGAGGCTGGCGGTCAAAAACGCCGACGTCTGCGCGAGCGCTTCGATCTGCAAAACGCCTGGCATCACGGGCATGCCCGGGAAGTGGCCGTTGAAGAATTCTTCGTTGGCGCTGACGTTTTTGTAGGCCTTCACGCGCTTGCCGGGTTCGACCTCGACGACGCGATCGACGAGGAGAAACGGGTAGCGGTGCGGCAGGATCTCGGTGATCTCTTTGTACTTCAGCGGGTTGGCGGCCTTCGCTTCCGTGGTCGTCGTGGTCGTCGTCGATTCGTCGCTCATCGGTGCTCCGTGGTTTCAAGGTCAAGGTCAGAGAGGTCGTCGGCTCCGTGCCGTTGCTTTGAGCCAGTCGCGGTGGGGAAACGCAGGGGTGCCAGAGACGGCAGCACCCTCGTCGACGACGTCGGTCGTCACACCAGCTTGCCCGCCCACGCGCACCCGCGGTGCCAGCCGCACATGGGGGCCAATGCCCGCTTGCCCAGCGAGCGAGGCGCCAGCGCCGATCGTGGCGTGCCCGGCAATGCCAACAAGAGCGGCGATGACGACGTCGCTGCCGATGACGACGTCGTGGGCAACCTGCACGAGGTTGTCGATGCGGCTGCGCGCACCAACGCGGGTATCGCGCAGCAGGCCGCGGTCGATGCAGACGTTGGCGCCCAACCACACATCGTCGTCGACGATGACGCTGGCAACATGCGGCACCGGGGTGCCATCGCTGGCGAAGACGAAGCCTTCATCGCCGATCACGCAGCCAGAGCCGATGCGCACGCGCGCGCCAATGTGCACACCACGACGAAGCACAACGTGTGGACCGAGGGTGGTGCCGGCACCGACGACGACGTCGTCTTCGACCACGACGCCCGGACCAACCAGCACATCAGCGGCGATGACGGCACTGTCAGCGATCGTGGCCGACGGATGAATCCGCGCCGTCGACGTGGAGGTTGGATGCAACGTTTGCAACGCACGCAACAGGAGCAGCGAGACGTCGTCGCCGCACACAACCGCGCAATCGAGTTCGTGGGCGTGGTTGGCGGCGAAGGTTTCGTCGACGAGGATCGCCGTCGCCGTCGTGCGAAATGCGGCGCGGCGGGCGTGGGCATGATCAACAAAGGCGAGGTCGCCCGCGTGCGCCTCATCGATGGCGCAGACACGGACGACCTCGAGGTCGGCGTCGCCCAGCAGGCGCGCACCGATGGCAGCAGCAAGTGCGCCGAGCTGCATCAGCTCACTTCTTCTTTTTGCCATAGGCCGCGTTGTAGCGGCGGATGAGCTCGTTGGTGACGTCGAGGGACGGCTTGAAGTACGGCACCGCACTCTTCTCGACGATGGCGGCGTAGCCCTGCTCGGTGCCCATCTGGCCGAGGATCACGCCCATCTTTTGAAAGATCTGGCCGGTGACTTCGCCTTCGCGCTTCGAGAGGTCCTGCTGCAGCGAGTAGTAGAGCTGCTGCACCTCGACGAGCTTCTTTTGCAGGTCGGCAACCTTCTCCTGCTTCTTCTCGTTGGTCATCATCGTTGACTGCGCGTCGAGCTCGTCCTTCAGCTTCTTCAGTTCGTTCTGGCGCGAGTCGAGCTGCTTTTGCTTCTCGTCGAACTCCTTCTTGAGCGCGGCCTTCGCGGTCGAGCCTTCTTCGACTTCGTTGAGCGCGCGCTGCAGGTCGACGACACCGACCTTGTCCTCGGCGTGAACACCAGTCGACAGGCAGAAAGAGGCGACAAGAGCGAACAACACGGACAAACGCATGAACAACCTCGGCGACGCCGACGGGCGTCAGACAGCGGCGCGGGCATAGCAGGCGGTGGCGCCAAAAACAGCCGCTTCCTGCACGACGCTTCGCCAAACGGGCCGCTTCATCCAGCGTGTGGCGTGTCACGTGTGGCGCCGTTGTCGCCGGCGCTGTCGTGCTGATGGTGACCGAGATGCTGAACATCCGGATCGCTGTTGTAGTGCTCCGCCTCGTCGAGGTGTCGTCGTGAAGAAGCAAGCTGCTGTGGTCGTTGGTGCCCTCTCGCTCGTCTACATGTTCGTTCCCGAGCCCACCGACGTGATCCCGGTGCTGGGCTGGCTCGACGAAGGCGTCGCGGGTGCGTTGCTGCTCTGGTCGCTGCGTACGCTTGGCGTGAGCCCTGGCGACATTCTGGCGCGCCTGCGCGGAAAGCCCCGTTCCGAGGCGCTGGCCGCGCGCGTCGACAACTGACGGGCATCCTGCTTCGCTGCAGGCCCACGAAAAAGCCGCCCGGGTGGGCGGCTTCTTCGTTTTGAGCGCCTGCGTTGGCTCAGGCGATTTCTTTGGCCGTCGACGCAATGAACAGCTCATCGAGCTGCTTGCCCGACACAGCCGTGGGCGCGCCCGTGAGCAGGTCGGTGCCCTTTTGGGTCTTCGGGTAGGCGATCACGTCGCGCAGCGAGGTGCCACCGCACAGCAGCATCGCCAGACGATCGAGACCCAGCGCGATGCCGCCGTGGGGCGGGCAACCGAACTTGAGTGCTTCGAGCAGGAAGCCGAACTTCTTCTGCTTGTCTTCTTCCGAGATGCCGAGGGCCGAAAACACCTTCGCCTGCACCGAGGAGTCGTGGATACGGATCGAGCCGCCGCCGACTTCGTTGCCGTTGAGCACGAGGTCGTACGCGCGGGCTTTGCACGAACCCGGATCGCTGAGCAGCTTGTCTTCGTTGCCGGCCGCTGGCGACGTGAACGGGTGGTGGGCGGCGACCCACTTGCCGTCGTCGGTCTCTTCAAAGAGCGGGAAGTCGGTCACCCACAACACGCGCCAATCTTTGCTGCGGCCCATCTCGTCGAGTGCCACGAGTCCGAGCTTGTCGCGCAGGTACACGCGCAGACCGCCGAGCACGGTGTGCACGATCGACGGCTTGCCGAACTGGAAGAAGATGACGTCGCCAGCTTGAGCGCCGCTGACCTCGTTGATGGCCGTGCGCAGCTCGGCGCTGATGGCCTTGCCGAAGCCCTTGGCCCAGGTGCCACCCTCTTCGATGCGCGACCAACCAACCTCGCCACCAAGGCCCTTGGCGACGTCTTTCAGCTTGTCGACCTCGGTGTTCGACATCTCGTGCTGCTTGGGCAGCACCATCACCTTGCAGATGGTGCCGGGCTTCCCGACGACGATGTCCTGCAACAGTTTGACGCCGCCGCCGTTGTGCTGCTTGACGAGCTCGGTGATGTCTTTGTGCTCGAGGCCGAAGCGCAGGTCGGGCTTGTCGACGCCGAAACGCGACATCGCCTCGTCGTAGGGCATGCGCTGAAACACCGCGGGCAGTTCAACGCCGATGGCTTCGCGGAAAATGCGTTGCACGAGCCCTTCGATCATCGTTTGCACCACCGGTTCGGTGGCCCAGCTCATCTCGACGTCGATCTGGGTGAACTCGGGCTGGCGATCGCCGCGCAGGTCCTCGTCACGGAAGCACTTCACGATCTGGAAGTAGCGGTCGAGGCCCGCCATCATGAACATCTGCTTGTACATCTGCGGGCTCTCGGCGAGCGCGTAGAACTTGCCCTCGTTGAGGCGCGACGGCACGAGGAAGTTGCGCGCGCCACCGGGCGTGTACTTCACGAGCAGAGGCGTCTCCATCTCGAGAAAGTTGTGCTGATCGAAGTGCGCGCGCGTCGCCTGCATGATGCGGTGGCGGATCGCGAGGTTCTTTTGCAGCCGCGGACGACGCAGGTCGAGGGTGCGGTACTCGAGGCGCTTTTCTTCGTTCGTGTCGACGTCGTCTTCGATCATGAACGGCGGCGTGGCCGACGGGTTGAAGACCTCCATGTCGAGCACGCTGATTTCGACTTCACCGGTCTTCAGGCGCGGGTTCGACGAACCGCCGTTCGTGGCGCGATCCTCGACGACACCCTTGATGCCGATGCAGAATTCGCGGCCGAGCTGGGCAGCGCTGTCGCGAAGCGTGTCAGACGTCTCGGGCTTGAAAACGAGCTGCGTGAGGCCGTACCGGTCGCGCAGGTCGACGAAGATGCGGCCGTGGTGATCGCGATTGCTCTGCACCCAACCCATCAGCACCACTTCTTCGCCGATGTTCTTGGCGGTGAGGTCGTTGCAGGTGTGGGTGCGTTGACGCTGCAGAAGGGCGGACATCGAGTGCTCCAGTTCGCGTTGATCCACGTCGTCGACGTGACAGACGCGGCGCAGCATGCCGGCGTCGCCGACGGCGGGTCAACCGTTTGCGTGCGACGCAGGCTCACTGAGCGCCGGGGAGGTTTGGCGCCAACTTCAAGCCGGGCACCAGAAACGACAAAAGCCGACCAGATGGTCGGCAATGTCGAAACGCTCAGGCCCGAAGGCGTTGAGAGTTCAGGCCTTCTTGGCGGCAGCCTTCATCAGGCGCGACACGCGGCGGGCAGCCGTGCGCTTGTGCATGACGCCCCGGCTCGCAGCGGACTGCAGCGCGGCAACGGCGTTCTTCACTTCGCCCGCGACCGGGGAAGCCGTACCGGCACCGATCTCGGCGCGAGCCTTCTTGAGCTGGGTCTTGAGCGCGCTCTTGACCGAGCGATTGCGCGTGCGGCGCTTCTCGGATTGCAGGTAACGCTTCCAGGCGGACTTGTGCGCAGCCATTGCTGGTTCTCTCCTTCGGCCTTCACAGGCGGAACAATGATCATCGGACCGGGCCGACGAAAGATGACCTCCGTTTGCTACGGGGGGCGGTGACCGTTGTAAAGCCCCGCTCTGAAGGAAGCCTGATGTCTGACAGTCCCGCCCCTGCTTCGTCGACGTCGGCAGCCGCCAGCGGATCCGAAGGCCGCATCGTGCGCAACGCCTCGATTCTGGTGGTGCTCACGATGGTGAGCCGCGTCGCCGGCTTGATCCGCGACTTCATGATCACCCACTTCTTCGGCGCGTCGGGCCTCACCGACGTGTTCTACATGGCCTTCACGATCCCAAACGTGATGCGCCGCCTCGTCGCCGAGGGATCGCTCACGCCGGTGGTGCAGCCCGAGTACCAAAGAGCACTCGCACTGCACGGTGCTGACGACGCCCGCGAATTGTACCGCCGCGTCTTCGCCTTCGTGTTGGTGGCCGTGCTCGTGATCGTCGTCGTCGGGGTGGTGTTCGCCGGCCCGATTGTGCACGCGTTTGCAGCCGGTTGGAGCGACGAGCCAGACAAGCTCGCGCTCACCACGACGTTGACGCGCTGGATGTTTCCCGCCGTGATCGCGATGGCGATGGTGGGTTTGGCCATGGCCGTGCTCAACGCCCACGACGAGTACACGGCCCCAGCACTCTCGCCGATCATCCTCAACATCAGCATGATCGTGGGCACCGTTGTCGGCGTGTACGTGTGCGATCCGCCGATCCTGGGGCTCGCGTTTGCCGTCGTGATCGGTGGGGCGTTGCAGGTGGCTGCACA
>JBIKRQ010000525.1:0-4030 GCA_044349155.1 Myxococcota bacterium
TGCGGCGCTCGGCATCGACGGTCAGGCGGCCCTTGTCGTCGACAGCGAGCCCAAACGCGACCAGCGCGTTCGCCTGCTTCTCCTGGCCGATCGCCTTGATCACCAGACCGGCGGGCAACACGCGCACAGCGCCGGTGCCATCTTTGATCTGCAGCCCTTCGACCTTGTCGTCGCCGAGTACCGCGGTGGGTGTCGACCAGAAGTGGAAGCCGCAGCCGTCGTTGCGCGCGAGCTCGAGTTCGTAGTGGTAGGCCGACGCGTCATCGGGGCCACGGCGGTACACGAAGTCGACGTGGTGGGCACCAAGGCGGCGGGCCTGCGTGGCAGCGTCGACGGCGGTGTTGCCTGCGCCAATCACGAGCACGCGCTCGGGCATGGTGTAGGTGCCGTAGGGCTTTTCCTTGAGGTGCTCGATGAACGTGAGGGCGTCGATGACGCCAGCCTTGTCTTCGCCGGCAATGCCGAGGTTGTTCGTGCCGCCAAGACCAAAGCCGACGAACACGGCGTCGAAGTCTTTGACGAGGTCGGCGAAGGCCACGTCACGGCCCACCACCGTGCTGGATTTCACCTCGACACCGAGGGCCAGGATGGCGTCGGCTTCGGCGACAGCCGTCGTCGGCGTGAGCTTGTACTGAGCGATGCCATAGGTGTTCAGGCCACCAACGCGCGCGCGCGCATCAAAGATGGTGACAGCGTGGCCGAAGCGGCGCAGCTCCTGGGCACACGACAGCCCAGCAGGCCCAGCGCCAATCACCGCGACGCGCTTGCCTGTGTCGGCAGCGGGCACGAGCACGGGCCATCCCGCCGTCAACGCGGCGTCGGTGGCGTAGCGCTGCAGGCGGGCGATCTGGATCGGGGCACTGCCCTGCCCGTGCATCACGCACGATCCCTCGCACAGCACCTCGACGGGACAAGCGCGCGCGCACGAGTGGCCCATGGGGTTTGCGTCGAGGATGACGCGGGCAGCACCTTTCACGTTGCCGCTGTTGATCTTCTTGATGAACGCCGGGACGTCGATGTGCGTGGGGCACGCCGTCATGCAGGGGGCGTCGTAGCAGAACAGACAGCGGCCACTTTCGGCGGCAGCTTCGGGGCGCGTCATCGCGGGCGCGACGTCGACGAAGTTGGCCGCGACGTCGTCAGCGTTCAGCTGCGCGCCTGGTGCGGCGATGCGAATTCCGCTCTTTGGGCCCCGGACATCTGTTGCAAGCTGCGTCGTCTTTGCGGTCATCTGGCCTCGCCTGGCTCTGAAGGGGCCGCGATGCTCGACGAGCACGGGGCTCCGGGTCAAGTCGAAGCGCGTCGGTGTGGCGCGCGTGCGGCGGTCGCCGGGAAAACGACACATCATCGTCGATGCAGGTCCCACATCGAGGCGATCGAGGCGAAGTTGGCGACATCGCTGTCGGCTGTGCTTCAATCGGGCCCGTGACTGCCACCACCGACTCGACGGCCGACTCCATGGGCGATCCGCCTGGCTATCTGCTGGTGCACTGCGCGCAGCAGCCAGCGTTCGCGCCGGTGCCGCTGCATCAGCCCGTGACGTACCTCGGGCGGATCGCTGGCAACGATGTCGTGCTGCCCAGCGCCAACGTTTCTCGGCGCCACGCGAAGCTGATCGTCACTGACATGGGCGTCACCGCCCACGACCTCGACAGCCACAACGGCATCTTTCTCAACGGCACCCGTGTTCGCAGCACGCCGGTCAACGTGGGTGACCGCCTCTACATCGGCGACGTCTGTGTTCAGTTGCAACGCGGCACGTCGTCGTTTGATGGCACGGGCCACAACACCGCGGTCGTGCGCAACGAGCTCACCGGCGACGACGAACCACACGCGCGCGCCCTCGCAGCGACGTTGCGCGTGGCCCACCTCAGCGTCGATGGTGCCGACGAAAGCTGGGCCATCGACGCGGTGCAAACCTGCCGCGACCTCGTTGACGGCACCGTCGCAGCGCTCATCGAAATCCACGAAGACGGCGAACTCGACGCGCCCATCATCCTGCAGCCCGACGGGCAACGCCGCGATGCCAGCGTGCTGTGGCCGCTCGTGCACAAGGTGATCTCGTCGGGTGAGCTGGTGTTCAGCCGCGACGTCGTCGTTGACGGCTACGTCGACGCCGTTGGCGATGACGGCTTGCGTGCCGTGATGGCCGTGCCCGTGTTCGTCGGGCGCGAGCACACGTTGCACGCGATTTTGTATCTCGCGCGTGCAGCGGCGTCGGTCGTGTTTTCCGAGCTCGAGGTCGAAGCGCTGCAGGCGATCGCGCGCCTGCTCGCCATGCGCCTCGATCGCTCAAGCCAGCGCCAGGCGCCGCCGCCGGGAGAAACCACCCGCATCGCTGGCTCTCTCGACATCGTGCAGCACCAACAGCAGCTCGCCGCCCTCGAGGCGCAGCTCGGTGCCGAGCAGGAGCAGCTGCAGCAGGTCACCGCACGCGTTCACGCCCTCGAGAGCGACAACCTGCGCTTGCGCCAACAGGGCGACATCGACCGCAACGCCGCCCTGAAAAAAGATGCCGAGCGCGAACGCGACGTGCTGGCGCGTATTGAGCAAGCAGCCTTCGAAGGACGACGACAGGGGCAGCGCGACGCCTCCACCGTCGGACGTGAACAGCTGCAGGAGCTGCAATCGCTCGTCGACGCAGCGTGCAGTGAACGCGACGCGCTGCTCGAAGCGAGCGAGCACCACCGCACCGAACTCGACGCCTCGCTCGCCGAACTTGAAGGCGCGAAAACCGACCTCGCCGCCGCCCGGCTCGAACTCGAGACCATCCGCGGCGATCACGAAGCAGCCCTGCACGACGTCGCCACGCTCAAGCTCGCCGTTGTTGGCCACGAGAGCGCGGTGAGCACCGCCGATCAGGAACTGAACCGTGCGCGCGCCGAGCTTGCCGAACTGCAGGCCGAGCGCACGCGCTTGCAAGCCGACCTCGTGCGGCTCGAGCAGGTCGATCAAGAGTTGCAGGCCCACCTCGACACCAGCCGTCGCGACGGCGAGCGCCAGGCACAAGCGGCCCAGCAGGCAGAAGTGCTGCGCAGCGCTTTGCGAACCAGTGTGTTGCCCACCGTCGTCGACCACGTCGACGCCATCGCCAACGGCGAATCGGCCACCACCGATGCCCACACGCGCGCGGTCACCGCTGTGTACGTGGCCCTCGCCGACTTCGATGGCTGGTGCGCCAACGCCGACGCCGCCGTCGTCAAACGCCACCTCGATCGCTTCTGTCGCGTCGTTTCTGCCCAGGTCATCGCGCATGGCGGTCGCATTGAGCAGGTGGTCGGCCACGGCCATCTGCTGGGCTTCGCTGCCGACGCCAGCGGTGCGGTCGCAGCGGTGCATTGTGCGCTCGACATCGCCCACATCGTCGACGCCACGGCCGCCACCGAAGGCGACGGCAACGCCCCCGCCGTGGTCGCTGGCCTGCACGTGGGCACGAGTGTCGCGGGCTTCTTTGGCGACACGACGGCGGTCTCGTATGTCGAAGCTGGCTTGCCGGTGATCATCGCGCGCGCCGCCATCGACTTCGCCCCGAAAACACACAACGGCGCTTCGGCTGGCGTGATCGTCAGCGACGCCGTTCGCCAATCTCTCGGCAGCAACAGTGGGCTGCGCATTACCCGCCTCGATCCGTCGTGGATCCGTGGCGTCAACGCACCGGTGCAGCTGGCACTGGTTGACCTCGACGACGAACAGCGGGGCGCTTTGTGAGCGAGAAAACGCCACCCGATCTGCCGCGGGCTTTCGGCAACTACAGCCTGCTCAAGCTGCTCGCGCGCGGCGGCATGGGTGAGATTTACCTCGCCCGCACCGTCGGCATCACGGGCTTCGAGAAGTACTACGCGGTCAAAAAGCTGCTGCGAAAGTTCACGCACGACAACGACGTGGGCGGCCGCTTCGTCGACGAGGCGAAGCTCGGCGCGCGCCTGCAGCACCCAAACATCGTGCAGGTCTACGACCTCGGCAAAGTCAGCGACGAGCTGTACATGGCCACCGAGTTCGTCGACGGCTTCGACCTGCGCCGCGTGCTGCG
>JBIKRQ010000526.1:0-4013 GCA_044349155.1 Myxococcota bacterium
CCCGAGCCCTTCACGCTCGTCGTTGTACCAATCGGCTGCAGCGACGAACTCGTCGGCAGCCTCGATATCGACCTGAACGTTCATCGCGTTTTCAGTCGGCTGCGCACATGATCGAAGAACGCGTCGACGCTCACGAGCGTCGCTGTTCCATCGCGAACCGCGCGCGCTCGCCGCACGATGCGCTCCGAATCTACGTCGTCAAGCTGCACATCGACATCGTCGATCTCGGCACCGACCGTGTACAGCTCGCGGGCTACCTGTACGCGTTCCTCACGAGGAAGCGTGAGCGCGTGTGCCTTCAGCTGCTCAAGGAGTTCGGTCGTCGTCATATGCACGACGTTAGCAACCTCATCGATGCTCGTCGACCAACATCTGGAGAGCGGCTAAGGGACGACTTCGTCGTCGGCGGCTCTTCGCTTCACCTGCTTCGACGGCACTGGTGCTTGTTGCGATGGGTGCGCCTTCTCGTACGCCGCCTTCAACGACGTGATGGTCACCTTCGTGTAGATCGCCGTCGTCGTCGGGCTGTTGTGGCCCAACATCTCCTGCACGTACCGAAGATCGGCGCCACCTTCGAGCAACAGCGTTGCCACTGTGTGCCGGAACACGTGGCAACTGCCCTGCACGCCAACGTTGGCGCCTGCGATCGCGTCGTGCACCACGTCGTGCAAACACTGCTCGTGCACCGGGCGTGGCGTCGTCATCGACAGAAACAGCGCGTCGGTTTTCGCGGCCCCTGGCAGCGCCCCGCGCACGCTCATCACGTAGCGGTCGACCCAGTACAGTGCCCGTTTGCTGACGGGCACGATGCGCTGCTTGCGCCCCTTGCCCTCGCGCACAAACACCGTGCCGCGTGCGCTGTCGATGTCGCCAACACGTACGCCCAACAGCTCGAACCGACGAAGGCCCGTCGCAAACAGCAGTTCCAACATCGCCCGATCGCGCAGCCCCTTCGCCGTGCCGATGTCGGGTTGCAGCAACACCACTTCGGCGTCGCTCTTCGTCAACGACGCGCGCGGCAAACTCTGCGGCACGCGCGGCAAGTCGAGGTCGGCGGCGGGGTTCACGTCGATCAGCTTCAGCTTGAACAGCTGGCGAAACACGCTGCTGATCGTCGTCATCTTCAGCTGCTGCGTTCGCAACGACAGGCGTTGTCCACGACGTGCGCCGCGCTGCACCCGCGTTTCGTACAAGGCCCGCTGATAGGCCTCGATGTGCAACCGCAGTACCTGCCGCGCATCCTCGATGCCGCGCAGGTACAGCCAGTCGATCAGCTGCTTCATCACGCGCCGGTAGGTCACCACCGTCGTCGACGGCGCCTGCTTCGTCGTCGTGAGCCAGATGAAATAGCGCTCCACCTGGTGCTCGATCACCAGCGGCGCGCGTGGTGTTTCATTTCGTGTTTCACCATGTGTTTCATTCTGTGAAACATTCATGGCGTCACCGTCGCTCCCGATTTCCCGGTATATGTGCCATCCGCGCTGGTGTTGGAGGTTTTGACAATCCGCAGTGCTTTCAGTGACTTAAGCCCCGAAAAACCGCCAACACCGGGGGGTTGGAGGTGGGTTGGAGGTATGTTGGAGGTGTTGGCGGTGCTGGGGGTTCCGGCTGGCGGAAGCGGCGCGAATGCGTTCGGCCGCTCGACCACGCGGTACCAGAGGCGTTGGCTGTGGCCGCCGCGATGGCCCGTCTCGATGTACTCGGCTTCCTGCAGCCGCTGCAGGTGACGCGTCACCGCCGTGTCGCTCAATGACAGCGCGTCGACGATGTCGCGCAGCGTGAACCATACGTCCACGTCGTCGCCGTCGGCGTCCTGCTTCTGCTTCACGAGCGCCACGATCGCCCTGAACAGCTCGGCCGTCTTCGGCGGCAGGTCATCGAGCGCGCGATTCAACACCGCCCCCGACAGCTCGTTGACCAGCTCGATGTCTTCGCGCGTGACTTCGATGTACGGCGTGCCGTCGCTGAGATGTTTCACTTCGCGCTGGTACTGATGCAACAGCGCAACAGTCCGCATCAGCGTCAGGTACTTCATGTGATCTCGACGAGCGCGCGTCTTCTCGTCGAAGAACGTGAGATCGCGCGCGTGTGGATTCACCACCTCCATGCCCTTCAACAGCCGTTGCGCGTTCTGGTGCAACGTCATCAATCGCGCTCGCTCGATCAGGCGCTGTTTGCCTTCCAGCGTCTCCAACTCGCGCTGCACCTCGTGGATGCGTCGGGTCTGCTCGCGGCTCTCGTCAACGCCGAGCACGATGCAGCGGTTCAACAGCTCTTCATCCATCTTGATCTTCGTCGTCGACGACAGCAGCGACACCGGCCCCTTCACCTCGATCTTCTTCGCCGTGTTCTGTTGCGTGACCGGGTCCTTCACCGTCGTCAGCAGCTGCAACTTGCCGTCGCTCTGCAACAGCTTGAGCGAGTACGCAGCACTCGTGCCGCCTTCTTCCTCGGCGAGCGCCAGCACTTTGTGCTCGAGATCGATGTCTGCGTAAAACAGCGCTTGCCCCGTCATCGCCGAGAGGATTTCTTTCTCCTCGTCGGGCACGAAGATGAGCACCGCGTCCATCAGCGAGCTTTTGCCGGCACCCGTCGTTGACTGCACCATCACGGCCAGCGGCTTGCTGAGCTTTCGCGACGTCGCCCCCAGGTACGCAACAACCTTGTTGATCTCCTCGCCGACGACGCCGCAGCGATCGAAGTCGTGCACGATGCGGTGCACCAGCTCGGGATCGGTGAGCAGCGCCATCGCCTCGTCGCGCTCGGCGGCGCTCATCTCCACCACGGGCTTCTTGTTGGCGTTCTCACGACGACGACGGCGCAGGTCGTCGACGATGTGGAACGCCTTCATGAGGTCATCTTTCAGGTCCTTCGACTCCGCTTCGAGTTCGACGGCGGCAGCCACGGCGGTGGCGTAGCGGGCTTTCGATACGAACAGGTCGAGCGTGTCGGAGAACGACAAGCCACGACGACGAATCACCATTTGCACCTTCAGCGCTTCGCTCTGCGTCAAGCGTGCGATGCCGCGAACGGCGTAGGTGCGATCGCCGAACACGAGCGTGGCCTCGTCGTCTTTCTCGTCGACAAGCCCTTGCGATGGCTTCGGCGGCGGCAGCATCGCCACGGGTGGCGGCAGGTCGTTGGTGTCGAGCAACGTCCGCAGGTTGAGCGCTGCACTGCACGCGTTGACGTCGAGGCCAGCCGGCAACGCGAGCCGTTCAACGCGCGCACTCGTGAAGCGCTGTTGCAACGTGATGAACCCGCGATCGCCGGCTTCGTCGGGATCGAAGGCGCACAGCAGGTGCTTGATGTCGTGTTTCTCGACGAGCGACACGATTTCATCGGTCAGGCCCGATGCACCGTAGGTGCAGGTCACGTGCTCGATGCCCTGTTCCAGAAACGACAGCGCGTCGATCACGGCTTCGCAGATGATGAGCGTTCCTTCGCCCACACCGACGTCGACACCGCGACGGTTGAACACGCCGCGATGTGGTCCAGGCAGGTAGAGGTGCGTGGCCTGCCCGCTCGCGGCGAACTCGACGCGGCGGCCGTAGAAGCCAACAACGTCGGCGTTGTCGTCGACAAGTGGCACCACCACGCAGCCGCGAAAGTGGTCGTGACCGCTGGCGCGCAAGATGCCGAGGTCTTGCATTCGTCGGCGAATCTCGGCGCGGCCTTCCTTCGGCAGGTCGTTGCCGATGAGCGTGGCCGCGTAGCCGACGCCGTGAGCGCGCGCCGTTGTCGACGAGATCGCGCGACCTTCGAGGTACGCGCGGCCTTCGTCGAAGATGTCGAAGCACGCGGCGTAGTAGCTCGCGATCGCGTTCATGAACTCGGCATCGGTGGACGACGGCGCGAGCTTCGCCAGGTGCTGCGCCGCGTTCGACGTCGACGATTGCGGCAGGTACCGCGCCTTCAGCTTCTTCGCCGCGTCGAGGAAGTCGACGTCGTCGATGGCCATCACCCAGTCGATGGCGCTGCCGCCAGCGTCGCATGGGCCCAAACAGTTCCAC
>JBIKRQ010000140.1:0-14814 GCA_044349155.1 Myxococcota bacterium
GTGAGCGTCCGCGCAGTGGATCGTGGTGGCGCGGCAGGCGCTCAGCGGCCACGGCCTCGCCCACCTCGAGGTCGACGCAGGTGCGGCGCGTGGCAATCTGCGCGAGGGCCAGCTTGATCACGTGTGCGCCAAAGGGCTGTTGTTGCCAGCGCACCAGCAGCGACCGACGACCCGCACAGCTCCCGCAGCCGACGTCGTCGATGCCGTCGAACATCGTGCTCAGTGTGGCGTTGACCATGCTCGACCCGAGTCCACGCAACAGGGGGCGTTGCACGCGCAGCCGACGACCAAGCACGAGCTCGATCGTGTCGTCGGCGAGCAGCGGGGCGAGCAACGTGCCAATCGCGCGCAGGCCGGTCTCGAGGTCGGCGTCGAGGGTGACGAGGTAGTCGCCGCTCGCCGCGGTCAGCCCCACTGACACTGCGTGCCCCTGGCCACCGTTGTGCGCGAGGGGCACCACCACCAGGTGTGGGTCGCGCAGGCGCGCGAGTTCTTCGACGCTCGAGTCGTTGCTGCCGTCGTCGACAAAGATGATCTCGGCGCCTTCGAAATGGTCGTCGAGCCAGCGGCGCAGGTGGGCATGCAACGGCGCGATGCCACGGCCGAGGCGAAACAGCGGCACAACAATCGACACGCGCGGCGCAGCAGACATCGACGACGATCATGGCACGGGCCTGCCTGAAACGAACACCGCCGCACACTGTGCGGCGGTGTTCAGGCGCTCAAGTCTGCGCCGTCATCACGGACCGCAGACATCGCCAAAGCCGTCGGCGTCGGCGTCGACCTGGTCAGGGTTCGGGACCGCGACGCAGTTGTCGCAGGCGTCGCCCACACCATCGCCGTCGCCGTCGGACTGGTCGGCGTTTCCGATGTTCACGCAGTTGTCGCAGGCGTCGCCCACGCCGTCGGTGTCGACGTCGGACTGATCGACGTTCGGCACGTTTACGCAGTTGTCGCTCGTGCTCGCCACCACACCATCGAACACACAGAACACCTGCAGACTGGCCAGGCAGTTGAGGTCGTTCCAGGTCGCGTTCACATCAACACCGGACTGGACACAGTCTTCGTTGCCTGAGTTGTTTGGCTCGCCGCCACCAAAGTTGTTTTCACCGGGCAACAGCGGTTGACCATCGACCCACACGAAGGTGCCCTCTTCGAGGATGTCGTCGAGACCGAGCCAGTACGAGGCCACGGTAAGCGGTTGAGCGTCGTTGACGAAGTCGAACAGGCTCTGGCTGTCGTGGAAGATCGGCAGGTGCCCACCAACGGCGTCGCAAACGACGAGGCCCTCGTCGTAGCGGCGCATGGTGCTGCAGCCGAGCACCGAGCCGTTGCGTGTGCAGTCGGCAGGCGCGTTGCTGTCGCACAGACCGTCGGCGTCGGTGTCGACACCGTCGTCGGCCGCGTTGTTCGTGCCACTGCTGCAGTCGTCGCACGAGTCGCCGTCGGCGTCAGCACACACCAGATTGTTGAACGGATCGCTGTCGCTGCCGTCAGCCACACCGTCGTTGTCGCTGTCGCCGTCGCACGCATCGCGGACGCCGTCGCCATCGAAGTCGCTCTCGCCATCGAACACGCCGGGGCAGGTGCCACACGTGCAGGCGGCGCATGCCGTCGCAGGGTCGCTGTCGTCGTCGACGATGCCGTTGTCGCACACCTGCGGCGGCGTCAGACCACCAGCGCAGAACAGACCAGGCGCGCATGGGGTGCACGACGTCGCTGGGTCAGCGTCGCCGTCAAACGAGCCGGCGGGGCATTGCGCGGCTGGACCCGTACCTCCTGGGCAGAAGTCGCCTGGCTGACACGCGGTGCAGGGCGTGAAGTCGTCGTTGTCGTTGTCGGCGAAGCCGGCTTCGCACACGATCGCGTCACACACGTCGCCGATGCCGTCAGCGTCGGTGTCGAGCTGATCGAGGTTCGACGTGCCACTGCAGTTGTCGCAGGCGTCGCCAAAGGTGTCGGCATCGGTGTCGGTCTGATCGACGTTGGCGGCGAGCGCGCAGTTGTCGCAGACGTCGCCCAGGTCGTCGTTGTCGGTGTCTTGCTGGTTGGTGTTGGCCACGGCGACACAGTTGTCGGCGCTGGAGATGACCGGGCCAGGCAGCATGCACGCGACCTGCCGTTGGTCATCGCAGTTCAGGTCGTTCCATGTCCCCAACACGAAGGTCTCGACACAGTCTTCGTTGCCGGAGTTGTTGGGTTCGCCGCCGCTGAAGTTCCGCTCGTCGGTGAGCAACGGCGTGCCATCGACCCACTGGAAGTCGCCTTCGTTGGCACTGTCGTCGACGCCGACCCAGTAGGAGATGCCGCCGAGCGTCGAGATAATGTCGTTGTCGAAGGCCGCCTGGTCGCCGGCGTTGTGAAACACGGGCAGGTCACCGCCGAGGGTCAAGCACAACTCCTCCGCTTGCGCCTTCGTGCGTCCGTTTGCGCAGACCACGAGGCCGTTGCCGACAACGCAGTCCGCGGGGATGCCGCCGTCGCAGATGCCGTCGAGGTCGGTGTCGACGCCGTCGTCGCCCACGTTGGGGCCAGCACCTTGCGAGCAGTCATCACAGCCGTCGCTGTCGCCGTCGGCACAACGCGTCGCCGAGGTGGGCACGGTGTCGACGCCGTTGAGCACGGTGTCGCCGTCGATGTCGGCGTCGCAGGCGTCGCGGGTGCCATCGCCGTCGATGTCGGTTTCGCCGTCGAACACGCCCGGGCACGTACCGCAGTCGCAGACGCTGCATGCGGTTGCAGGGTCGTTGTCGTCGTCGACGAGGCCGTTGTTACACGTGACCGCGGGCGTGGTGTCGCCTGCACAGAATTCGCCGGCGCTGCAGGTGAGACAGGCGGTTGCAGCGTTCAGATCGTCGTCGACGGTACCGGCCGCGCAGAAGGATGCCTCGTCTGGACCGCCCGGGCAGAAGAACCCGGCGGGGCAGGCGACGCAGGCGGTGGTCGACGAATTGTCGTCGTCAACCGTGCCGGCCGCGCAGGTGGTTTCGGTGACCGCACCACCCGGACAGAACGAACCTTCGCCACACGCGGAGCACGCGGTCGAGGGATTGCCATCGTTGTCGGCGGTCCCTGCGGCGCATGCTTCGGCGGGGGCTGCTCCACCAGCGCAGAAGGTGCCGGCGCTGCAGCTGGCGCACTCTGTTGCTGGGTTGGCGTCGTCGTCGACCTGGCCTGCTTCGCAAGCGATCACGTCAAAGCCGCCGCCGATGCAGAAGGTGCCGACGGCACACGCCACACACGCCGTGGCCGCGCTGTTGTCGTCGTCGACGGTGCCAGCCGCGCAGTTCGGCGCGTTGGTGCCGCCGCCCGGGCAGAAGGTGCCTTCGTCGCACGCGTTGCACGCGGTGGCGGGGTTGAAGTCGAGGTCGGCGAAGCCCGCCGGACAGTCGACGGCATCGGCTGTTCCACCGGTACACTGCTGTCCTGGCGTACACGCCACACAGGCTGTGGCAGGGCTGTTGTCGGCGTCAGAGGTGCCTGCAGCACACGCTGCCGCCGCCGCTGCACCACCGGCGCAGAACTCGCCTTCGCTGCAGCTGGTGCACGCCGTGGTTGGATCGCTGTCGACGTCGGCCGTACCCGCTGCGCAAGCCGCCGCATCAGCCGCACCACCCGGGCAGAACTGCCCAGCACTACAGGCCACGCACGCCGTCGCCGCGCTGTTGTCGTTGTCGCTCGTGCCTGCCGCACAGGCCACAGCAGCGGTCACACCGCCCGCGCAGAACGTGCCCTCGGCACAGTTTGAGCACGACGTTGCGCTGTTGTTGTCGTCGTCGATGGTGCCCGCCGAGCAGGCCACAAGGTCGAGCGTGCCACCAGCGCAGAACGTGCCCGCCGCACACGCCACGCAGTCGGTCGTGGCGCTGTTGTCGTCGTCCACCGTGCCCGCCGAGCAGGCCACCGCAGGTGCTGCACCGCCCGCGCAGAAGGCACCTTCACCGCAGGTGACACACGCCGTGGCGCTGTTGCCGTCGTCGTCGACGTCGCCAAGCGCGCAGCTCGTGGCCAGGGCCGCACCGCCCGCGCAGAACGTACCGGCTGCACACGTCGTACACGCGGTGGCTGCGTCGGCGTCGGCGTCTTGCGTGCCAGCTGCACAGCTCACGGCACCAACATTGCCGCCCGCACAGAACTCACCCGCCGCGCACGCCACACAGGCTGTCGAGCTGTTGTTGTCGTCGTCGACGAAGCCCGCCGCACAGCTCGTCGGTGCTACGGCGCCACCAGGGCAGAACTCGCCCGCACTACAGGTGCGACACGCGGTCGCGCTGTTGCTGTCGTCGTCGCTGGTGCCTGCTGCACAGGTCACAAGGTCGAGCGTGCCACCCGCGCAGAACGTGCCCGCGGCACACGCCACGCAGTCGGTGGTGGGGCTGTTGTCGTCGTCAACAGTGCCCGCCGAGCAGGCCACCGCAGGTGCGGCGCCGCCAGCGCAGAAGGCCCCCTCACCGCAGGTGACACACGCCGTGGCGCTGTTGCCGTCGTCATCGACGTCGCCGAGCGCGCAGCTCGCAGCAAGTGCTGCACCACCGGCGCAGAACGTCCCGGCCGCACACGTTGTGCACGCGGTGGCAGCACTGGCGTCGGCGTCTTGCGTGCCAGCAGCACAGCTCACCGCGACGGCATTGCCACCGGCGCAGAACTCGCCTGCGGCACAGGCCGCACAGGCCGTTGCGCTGTTGTTGTCGTCGTCGACGAAGCCCGCCGCACAGCCGGCCGGCACCACGGCGCCACCGGGGCAGAACTCGCCCGCGGCACAGGTGCGACACGCCGTGGCGCTGTTGCCGTCGTCGTCGCTGGTGCCTGGCGCACAGGCCACGGCATCGACCGCACCACCGGCGCAGAACGTGCCCGCGGCGCAGACCACACAGGCCGTGGCGGCGCTGTTGTCGTCGTCACTGGTGCCGGCCGCACACGTCGACGAGAGCGCTGCACCACCGGCGCAGAACTCGCCTTCGTTGCAGGCCACACAGGCCGTTGCAGAGGCGCCGTCGTCGTCCTGCGAGCCCCGTGCGCACGTTGTCGCGGCCACGGCACCGCCGGGGCAGAAGTTGCCCGCCGCACACGCCACACAGGCCGTTGCGGGGCTCGTGTCGTCGTCGTGCGTGCCTGCAGCGCAGCTCACGTTGGTGGCGTTGCCGCCGGCACAGAACTCGCCCGCCGCACACGCCACACAGGCTGTTGCGCTGCTGTTGTCGTCGTCACGTGTGCCTGCAGTACAGCTCGCTGGAGCGACGGCACCGCCGGGGCAGAACTCGCCCGCTGCGCAGGTGCGACACGCCGTGGCGCTGTCGCTGTCGTCGTCGCTCGTGCCTGCGGCGCAGGTTACCGTATCGGCCGCAGCACCCGCACAGAACGTGCCCGCAGCGCAGGTCACGCACGCGGTGAGCGCGCTGTTGTCGTCGTCGACCGTACCAGCAGCGCAGGTCACAGCAGCAACAGCACCACCGGCACAGAACTCGCCTTCGACGCACGCCGCACAAGCCGTCGCAGCGTTGTTGTCCCTGTCGGCGGTACCGAGTGCGCAAGCCTGCGCAGCGGCAGCACCACCCGGGCACACCTGGCCCGCAGCGCAGGTCACGCACGGTGTGGCGGCGTTGTCGTCGTCGTCCTCGGTGCCTGGCGCGCAGGCTTCAGCAGGAGCAGCAGCACCCGCGCAGAAGAAGCCGGCGATGCACGGTTCGCACGCTGTCGCAGCACTCGCGTCGCTGTCGACCTCGCCAGCAGCACACGTCACCTTCGCTGCCGCACCGCCGGCGCAGAACTCGCCCGCGGCACACGCCGTACACGCGAGGCCTGCACCAGGGTCGTTGTCGACGAAGCCAACCGCACACGTGGCCACCGCCGCGCCGCCATCGCACTGTTCGCCAACCGCGCAATTCTGGCAGACCGTCGCGGGCGAGTTGTCGTGGTCGATCGTGCCTGCTGGGCAGGCCTGGGCCGCGACCGCACCGCCGGCGCAGAACTCGCCCGCAGCACACGCCACACACGCCGTCGCCGAGCTGTTGTCGTCGTCTGCGGTGCCCGCTGCACACAGCACGCGATCTGCTGCACCACCGGCGCAGAACGAACCCGCAGCACACGGCGCACAGGCGGTGGAGGCGCTGTTGTCGTCGTCGTCGGTACCAGCTGCACAGGTCACAAGCGCTGCAGCACCACCGGCGCAGAATTCGCCCTCGCTGCAGATCACGCACGACGTGGCGGGGTCGTTGTCGACGTCGGCGGTGCCCACGGCACAGGGCTGTGCAGCAGTCGCGCCACCCGCGCAGAACTCACCTGCAGCACACGGCACGCAGGGCGTGACGCTGTTGTTGTCGTCGTCGACGGTGCCCGCAGCGCAGGCTTCAGCAGGCGCGTTGCCACCGGGGCACACCTGGCCTGGCAAACAAATCGAGCACGGTGTCGCAGGCGACGCGTCTTCGTCGACGGTGCCGGCCGCACACGCCTCAGGAGCGTTCGCACCACCACCACAGAACTCGCCGGCGGCACACGGCGCGCAGGTCGTCGCCGGGTCGCTGTCGTCGTCGTTGGTGCCGGCGGGGCAGGTCAGCACGTCTTCGGTGCCGCCAGCGCAGAACTCGCCCGCTTCGCAGGGGGCGCAGGCCGTGGCCGGATCGGCGTCGTCGTCGATGGTGCCGGCGGGGCAGGCTTCGGCGGCTGCAGGGCCACCCGCGCAGTATTCGCCAGCAGCACAGGGCGCACACACCGTGGCGGGGTCGCTGTCGTCGTCGACGGTGCCCGCTTCGCAGCTCTCAGCGGCGGCAGGACCACCGGCGCAGTATTCGCCGGCCTCACAAGGCACGCAGACCGTGGCGGGGTCGCTGTCGTCGTCGACAGTACCTGCGGCGCAGCTTTCGGCGGGGCCGTCGCCAGGGCAGTACTGGCCCGGACTACAGGCGGCGCAATCGTTGCCATCCGAGACGCTGCCGGGGGCACACGCACCGGTGGTGATGTCGACTTCGTTCGAGGCCGTCGAGTCGCCCGTGAGGTTGCGGGCAAACACGCGGTAGCGGTACGTCGACAGCGGCGACACCGTCGTGTCGGTGTACGTCGTCGTGTTGGCAGCCACGTCGGCGATTGCTGCGAAGCCTGAGCCGCTGTCGCGCTCGATCACGAACACGGTCTCATTCTCGTCACCGTCGAGCCAGCTGAGCACCACTTCGTCGCCGCTGGTGCTTGAGGCCTCAAGGTTCGTTGGTGCGGCGGGCGGCAGCTCGGGCTCGTCAACGACTTCAACGGTCTCGTCGCTTTCACCATCGCCGTCGGTATCCACGACCGCGCCAAGCGGGCTGCCTTCGCCCTCCCACTCGTCGACGAGCAATTCGGTGCCACCGCCCTCGCCAACGGGGACTTCGCCCGTAAACGTCGACTCGCCTTCTTCGTTCGACACGGCCACGCTGATCACAAGCGATGCTTCTTCGCCGGGCTCGGTTTCAATCGTGAGCGTCGGGTTGCCACTCTCTGGATCGACGCCGATGGTGAGGTCACCGCCCGCCCCGGGCTCGCCGTCCTCGGGCATGTCCACGCGCACCACAACGTCGTCGCCCGACGCGGTGGTGGTGCCGAAGGCGACTTCTTCGCCGCCGCCGCCGCTCGCTGGTGGCTCGTAGGCGATGCTGCCTTCGGCGGTGTTCACGTCGAGATTGGCCTCGTCGTCTCCGGAGAGCGGCACCCCGGTGAGCGCTGCGAAGGTGCTGCCCGACGCAAACAGGATCCCCTGGCCCGGCTCCTCAGCGTCTGCCGTGCCCGACGAGCGGATCGAAATCTTGAGGTCGCCTTGTTCAACAGGAACGAGCAGGCGCGCGCCCGTGTCGTCGTCCCACATGTCGGCGGTGAACAACGGGGTGGCGATGGCGCCAGGAACCTCCTGGTAGATCTTGCCCTTGTACTCGCCGACGCGCCGACCCTTCACCACCGACGACGACTCGACGCCAGCACTGCCAAACACCTGATGCATTGCCGCTTCACCTTCAACACCGCTGCAGAACGTGCACGGGTGGCGACCAAGGCGCGGCTTCATTTCGGCGAGGTAGAGGAAGTTCGCGTTCTCGGGCGAGCCAACGTAGGTGGCGCCTTGCTGCTCGGGGTCCGTCGACGCCACGTAGGTCCACGTGTTCGTCACGCTGTCGATCGTGATCTTGCGTTCCTCGTCGGGGTGGTTGTTGTCGTAGACCCAGATGGCGTACTGGCCGTCTGCGCCGTCGGGCCCGACAGCAGTGGGCACAATGGCGTGACCACCGGTGAGGTGACCGGTCTCGTCGACGCGCGCCACGCCCAGGCGATACAGCGTTGGCTTGTCTTTCGAGAACGCCTCGGTCAGAAACGACACCGCCTCCATCCCCGACAGCGTGTGCGTCGAGTCGTTGACGACGTCGATCAGGTACTGCGTGCTGAACCAGTAGGCGAGCTCGAGGCCGAGGGGGCGGTTGTCTTCGAGGTCGAGGTCGTGGGCGGCGTTCGCGCCGAACTCCGAGACGTCGATGTCACCAGTGGCCATCAAGCCCGACAAGAAGGCGAACCCTTCGCAGCGGCCACCGCGCAGCGATTCGTTCACCGCGCGCATGTACTCCTTGGCCACGGGTCTGATGCGACAGTCCGCAGCGTCGTCGACACACACCGCGTCTTTGCCGTGCAAGCGGATGAGCAGGTCCTCATTCAAGCGCGAGTCGGGGTCAGCACCACCGAAGTTGGCGAACGAGAAGCCCTGCTCAGCGACGCTGAAGCCGCTGTCGACGCGTTCCGTCGGCAACACCGGCGGAGGGTCGCCGCAGCCAATGGACGACAGCACCGATGCGAGCACGAGCCCAACAACAGCAAAGCGAGTGGTGAGCCGAATCGACGCCATGTGTCTTCCCTCTTCGAACAACGCTCCCCACGTCTTCGGCTGGGATGGCGAGATCTTGAGGTGCCTCAGTTCACTTGGAAAATCGGGACATTGCGCAGGAAGTGCGGCTAGGCTTTTCGCATGGGAAGCCACCGCCACATCACCTTGTTCGCCGCGTTCGCGGTCCTTGTGTTTTCGTTCACCGCGCGCGCTGACGCCGAGGCGGTGCAGCGTTGGTGCACGCAGGCTGAGACCTGTGGCGACGACGAAGCGGCCACGTGCGCGCAACGCGAGCGCGAACGTTCTGCAGTTGCCGGCGTTGGTCACGTCATCTGCCAACAACTGCTTGATGCGCTGGATGCGCGCTACGCGTGTCGCGCGTTGCTGGCGTGCGACGCCTTCGACGACGTCACGGCGTGCGCCGCTGAAGCAAACGCGGTTGCCGACTTGAGTATTGCGGGTGGCCACAACTGCTTCTCGGGGCGCACGCCCGTCGTCGTGCCGGAGACCTGGACCTGCAACACGTTCTACTACGCCGGTGGTGCGGGCGACGGTTGCGACTGCGGCTGTGGCGAGGTCGATCCCGACTGCGACGTCGGTGGCTGCGGCGAAAACGGCTGCTCCGCCGAGGGCTGCGACTACTGCTACACCGACAACGCCGACCTCGGATGCGACGCTGGCGGCGAGGGCGAAGGTGAAGGCGAAGGGGAACCCGACGTGACCACGCCCGATCCGAACACGCGCGCGTCGACGTGTAGCTCCACCTCGCAGGCGGGTTCGTTGTTCGCGGCGTTGGCGGCGATCAGCGCCACGCGGCTACGGCGTCGACCACGCGCTGCTGCTGCTCGTCGCTGAGGTCGGGGTACAGCGGCAGGCGCAACAGATCGTTGGCCACCGCTTCGCTCGTTGGGCAGTTGCGGTGGTGACCGCCGAGCTTCAGGCCCGCGAATGACGACGACAGATCGTGGTAGTGGAAGCGCGCATCGATCCCGCGCGCGGCGAGATGGGCAATCAACAACGTGCGCGCTGCCGGCGACGCCACACGCAACCAGTACAAGTGCGATGCGCCCTCAGCGCCCTCGGGAACATGCGGCTGTTGCACACCGTTGCGCGTCGCCCACGACGCCATCGCGTGCTGATACTGCGCCCACAACACCGCCCGCCGTTGCTGCATCGACGCGAAGACCTCGAGCTGACTGCACAACAACGCCGCCAACGGTTCAGCGAGCAGGGCACTCGTGCCGACGTCGACCCACGAGTAAAACGACACCTCGCCACGCAAGAAGCGCGCGCGGTCGACGCCCTTTTCACGCAGCACGCTGGCGCGTTCGAGGAAGCGTTCGTCGTTGACGATCAACGCCCCCCCTTCGCCGCACGAGACGTTCTTGGTGTCGTGAAAGCTCAGTGCTGCGAGCGCTCCCCAACTGCCGAGAGCCCGTCCGTTCAACGCGCCGCCGAGGCCGTGGGCGTTGTCTTCGACGAGAACACAATGCTCATCGCACAGGGCCTGCAGTGCGGGCATGTCGCAGGCGATGCCGGCGTAGTGCACGACGACGATTGCTCGCGTGCGCGCGGTCTTCTTGCGCGCGACGTCGACAGGATCGATGCACAACGTGGTGGGCAAGCAGTCGGCGAACACGAGCCGCGCACCGCGCAACGCAAAGGCCGACGCGGTGGTCACAAACGTCCACGACGGCACGATCACTTCGTCGTTCGGGCCCAGGTCGAGCAGCAACGCCGCCAGCTCGAGCGCTTGCGTGCACGACGTCGTCAACAGCACCGCACCGTTGCCAACGAGCGGCGACAGCATGCTGGCTGCTTGTGACGTGAACGGACCATCGCCGCGCCAGTGATCGCTGCGCAGCGCACGCTCCACCCACGTCGACGCCGACGGCGCATGGTGTGGGCGATGAAAAGCAATGGGCGATGGGTTGGTCGTCGTCAACGCGTTCGCAGTCTCACAAAATCCCCGACGCGTGGCCAACATGTGCTGCCATCTCGTGACGGGGGTGCCTCAATCGGCTACGCGCCGCGCACCCGAGGAGCAGGCGATGAAAACCGTGGTGACAGGTGGCGGCGGATTTCTGGGCAAAGCGATGGTCAAGATGCTGCGCGCGCGCGGCGACGACGTCATCGTGGTGGGCCGTTCCGCGTACCCCGATGTCGAAGCCCTTGGCGCGGTCTGCGTCAAGGCTGACGTCGCCGACTTGAAGGCGATGAAGGAAGTCGTCGCCGACGCCGACGTGGTCTTTCACGTGGCGGCCAAAGCGGGTGTGTGGGGCAAAGCCGCCGACTACGACCACGCCAACATCGACGGGACGCAAAACGTCATCGATGCCTGCCTCGCGCGGCAGGTGAAGCACCTCGTGCACACGTCGTCGCCGAGCGTCACCTTCGACGGTGGCGACGCGGTCAACGCCGACGAGCGGCTGCCGTATCCGGCCACGCACCTCTACCACTACGGCCGCACGAAGGCCGAAGCCGAGCGCCGTGTGTTGGCCGCCAACGCGCAGCCGCACCTCAAGGGCCCGTCGGTGTTGCTCACCACAGCACTTCGTCCGCACATCATCTACGGGCCCGGCGACCCGCACATTTTGCCGCGCATGATCGCGCGCCACCGGCAGGGGCGGCTGCGCATCGTCGGCGACGGCACCAACAAGATCGATGTCACCTACGTCGACAATGGCGCCCACGCGCACCTGTTGGCGGCCGATGCCCTCGCGCTGAACAACCCAAAAAACGCGGGCAAGGCCTACTTCATCTCCGACGGTCACCCCGTCGTGCCGTGGCAGTGGTTGAACCGCATGTTCGCGGGCCTCGACCTGCCGCCGCTCACGAAGCGTGTGCCGTACGGCGTGGCGCGCGCTGTGGGGGCGATGATGGAAGGCGTGTGGGGCGCGTTCTCACTCGCGGGCGAGCCGCCGATGACCCGCTTCGTCGCCGCCCAGCTCGGCACCAGCCACTTCTACAACCTGCACAACGCCCGCAACGACATCGGCTACGAGCCCCTCGTCGACCCCGATGCGGCGATCGCGCAGACCTTGCCCTGGCTGAAGGCCGAGATCGCTGCTGGCCGCCTGTAGCAGGCGGGTGGGGCAAGTTGTCTCGCCGTCGCCGTACCGTTGCGGTCGCCGTAGCCTGAAGGCGTGCAGCGAACAGCAGGACCCCTCGCCCAGCCTCGTCTGGCTTCCGCCGCGCGCCCCGCCCTGGCGCCGCGTGAGCGTTCCGATCGCCACCGTGTTGCGCCCACCGGGGGGCTCGTCGGCAGTGTGCTGATCGTCGACGCTGATGGGGCTGCCGCCGAGGCCCACGCCGAGGTGTTTGCACGTGAAGGGCACCGTGTGCAGCTCGCCACCGAGCTTGGCACCGCCTTCGGCGACTACGACGTCATCGTCATCGATCCAGGCAGCATCGATCCGGGCGACATCGTCGACCTCATTCGCCCGTCGGCCCACAACAACGCGCCCGAGGTGGTGCTCGTCTCGGGTCGCCAGGACGTCGACACCGCCGTCGCCGCCCTTCATCGCGGCGCTTCTGACTACCTCGTCAAGCCCGTGGCCCCGCAGCGGTTGCGGCTGGCACTGGGCCGTGCACTCGAACGTCGTCGTCTGCTCAACGAGAACGCACGCCTCCGTCGCGACCTCGCGTTGTTCGCGGCCGCGCAGCGGTTGCTCGAGCACCTCGAGCCCATCGACCTCGCCACGAATGGTGCCGACGCGCTGTGTGCAGTGGCCAGTGGCGCAGCGGCGGCGGTGTGGGCGGGCGATGTGCGAGCGGCTCGTGGCCTCGACGCCGACGAGGCAGAGCTGCTGTTTCATCGTCCGCTGCCCGCAGGCTTCGTCGAGCACCATGTCGGTGCGGCGGTCGGCTTGCCACGCTTTGCCGTCGTCATGCTGCTCGACCTCGGCGATGGCGTCACCGCGGCGGTGGCCTTCGACAGCACGCCCACGGCGACGCAGCAGGAGGGCTTGTTCTTCCTCGCGCGCCAACTCAGCACGGCGTTTGCGAACGCGGCGCGCTATCGCGATGCGGCCGATCAGGCACTGCGCGATCCGCTCACGGGCTTGTGGAATGCCGCGGCGTTTGCGCAGGCCGTCGATCGCTTGTTGTCGACGTCGAACGGTCCGTTGTGCGTGTTGTTCCTCGACCTCGATCACTTCAAGAAAGTGAACGACACGTGGGGCCACCTGGTGGGCAGCCGCGTGATCGTGGCGGTTGCGCGTGTGGTCGAGCGTGCAGTGCGCGAAGGCGACGTCGTCGCACGCTACGGTGGCGATGAGCTGATGGTGCTGCTGCCCGAGGTCGATGCCTCGATCGGCATGATCGTCGGCGAGCGCATTCGCGTTGCGGTGGCCGCCATGACCATGGACGACGTGCCTGGCCTGTCGCTCACGGTCAGCTGCGGCGTGGCCTCGGCACCGGCCGCCACGTCCACGAACCCGCGACCCCTGGGCCGCGACCTCGCGAGCGTCGTCGAAGCCGCCGACCGCGCCATGTACGAGGCGAAGGCCTCGAGTCGGAATCAGGTGCGTCGAGCGCCGATCGCCACCCGCCTCGTCGACGACGATCGGCCTGCCACACCTCCCACGGAGTGACCCGGTTGCGGCCGCGCGGTTCCCGGAGCACACGGCGTCTCATGTTGTCGCGTGTTGTTGCTGGCCTCCTCGTCGGTTTCGTCGCTGCTTCGTCTGCGCAGGCGCAAACACCTGCACCTGCACCTGAGCCCGCCGTCGTCGTCGACAGCACGGCGCCCTCGATCAGCAACTTCTCCGTCGCCGCCGACAGCCCCGACGCAGCACCCGTGATCAGCGTCGCCGTGCGCGACAACGTCGGTGTCACGTCGGCCGTGTGCCATTGGCTGGTTGCTGGCGGTGGGTGGCAGTCCACGCCGATGGCCGGCACCTCGTTTCGCATCGCCCGTTTGCCCGAAGGCACGCAAACCACCGGCTTCGAGGTCTACGTCGAGGTCACCGACGCTGCGGGCAACATCGCGCGCGCGGGTTCGGCCGACCAACCGATCGCCGTCGCCAAGGCCTTGCGCGGCAACATCGCCCGCGTGAACGCCGAGAAGGCGGCAGCCGAGCACGTCGAGGGGCCGCACCCGGTGTGGGTGGCGCTCAGCCTCGGTGCTGGCGTGCTGGGCGCTGGTGGTGCGGGCATCTTCGGCTACGACCTGGCGCTCACAGACACGCGTCTCACGGCCATCGACGACGAGCTCGCGGGTTCGGTCAGCAGCAAGCGCCGCGCAGCGCTCGAAGAATCCCGCACGGCGCTGCAAAAGGTGCAGGTGCAAGACGCCACCGGGCTTGTTGTCCTCGGCGTCGTCGGCGTCGCGGGGCTCGTCACGGGCACCACGCTGCTCGTGATGGCCGTGGCCGCGCAGGAATAGCCATCGACGGCGCGGTCGTCGTCGTCAGGCCTGCAGTGTTTCGGGCTTCGCCGCCGCCAGTGCTTCGGTGATCTCGTTGGTGCTTGCACCAAGTCCGCGCAACAGCAGGCGCACCAACGACCCGGCGATCTTTGGGCTGTGCAGGGCCGGCTCGAGCAGTCGGTCGCGCTTGATGAAATGCGTCACGCCATGCAGGCCCGCCCACAACACAAACGGGAAGCGGCGCAGTTCGTCGTCGACGGGGCGCTGCTGCTGTGCGGCGAACCGCGTGGCCTCGTCGAGCACCAGCGCCAACAGCGGACCGACCCCCTCGGCTTCGTGCACGCGGGCATCCTGATCGTCGAACACCGTCGCGGGGCTCGACATGATTTCGTCGATCAAGCGAAAGCGCGCGGTGTGCTTCGTGGGCAGCGCGAAGAAGGTGTCGGCGATCGTCACGATCGCCGACAGGCTTTGGATGCCCGCCGGCAGCGACGCCTGACGTGCGCGGCCAGCGGCGATCGCTTCGCGCAATTCGCTGGCGAGGTCGGCGAGGGCCTGCTGTTGAAGTGCGGTGATCACCGCCGCCTTCGACGGAAAGAACCGATACAGCGCGCCG
>JBIKRQ010000141.1:0-14808 GCA_044349155.1 Myxococcota bacterium
TACAAGTGGGCCGAGGTGCTGTCGGCCGACGCCTTTGGTGCCTTTGAAGACGCCGGTCTCGACGACGAAGCAGCAGTGAAAGCGGTGGGCGCGCGTTTCCGCGACACGGTGCTGTCGCTGGGCGGCAGCGTGCACCCTGGCGAGGTGTTCGAGCAGTTCCGTGGCCGCGCACCGTCGACGGCGGCACTCTTGCGACATGCCGGACTTGCTCGCGCCGCCTAGCCGCGTCGTCGGAGCTCAGGCGGATCAGCGCGCAAAAAAGAAAGGCCCGAAACGGGCCTTTGTTTTTTGCGGCAACACGCGGCGTTGTCGTCGCGACGGCCGGCGCAGCCGCGCGGACGCGTCAGTACTTTTTGCGGACGCGGTGCTCGTAGTTGATGTCGTGGAGGTACTTGATCGGCTTGATGTCGGTGGCGTCGGCGATCAAAAACAGCGGCACCTGCTCAAACCACTTCACGCGGATTTTGCACGTGGCGTACTCGTAGTCGTTGCCGAGCTCGAAGCTGTACTGGTTCGGGCCCAGCTGCACGCCCGCCTGACGCGCCCCGTTGATGAACGTCTTTTCCCAGTCGCGCGTGTCGGAATTGGAGCGCACCGCCTGGCGGTACTCGTTGCAGGCAACACGCGCCGCGGTTTTCACTTCGTACTCGGTCGTGAACGGCCCGACGAACGAGCCGACGAGGACAACCAACGTCAATGCCGTCAGTGAGAGCAGCAGCGTTTTCAGCGGACCTTCGACTTTTGTGGGCATGCAGCAACATCCGCGTTGACAGAGTGGGGTCAACCCAGCTACCACACCTTTATCGGAGCGTGGCGCAGTTTGGTAGCGCACTAGACTGGGGGTCTAGGGGTCGCAGGTTCGAATCCTGTCGCTCCGACCAAGGTTGGAAAGGGTAAGGGTCCCGTCACGATGAATCGCGGCGGGGCCCTTCTCTCTTTGTGCCTGCTCGTCCTTGCCGGATGCGCCACGGCACCAGCGCCTGTGGACGAGCCGCCGCTGCCGCCCGGGATGCAGATCACGGTCGCCGCGGGGCAAACGCTCACGCAGATCGCCGCCGAAACGGGCAGCACGGTCGCCGAGATCGTCGACGTCAACGGCCTGCGCTCGCCCAACGACATCCGCGTGGGCCAGGTGCTGTTTGTGCCATCGCCGTCGCTGTCGTTTCCGGCCGCCGTTGCGCCAACGCCCGCGCCAGCCAAGCCGACGCCGACCAAACCCACGAAACCCACGAAACCCACGCCAGCGAAGCCTGCGCCATCGACGGCCCTGCTGGCGTGGCCCGTCGATGGCATGGTGTTGCGCGACTTTGCCTCCGCGACGTCGAAGAACGGCGGCTACGACGGCGTGCTGATCGCAGCACCCGCTGGCACCGTGGTGCTCGCCGCAGCTTCCGGCCGTGTTGCGTTTGCTGGCAGCCAGCAGACTGCGTTGGGCACGTTTGTGATCCTCGAGCACGACCACGACCTCGTCACGCTCTACGCGCACCTGGCTGCACCCGCCGTGCAGGTGGGCGCGACCGTCAAGGCCGGCGACGTGATTGGCGTGGTGGGCACCAGTGGCCTCGTGGGCGTGTCGCCGCGCGTGCAGTTTCAGGTGCGGCGGAAGCAGCAGCCCATCGATCCGCTGCCGTTGCTACCGCCGTGAACGCTTGCGCGGTGTGCCGTTCCCCACGACAGTGCAGGCATGATGACGACGTTGCCTGCCCCCATTGAGCGCGCGCGCCGACTGGTGCGCGATGTGCCCGACTTTCCCAAACCCGGGATCCTGTTCAAAGACGTCACGCCGCTGCTGAAGGACCACCAGGCCCTGCGCGATGTCACGCTCGCCCTCGCCGAGCCGTGGCGGGGCATTGTGGACGCTGTGGCGGGCATCGAGAGCCGCGGGTTCATCTTTGGTACGCCGCTTGCGCAGGAACTCGGCGTGGGCTTCATCCCGCTGCGCAAGAAGGGGAAGCTGCCCTACAAAACCGAGACCGTGCGCTACGGCCTCGAGTACGGCACCGACCAGCTCGAGGTGCACCTCGACGCCTGCAGTCCCGGTCAGCGCGTGCTGATCTGCGACGACCTCATCGCCACCGGCGGTACCGCTGCAGCCGCGGCCCACCTGATTGAACGCGTTGGCGGTGTGGTGGCGGGCTACTCGTTTGTGATCGAGCTGAGCGAGCTGAAGGGCCGCGCAGCCCTTGGTCGTCGACGGATCGAGGCGCTGCTGCGCTACTGACCGCTCCTGACCGCGCTGCTCAACGCGGCGCGCGCACGCGGGGCAGGGGCTTGACCAGCAAACGCACCGTGGTGCCCACGCCGGGTTCGCTGTCGATGCTGACCTCGCCGTTGGCCTTGCGCGCGCGCTCTTTCATGTTGATCAAGCCGTAGTGATTCTTCGGCGTGCGCGTGACGTCGAAGCCCTTGCCGTCGTCGACGATCTCCATCGAGACGCGATCGGCTTCGAAGCGCACGTGCACCTGCACCTTCGTTGGCTGCGCGTGCTTGGCGATGTTCGTCAGGCACTCCTGCAGAATGCGAAACACCGTGAGTTCCTGCTCTTCGGAGCAGTCAAACGGCGTGCCCTCGACGACGAGGGTGATCGGCAGCTTGTGCCGCGCCAGGTACGTGCTGCACATGTTTTCGAGCTGCGGCACGAGCAGGAAGTCGTCGCGCCACATGCTGACCGCACGCCGGACCTCGTCGATCGCTTCTTCAGCGCCAACCTTCAGCTCCTTCACCTCAGACTGCAGGTCGGGATCCTTCTTGGTGAGGTTCACGAGGTACTCGGCCTGGATGATCACGCCCGAGAGGCTGGCGCCAAGGCCGTCGTGGATGTCGCGGGCCAGGCGGTTGCGCTCCTCGACGAGGGCCATGCGCCCAAGGCTTTGCTCGAGCTCGAGGATCTCGCGGTTCTGCTTCTCCTCGCGGCTCGTGAGATAGACCATGACGTACACGGCCACGCCGTTGAGGGCGGCCAACCACGCGAGGTGCAGCACGTCTTTGGCGAGCGCGTGTTTCGTCGTCGCCGCGCCGTCGATCAGGCCGAATTGACCAAGCATGATCGCCGCGGGCAGCAGCAACAGCGGCGGCAAGATCGCGACGGGGTTTGGAAACAGCAGCGCGAAGAAAATCGTGAACAACAGCTGGGCGGGCATGGCCGGACTTTGGATGCCGCCACTGCGTGCCACGAGGAGCATGAGCACCGACAGGTCGACGAGCAGCGTGACGAACATGATGCGCCGGCCGTGCACCGGGTGCGCCGCAAACACCTGACAGACCGCCGTCGACGCCGCGAACGCGACGATCACCACCCACGGCCACGGTCCGTTCACGTTGAACGTGCGCTGCCACGACGGCAGCAACGACAGCCCAATGCCCAGCACCAGAAATGCCGCGCGCGCGAAGAACACGGCGGTAGCGCGGGTGAGAAACCGCTCCTTCAAGCGTTGCGCTTCACGACGACCGATGACGACGACATCGGCGATGTCGGCAACAGGAGGAACGGCGGTGCTCATGCTGCCTCAGCCCGGTTGGTGAAACACGACGGCGAGCATGCCGAGTTCAAGCACATCGCCCTCTTGCAGCAGTGCGGTGACCTGCGCCTGGCCGTTGACGACGAGGAGCCGGCGATCGCCCGCCACACTGGCCATCACGCCGCGCGCGGTGCGCGTGAACAACATGTAGCCGTGGTTGGCGAAGGCGCGGCCGTCGGTGGTGTCGCCATCGCTGCCGTCTTCGCCGAGCATGACGACGTCGTGGTCGATGAACAGCGAGCGCTCGGCGTAGTCGGGGTGGCTGATGACCACCACCGGATCCTGCGGCGGCGTGGGTGCAGGTGTTGGCGGCTTGCGACGCACGGGCTGCGGGGGCTGTGCTGGTGGCAAGCCCGGTGGCAGCACCTGCTGCGGTTGCGGTTGCGGTTGCGGTTGGGGCTGGGGCTGGGGCTGCGGTGCTGGCGGTGCGAGCCGGGTGGGCGGCATCGGCGGCAGCTCGTCGGCGGAGGGCACGCCACGGGTGGAGTCGACCTCGTCGAGTTCGTCGTCGTAGCCGTTTGGCTGCGGGCGCGGTGGGCTTGTGTGTTGCTGGCCCAACGAGATGTTGCCGGCGGCCTGGGCACCGTTGGCGAAGTCGCCCTCGACGTAGGCCGCTTTGGCCAACTCGGAGCGGTCGATCATCATCGTTTTGCTGGCCTTCTTGGGGCCTTCGGCCTGCGGCTGCTCGAGGTAGCCCACCTCGATGGTGAACTCGCTCATCTGGACTTTGTCGCCGATCTTGAACGGCGTGGGTCCGTTGATGCGCCGGTTGTTGATGCGGCTGCCGTTTTGGCTGCCCAGATCTTCGGCGACGAAGTGATCGCCCTCGACGGCGATGCGCATGTGCCGGCGGCTGATGCTCTTGTGGCCGATGGCGATGTCGCACGAGGGCGCGCGGCCGAGAATGATCTCGTCGCCCACCATCGCGAAACGGTGCCGCCCCTCGGGGCCCGTGAGCGTGAGCACCGGTGTGTCGGTGCGCGCCTGGTCAACGCCCTCGATGCGGATCTGGTAGCGGCCGACCTCGATGGCGTCGCCGCCGTTGAGGACCTGGCCGGTATCGCTGACGCGCTCGCCACCAACGAAGGTGCCGTTTTGACTCTTGAGGTCTTTGACCCAGATGGCAGCGCCGCGCTTCTCGATCAGCGCGTGACGACGCGACAACGCCCGGTTGTCGAGGTGGAGGTCACATTGCGGGTCGCGGCCAATCGTCATCGAGGGGCCCTTGAGCGGCACCCTGAGCACTTCTTTGCCGCCGTAGTCGACGACCACTTCTGCCACGCCTTGCCTCCGCCGCAGACTCGACCGCGGTCGAGCCGTGTTGCCTGCCATGTGTCGAGCTGCCTCGACGTTGCGGGAAATAGCACAGCGAGCAGCGCGCCGCGCGTTCTCGACCCCGTTTGTCTGCACCATCGTTTCGATCGGCGGTGAGGTGTCCCCGCCCACCCCTCCAGAGATTCGCGTCGGCGACAAACCCCGAAGCGGGATTCTCTTCGACGCTCATGTTGATTGGCGGTGAGGTGTCCCGGCGACAAACCCCAAAGCGGGTTTCTCTTCGACGCTCAATCGTGGTGGGCTGCAGCGATGTCGAGCCTGCCGTCCCGCTACGCCCGCCAGTTGGTGCTCCCCGAAGTTGGTCCTGCCGGGCAGTGGCGCCTGCAGAACGCGCGCGTCGCCGTCGTGGGCTGCGGTGGTCTGGGGGCGCCGGTGATTCAGCAGTTGGCCGCTGCTGGTGTGGGCATGCTGTCGCTGTTTGACGACGACACCGTCGAGGCCTCGAACCTCAACCGCCAAACCCTGTTTGGCGTGCGCCACCTCGGCATGCGCAAAACCGAAGCCGCCGCCGCGTTCGTCACAGCGCTCAACCCCGACGTCGACGTGCACGCTGTCACCGAGCGCGTCACCGTGGCGCGTGCGCGGACGCTGTTTGCCGAACACGACATCGTCGTCGACTGCAGCGATGGCCTGCCGACGAAGTACCTGCTCAACGACGTCGCGGTGGTGCTTGATCGTCGCCTCGTGCATGGCGCGGCGACGGCGTGGACGGGGCAGGTGCTCGTGGTGCCGGGTAAGCGCGGGCCGTGTTTGCGCTGCCTGTTTCCGACGCTGCCGCCCGCGGCGACGGTGCCAACGTGCCGCACGGCGGGGATCCTCGCGCCGGTCACCGGGGTGGTGGGCAGCTTTCAGGCCGCCGAAGTCATCAAGATGTTGCTGATGCCCAAGGCCGAGGTGGGCGGACGCCTGCTCGCTGTCGACGTCAAAGACGGCCAGACACGCACCATGCGCTTCAACCGCGACGTCGACTGCCCCGTCTGCAGCGCGGGAGCCCGCGCGGTGTTGCGCGACGATGACTACGCCATGCCGCTGTGCGCCGACGACTGACCGCGGACCACCGGACGACGACGACGATGACGACGACAAACAGGGAGCCTGCGATGCGTGAGGGTGAGAAGTTGTTGCCGTTTCTCGAGCTGGAGCAGGGCACGGCCCAGCCGCAGAAGATCTTCTCGCTGCGGCAAGATCGCGTGCGCAGTCAGGTGACGGGGCGCGAGGCCACCGTCGATCGTTTGTTCGCCGTCGACTGGGTGAACGTGGTGGCGTTCGACGAGGACGGGCGCCTGCTGTTGGTGCGTCAGTGGCGCTTCGGCACGATGCAGTTCTCGGTCGAGCTGCCGGCTGGTGGGCTTGAGCCTGGTGAAGACCCGATCGTGGGCGGGCTGCGCGAACTCGAGGAGGAAACGGGGCACACGCCGGTCGATCCAACGTCGGTGGTGCTGCTGGGCGCCACACGCCCCAACAGCGCGTTCATGAACAACCGCTGCTTCACCGTGCTGGTGCCGCGCGCGCGCCGCACGACGTCGCAGCGGCTCGATCCCCTCGAGGAGATCGAGGTGCTCACCATGCCGCGCGCAGAACTCGATGCCGCGTTGCTGTTGGGCGCCGAGCAGTGCGCGACCGGGGCTGTGCCCGATGCCGTGGGCGCCATGCTCGACAACAGCCTGATCGTGGTGGCGCTCCACCTGTGGAAGCTGAAAACCGCTGCAAAATGAACGTAGAAGAGTATTCTGTATGTGGTTATTGCTTTGGTTATGGAACTACAGGCTGGCGCAGTTGACAGCGGCCGCGGAAGTTTTCTCGCGGTCAAACGCGCCCTTGGTACCCTGAGGCGTGACCATCGACACTGCCCAACTCAAGAAAGTGCAGCTCTTCGAGAGCCTGCTTCCCGATCAACTCAAGCTCATCGCGAGCATTGTCGAGGAGCAGACGTTCACGCCGTCGACGAAGATCTTTGCCGACGGCGACAAGGCCGACCGCTTCTATTTCATCGTGCAGGGCAAGGTGCGCATCTCGAAGCAGGTGCCGGGCATCGGCGAAGAAGCGCTCACCATCCTCGAGCCGGGCGACTACTTCGGCGAGATGTCGCTGATCGACGACGCCAAGCGCTCCGCCGACGCGATCACCAACACGCCGGTGCTGTGCGGCTCGATCTCGAAGGCGGCCTTCGACGACCTGCTCTTCATGCACAAAGACCTCGCCTACGACCTGCTGTGGACCTTCGTGCGTGTGCTCACCGAGCGGCTGCGCGAAACCAACGAGAAGATGCGCGCGTTTTTGGTGATGGCCGGCAAGTTCTGAGCTGCTGACGTCGTCAGTGCCAGCTCAGACGGGCTTGCGTGCGGCCGCAAACGTGCTGCCGCTTTTTGTGACGTGCTCCATGATCGACAGCAGCAGCCGTGTCTTCGTCGTTGCAAACACGGTGCTGTCGGTGGTGAGCAGATAGCCCTGCACCTCGAGGTCGAGGCCCACGGGCCCAAAGCCGAGCACGCGCGCGCCGACGTCGGTGGGCGACATGAGTTCCTCGGCGCGCAGCAGCGCTTCGATCGACGTCAGCAGCGTGCGCACCTGTGCGGGGGTGGTGTCGTAGGCGATCGTGACGACGACGGCGAAGCGGAGCCGGTCGCGCGCGGCGAAGGTCTCGATGCGCTTTTCCGCGAGCTGCCCGTTGGGAATGCTGACCACCGTCCGCTCACCGGTACGAATCTGCGTGCTGCGCAAACCGACGCGCTCAACCGTGCCGACGACGTCGTCGACCTTGATGGTGTCGCCTTCGCGAAACGGTTGATCGGCGCCGATCGCAAAGGCGCCCAACAGGTTCTCGAAGGTTTTTTGCGCCGCGAGGGCCACCGCCAAACCGCCAACACCAAGCCCCGCGATCACGCTGGCGACGGGCACGCCGAGGATGCTCAGCGCCGACGCGACGGCCAGCAGGCTGAGCAGCAACTTGCTGAACCGACGGCCCAGGGGGATGAGCGTTGTGGAAGCGGTGCTGCGTTGCGCCCACGGTGACGTCGACAACGCCACGCTGATCACATCGATGGAGCGCAACAGGCCCCAGAACACGGCGAAGGTGACCGCCGCGATCAGCACCTGGTTGACGACGCCACGGCTGTCGGCCTCGAGCTCGAGCGCAAAGCTCAAGACCTTGCTGAACGCCGACGTGAGCGCGAGCCACAACGGACCACGCAGGCGCGGGGCGAGCGCGTCGTCCCACGTCGCCACGGTTTCACGCGCGATGCGGTTGCCGAGGCGCACCAGCACCGTGGCCACGACCATCGCCGCGACGAACGCGATCGCCGCGACGATTGGCAGGCCGAGCCACTGCCACCACGCGAGCGACAAGGGGCCGGGCGCCTGCAACGCAGGAGGCATGTGCTGGCTGAGCCACGGGACGCTGGCAGACGAAACAGGCGGCATGTCGCGCCGATAGCAGCGTTCTCGTCGAGGTTCATGCGGGCAACGCCGCATGATGCAGTGCGTTACAGGTGGCCGGACGAGCGAACGCAAGGGGTCTATGGTTGCGGCGGTCCTGTTGGTAGCACCGCGTCATGTTGCGCCAGACCTGTGTGATCGCCGCACTGCTTTGTGCTCTTGCTGCACCGGCTCGCGCCGAAGTGATCCTGCAGTACTTCGAGACGCCGTGGGCCGAGATCGAAGCGCGCATGCCCGAGGTCGCGGCGGCCGGCTACGACGCGCTGTGGCTGCCCCCGCCGACCAAAGGCACTGAAGGCGCGCGCGACGTGGGCTACGCGATCTACGACCGCTTCGACCTCGGCGACGTCAACCAACGCGGCACCACCGCCACGCGCTACGGCACCAAAGCGCAGCTCGTGTCGATGGTGGATGCCGCACACCGCTTCGGTATTCGCGTCTATTTCGACGTCCTGATGAACCACAACGGCAACCCCAACACCGTCGAGAACGTGGGCCTCGACATCGACATGGTCGACCTCGACGGCTGGCCCGGCATGAGTGCGTTCGACTTCCACATCCTGCCTGCTCGTCAGCAGAGCTCGTGCGCTGGCCGCAACGACTGCGCCTTCTGCGCGTTTCAGCCCGGTGCCGACAACGCGCCCGACTGGAAGGTGGTGCGCGAGAGCGGCCAGAGCATCGTGCTGAACGGCGGCGGTGGCGACGTGTGCATTCGCCAGGGTGGGTCGGAGCGGCGCGTGGCTTCGCTGACGATCGACGAAGCAGCGGCCTCGTTGGGCGGCGACCTCGTCGAGGGGGATGCGATCTTCCAGCTCTACCGCGATCAGGGCCTCACGCACTTTGTGCGCTCGCCCGACGTCGGCGACTTCACCGGCTTCTCGTTCGAGTTGATGAACTGGGCGCTGCTCGGTCTGCAAGACATCTGCACCGAGCAGTACCTCGGTGACGACGACGCGATGGACGGCCGTAGCTCGATCACGGGCCTGCCGCTGCCGAGCTTTGTGCGCCACCCCGGCCGCACCGACCTGTACCCCGATGGCCCGCCCGTCGCCGAAGACGTGCGCTTGATGCTGATGCGCTGGATTCGCTGGCTGATGATCGAAACCGGTGCCGACGGCTTCCGCCTCGACGCGATCAAGCACGTGTTCCCCAACTTCTTCTCGCGCGACTTCCCAGAAGATCGGATCGCCTTCAACGCCGTCATTCAAGACACCTACGACGAGTTGCACGGCTTTGACGACGAAGACGACACCGACCTCGTCGACGATGCCGCGATCTTTGGTGAGAACTTCACCGGCAGCTTTGGCGAACTCGAGCCCTACATCGACAGCGGCATGCGCGCCCTCGACTTCCCGCTCTACTTCCGCACCGCCGGCTTCAACGGCAGCAACAGCATGTACGGGCGTGGTGGTACGCGCGACGGCACGAACACCGACATCGGTCAGCTCTCGGTGCGTCCGTCGGGGATTGGTGGCTTCGGCGGCTTGAACCGCTTTGCCGGCGTGGCCTTCGCGCAGTCGCACGACAAGTGCCAGGGCAGCGAACGCGTCGACGAGAACAACCAGTCTGCGACGTTCAGCCGCTGCTTCTCCGAGGGCGGTCAGCCGGATTTGATCTACGCGTTCGTGTTGTTGCGCGACGCCGACGCCGCGGTGTTTTACGACGGCAACCGCTGGACCAACCAGAGCTTCGTGCGCGCGGGGCGGGCTGATGGTTTGCCCGATACGTTCGGTGGTCGTCGACAAACCACGATCTCGTCGTTGGTGTCGGCCACGCGTCGTGCCGGCCGTGGCGAGCAGTTCAACCGTTTCATCACCGGCGACTCCCTCGTGATCGAGCGTGTTGTCGTCGGGCAGGGCAGTGCTGGTCTTGTGGCCTTCAACGACCGCGTCGGCGTCGAGAGCACCTTTGGCAACGGCAGCAGCAACGGCGCCTTCATTGTCACGACGTTTCCGATCGGCACTGAGCTCGTTGAACTCACGGGCAACGCGCTGTCTTTCGCCACGCGCGTGACAGTGCTCGACCCGGCGACGTTGCCGCCAGGCGAGCAGGCCGCCGTCGACGCCGGGCGCACGAGCTTCCGCAACGCCAACGGCTTCGACCCACCCGCGGGCCATGGCGTGTTCTACACGGGCATCCCAGGCGGCCCGGGGCGCAACTACGTGGTGTACGCGCCGGAGGCCGCACGCGTGGCAGGTGTCGACGACGTCGCCGAGCCGGTGGTGTTGTCGCGCACCAACATCGCAGCACCTGCTGCTGGCGTGCACGGCCTGGTGGTGCGTTGGCGCCGCACGGTGGCAGGCGCTGCCGACGCACAAGACGAAGCGGTGATCCCCCTGTGCGTGACGACGACAACGCCGGCGGTGTGCGGCACTGTCGTGGCCAATGCAGCGCCCGTCGACGGCGACGTGCTCGAGAGCGGCTTCGTGAAGGTGCTCGTCGGCGGTGTCGAGGCCGACGTCGTCACCATCCAGACCGCCCCCGCGCGCACGTTGCCCGACGGCACTGCGGTGGCTGCGGCCACGACGCGCATGGCGGTGATCGATGGCGCATTTGACGTCGTCGTCACGGCATCGGGTGACCTGCCGCCTACGGCGGTGGCCGCCCAGCTCGACGGCACGCCGAGCGCCCTTGGTGGTGCGCGCTTGAGCGGTACCCCCGAGCGCTTCCTCGACGGCTTCACGGCCCTGGTCGTGCCGGGCACGCAGGGTGAGGGAGAAGGCGAAGGCGAGGGAGAAGGCGAAGGTGAGGGAGAAGGCGAAGAAGGCGAGGGCGAAGGGGAAGGCGAGGGAGAAGGAGAAGGCGAAGGAGAAGGCGAGAACCCCACCGGCGACGACGACGGCGACGGCGTTCTCAATGGCGATGACGTCTGCCCGCTCGACATCGATCCCGACCAGGGCGACTTCGACGAAGACGGTGTTGGCGACGTGTGCGACGTCTGCCCCGATGTCGCTGGTGTTGCCCCAGCAGGATGCCCGGCGCTCACGCCCGACGAACTCGCCCTGGTGCGTGCAATCGCCATCCAGATTGCGACGGGTGGCGCACCCACCGCACAGACCGACATCGACGGCAGTGGTGTTGTCGACGTCATCGATCTCGACCGCGCGATCACCGCCGCGTTGTCGCAGGAGACCCCATGAACCACGTTGTTGGTCTCGTCGTTGCCGCACTTCTGCTGCAGAGCTGCACGTCGTGTGAGCAGATCGATCCCGAGCCAGACACGCCGGCCATCGGGCGCATCGACGCCAGCGTCGACGGCACCACGGCCACGCTCACCGTGTCGGGCGTCGCTGGTTCGTTGCGCAGCGTGCAGGTCGACGTTGCTGTCGCTGGTGGCACGGCGCAAAGCGTCGCCAGTGTAGGCCACGACCTCGTCGAGGCGGGCCTTGGTGCTGACCAGGGCGGACCGAAGTCGTCGTTCACGGTGGTCGTTGCCGACACGCGGCGCCTGCCGGTGAACAACGGTGCGGTCGCGCGCCTCACGGTGGATGCCGGTGCGTCGCTGACGTTGTCGAACGCCATCGTCGTCGACAGCAGCGGCGCTCGTCACACGCTTTCGACGGGTGGCCAATGATGCAGCGGTTCCTTGCCTTGTTCATCGTCTGCTTCGGCGTGGTTGCTGCGCCGGGCTGCGGCCTCGAGGCGTGCGGTTCGCTGGGTGACTTCGAGCCGACCCCCGAAGGCGAAGCGGTGGTCACGGGCGTCGTCGACGATCTCCCTGAAGCACTGCGCACGCGTGCTGACGGCAAGACGCTGCGGGCGCGTGCGTTGTCGGTGGATGGCGCAGTGCTCGCTGAGACCACCACGTCGGTGGGCGAGACGTTCACGCTCGCGCTGGGCCCCGGTCTCGACCACTTCAATGTGCGCATCGTCGTCGACGCTGGTGCTGTCGTCGTCAAAGACTTCGTGGCCGAAGCAGCAGCGGGCAGCACCACGACACTCGAAGGTTTGGGTGTCGCCACCACTGCCGCCGCGCAGATCGTCGAGCGCTACGCCGTGCGCGAACGCCAGTCGTTGGCGTCGACGCCGGCCACCACGCTGCGCGAAGTCAGGAAGAACGCGCTCGAAAACGACGACCGCGTTGTCGCCTTCCGCGCGTTGCTGGCCACGGTGACGACGTCGCTTGACCCAGGCAAGGGCGACCCGGCGTTCTCGTCGACGTCGTTTGCGGTCGACAGCGCGGCGCTCGCCGCTGCGGGTGTTTCGCAGGCGAGCTGGGACGCAGCACTCGAAGCCGCGGTCGATGCAGCACTGGTGCCGATTGTGTGCGACCCGGGGCAGGTGAACGTGCTGTTCACTGTCGACGTCAGCGGCCAGGGCAAAGACGGCAATGGCGCGCCGCAGGTGCTTCGCCAGCCCGTGAAAGAGGGCAAGGTCTTCCTCGGCATCACCCTCGACCCGACGTCGCCGGTGCCCGACAGCGCAGCCACCTTGCGTCCGCGGCTCACGCCCAACGACCCACAGACCGAGATGTTCGACACCGGAGACAACGGTGACGAGGTCGCCGGCGACGGCGTGTTCTCGCTCGTGCTGCCACTGCCGCGCGGCATGCGCGTTTTGTACAAGTACACAAACGGCTCGCCGAACGAGGGCTTCACCGCCACGGAAGAGTGGCCCGGCAACGCACGCATTCTGCAGGTCGACGACGTCATCACCTCGAGCGCGTCGGGGCAGCCCGATTGTTTGGTGATTCGTCGCGACAGCTTTGGTGACGAAGCCAGCAACAAGAATTTCGTGAACCTCAATGCCCGCCTCGGCGGCGGTGACCTCGCCTACGACGCCGACCTTGGTGGTGCCGTCGTCGTCGCTGCCGATGGTGCGCTGCCCGCTGGTGGGCTCGCTGTCGATGGCACACGCACGCAAGCGCCGCTCACGCCTGCGGGGATTGCTGAAGCACGCGAAAACGGCGTGTGCACGGTGTGTCCGCCGCCGCTCACGGTGTCTGCCAACGACGACGATGCGCCGCGTTTGCTTGCCGCGAGCTTTTTGGGCGTTGATGAAACGCGCGTGGTCTTCTCCGAAGATGTCGACGTGCAGAGTGCCGGGCTTGCGTCGAACTACCTGCTCGTCGACGAGGACAATACCGCGGTGCGCGTCACGTCGGCGGTGGTGGTGGGCAGCCAGGTCACCCTCACGCACACGCGCGTCGATCCGCGCAAAGGCCATCGGGTGAGCGTGAAGAACGTCGCTGATGCGTCGTTGCAGCAGAACCAGATCGCTGCGGGCGCATCGATTCCCGTCGGCGCTGATCGCACCGCACCCACCATCGTGGCTGTGCGCGGTGGCAGCATCGTCGAGGTCAATCCGGCATCGCGACCCCTTGACCCGTCGACCGGCGAAGTCTTCGTGGTCACCTTCAGCGAAGAACTCGACCGCATCGCAGCCGAGAATGCGGCCAACTACGTCGTCGACGGCTTGACCGTGTACGCGGCGTTTCAGCGGGGCCGCGACGTCTTCGTGGTGACCAGCCAGCAGCAGCGTGGACGCAGCTACACCCTCGCGGTCGCTGATGCGTTTGACGTCGCTGGCAACGTCGTCGCGTCGACGAGTGTGGATGCCGCGGCGTTGTCGTTGTCGGTGGTGACGTTTCAGGCGGTGGTCGACTTTGCCTTCACGTCGCTCGACGGCTCGACGCGCGGCCTCCCCGACGGCGACGACCTCTACCTGACGGGCACCGTGCTGCTCGATGCGCGCGCGCTCGACGGTGGCGACCTGCGCGTTTCGGGGCGGACCGACGTGGCGGGGCTTGAGGGATTTGCCTTCGCGCCCACCGACACCCTCGTCGAAGGTGGCCGCGTGTACGCGCTGTCGTTGCGTCTGCCTGCCGGCACGTTCGCCTACAAGCTTGCGCACGGCACCGCACGCGACGCGGTCGATCCGCCCGTGAGCCTCGACTCGGTGAGCAAGGGCCTGTCGACCCGCAACGACGCCGGTGGTGTCGCCGTCGATCCGCGCACGCTCGTGGGGGCGGACGGCGTGAACTACGCCGGTGCACGCTTGTCGACGAACGGTTCGGACCTGCCCGGTGCAGGCGTGTTGTTCAAGCGCGAGCACCCCGACAGCGTCGTCGTTGTTGGCGACAGCGACAAAGCCGTCGCCCCCGAGATCGTCGGCACGTGGCGCGACGTGCCGTTTGGTGCGGGCGCTGACTACGACGACGGCTTGAACGAGTTGTCGTTGTTTGTGGCTGGCGCCGTCGACACGCGCGCGCCCACGCTGCTCGCGGCGCGGGCCCGTGACAGCGAGAGTGTGCTGCTGTCGTTCGACGAAGCGGTGGTCGCCAGCGGCACCATCAGCGTGTCGGTCGCGAGCGATGCTGGGGCTTTGCCCGTCGTGGAAACGTTCATTGGCCAGCCGCTGTCGACGCAGGTGGTGGTGCGCACGGGGGCGATGGCCAACGACACGGCGTACGCGCTCGTGGTGAGTGGCCTCGCCGATGCACGAGGCAACGCGCTTGCAGCACCGGTCACGGCGGGCTTCACCAGCCCCGCTGGCTTTCAGGCGTTTCAGCCGTTGATCG
>JBIKRQ010000528.1:0-3999 GCA_044349155.1 Myxococcota bacterium
GAATCGTGGTTGCGAATATATGTCAGCTGGTTGGGCTGATATCTATAGTTCTGGTCTTGATTGCCAGTTTATCGATATCACGGATGTTGAGCCAGGCACCTATACCCTGCGTATCGAAACCAACTTCGATCGTCAGCTCCCAGATAGCGATCTCAGCAACAACTTCGCCGAGATGGAAATCGAGGTTGAGGCCCCATGAGTATCCAATCGAAAACGATCATTGCGGCGGTCGCATTGCTCCTGGCGGTGCCGGCGCAGGCTTCGAAGCTCGGCATCTTTGGTGCTTCGGGTGAGGTGGCTCGCACCGTGAGCTGTCAGGGGTGCCACTCCGTGAACGCTCCGGCGCCAACGGTGACCCTGGCTCCTCTGCCTGACGACCTTCGGCCCGGCATGGACGTGATGCTCGAGCTGACGGTCACGAAGGCGGCCGACAGCCCCGGCGTGTCAGCAGGCTTCGGCGTGTCGACGACCTCGGCAGGCATCTTCGTCGACCCCGACCCGGGCATCGACGACATCCGCTTCAGCAATGCCTTGCTCGACAACCAGGTCACACACACCCGGCCGCAGACGTACGACGCAGGTGGCACGGCCTTCTGGCGCGTGTCGCTCACCGACCTGCGCGAAGGGCGGCACACGCTGTTCATCGGCGCCAACGACGGCAACGACAACAACCTCGCCACCGAAGACCGCGCCACCCTCGTGCGCATCCCGTTTCTGGTGTGCGACCCCAATGGTGCAGACCCCGACGGCGACGGCTTCCTTGGCCGTTGCGACCTCTGCCCGAACACCGTTGAAACCGAGCAGCTCGACGCCGACCTCGATGGCATTGGCGACGTCTGCGACAACTGCCCCAACAACGCCAACGCCAACCAGAGCGACCTCGACGACGACGGCCAGGGCGACGTGTGCGACACCGCCACCGACGAATGCACCCTCGGCGTTGATGTCTGCTCCGACAACGCCGACTGCTTCGACGCACCGGCCATCGGCTACACCTGCGCCTGCCGCGCGGGCTTCGTGGGCGACGGTGTGCTGTGTGAAGACGTCAACGAATGCGATGAAGGCACCGACACCTGCGCCGACGACGCCACCTGCACGAACACCACGGGTTCGTTCACGTGCGCGTGCAACGCGGGCTACGAAGGCGACGGTGAAACCTGCGGCGACATCGACGAATGCGACGAAGGTGCTGACACCTGCGACGTCAACGCCGCCTGCGCCAACACCGACGGTGCGTTCACTTGCGCGTGCAATGCGGGCTTCGAAGGCGACGGCCAGGTCTGCGGCGACGTCAACGAATGCACCGCCGAGCCCTGCGCCGACGACGCCACGTGCACGAACACCGCCGGTGCTTTCACCTGCGCGTGCAACGCCGGCTTCGAGGGTGATGGTGCGCAGAGCTGCGCTGACGTGGACGAATGCGCCGACGCCACCGACACGTGTGCCGACACCGCGACGTGCACGAACACGACGGGCTCGTTCACCTGCGCGTGCAACGCGGGCTACGAGGGTGATGGCACCGCGTGCACCGACGTCGACGAATGTGCCGACGATCCGTGCAAGAGCGACGAGGACTGCAAGAACACCGATGGCTCGTTCACCTGCACCGACAAGGTCGTGACCCAGCCAGCGTGGGGCTGTGCGAGCACGTCGAGCGCTTCGCTGGTGCCGCTGGCGTCGTTGCTGTTGCTGCTGCGTCGTCGTCGCCGCTGAGTACAACGTCCGCTGAACGAGAAAGAGCCGACGACGTTGCTGTCGGCGGCTCTTTCTTTTTGCGCGCCGTCAGCGTCGACGTTGGGCCTGTTGCAAGGCGGCGTCGAGGGCGCTGGCGAAGCGCTGCTTGTCGCGAGCACTGTAGGCGCGTGGGCCGCCGGTCATCACGCCGGTGTCGCGCACGTCGGCCATGAAGTCGCGCACCGACAGGCGCTCGCCGATGTTGTCGTCGTCGAGGCGCTCGCCGCGCGGGTCGATGACGATCACCTTCAACGGCACAAGCCGTGCGGCCAACGGAATGTCGGCGGTGACCGCGATGTCGAAGGCCGAAGCGTGCGCCACGATGTGGTCATCGGCGACGTCGGCGCCACCGCTCACCGGCACCATCGTGATGAGCGGCGAGCCCGCTGGCGTGAACATGGCCTTGTTGGCGACGAGCACCACCGGCGTGCTGGTGCGTCCCGAGGCGCGAAACACCACCTCCTTCACGTCGCGCGGACAGGCATCAGCGTCGAGCCAGATGCGCCAGGTGACCTGAGGAGCAACAGCGTTCATGCGGGGCTCGTGGCAGCTCTCCTGCGGCGCGACAACTCCGCAGTGGCTCGCTACGACGTGAGCGACGGCAGCCCCAGCCCCGCGACGAAGGGGCTGACGACGTCGCTGTCGGACTTCTGCAACGCCTGCAGCTGCTGCTGCACCACCAGTGCTGACGCCACACGATCCACCACGCGCCGCTGCAACAGCGTGTCGATGAGCTCGGCCAGGTCTGCGTCGATGTCGGCCACGCAGCTGCTCAGCTCAGCGGCCCCAACGTCGACGATCGCGTCGAACAACGCGACGTCGCCGTACTGGCGCGAAAACGGCGGGCGCCCCACCAGCAAACACCACAGCGTGGCCCCCAGCGCATACAGGTCGGTGGCGGGGCCCACGACGTCGACGTGCCCCAGCACCTGCTCGGGCGCCAGGTACAGCGACTTGCCTTTGCGCGTGCCCGCGGTGGTCTCCTTGCTCACGAGGGCCCCCACTGCGCGACCAACGCTGCTGCGCGCCACGCCAAAATCGGTCAAGCGCACCTGACCATCGCGGCCCAGCAGAATGTTCTCGGGGGTGACGTCTCTGTGGCTCAGCAGCAGCGGCGTGCCGTCGTCGTGGCAGTGGGTATGCACCGCGTGCAACGCGCTGGCGATGGCCACCCCGATGCGCACCACCACGTCGACGGGCAGGGGACCTTTGTGCAGGCGCAGGGCGGTGGCGGCGTTTGGTCCGTCGACGAGGCCGAGGGCGGCGAAGGGGCCGTGGTCGTGGTCGTCGAGGTCGAAGGCGCGCACGATGTGCGGGTGCGCGAAGCGCGCTTGCAGCGTGACCTCGTCGAGGAACATGCGCACGAAGTCGTCGTTGTCGGCGAGGTGCGGGTACAGCTGCTTGAGCACCACGCGTCGCGGCAGCTGTGTGTCGTTGGGCACCGCGAGCCAGATGTCGGCGGTGCTGCCGCGCGCCAGACGACCAAGCACGGCGTAGCGACCCAGCTGTTGCGTCATGGGGCGACTGCTAGCACGTCGGCGGCGTCAGGCCAGACGACGACGCAGCCGCACCACGCCCGCGATGAACACGGCAAAGGCCGCAAAGCTGAGCAGGCTGCTCATCATCATCGCGCCGAACGCGAAGTCAGGTGACATCGTCATCGTCATCGCCTTCAGCACAGCGCCGCCCACGACGACCACGGCGGTGGCGTTCCACAAGGGCCACGGCCGCACTTCCGCTTGTTGATCGGCGGGGAAGTTTCCCCGCCCGCCCAAAGCGGGTTTCTCTTCGAGGCTGCGGTCGACGCGACGGCACACCCACAGCACCGCGAGCTGCGCCACAATGCCCGTCACCTGGCTGAGGGCGACAGCGATCTGCGTGCTGCCGGTGACCATGATCTCGCTGGCCAACGTGGGCAGGATCGACAGGCCCTGGGTGAGCACCACAACGAGCATGGCTGCACGGCGGTCTGACACGCTCATCGTCGGGGCCGTGCTGAGCCGGTCGATGGCAACGAGGGTGAGCACCACCGCGGCGAGGCCCAGCAGGCGCAGCACCACCATGAGTGCGCCCCACTCCTGCTGCACGCCGAGGATGCTGATCAACGCCACCGAACCAAAGCTCACCACCGCCGGCAGGGTGAGCGCCACCAACAACACGCTTGCGCCCAGTCGCGCCGTGAGCTGCCAAGGCTCTTTGACCTCGAGAGACGGACCAGCGCTCGACGACGATGGGAGCTGCGACATGCCCCAACGCTAGCAAGGC
>JBIKRQ010000143.1:0-14770 GCA_044349155.1 Myxococcota bacterium
ATAGACAACAGCGAACGAGCCGAGAGGCACGAAATCGAGCGCCGAAACGGCAATGACGTCGTCGAACACAAGTTTGACGACGTCATCGTCGCGCCCAAAGCGCCATTTTTCAGCAACCTGCTAGGGCCGCGGGCTGTCTGGTGACGTTGCGTTCGCCAATGTCGACGGAAAGGTGCTCGACGACCTCGACGAGGTACGCCTTGAGCACTTCTTCGTCGGCGGTGAGAGCAACGGGCGCACCCGAAAACGAGCGGCCCGGCATCGCCACCATGCCGATGCAACACCCAGTGAGGACGACGAGGACGGCGAGAGCGACGAGAGCGACGAGAGCGACGCGCTGTTTCACGGCAACCCCACGACTGACGGTTCACGCACAACGCTGACGACGTTAGCCCGTCGATGTCGCAGCGATGCTCGAGTTGAGCACCGCCGCATCAACGGCGTTCAAGCGGCCCTGGGCGCTGTCGGCCTTGCCGCCGCCCTTACCGCCGTGCTGCGCCACCAACTGCTTCAACAGCGCGCCGCAGTCGGTCGTCGACGAGGCACCACGGCTGACAATCACATTGCCCGCGCCATCGGCATCGCGCCCCGCCACCACCACCGTCAACGTTGGCGCAACAGCCACGGCGCGCGCGGCGACGGCCCGCAGCAAATCCATCTCGGCCCCGTCGATCACGTCGACGACCACACCGCTGCTGGCGCGTGCCGCGAGTGCTTCGCCCAACAGCACACCAACGCGCGTGGCGAGGGCGGCTTTGTCGGCCTGCAGGCTCTTGATGCTGGTGCGCAACTTGTCGACCTGGCCGGGCACATCCTCTGCCGACGACGACAACGTGCGTCCCAGGTCTTCGAGCACCGCGGCGCGCGCGAAGGCCTCCCGTCGCGCGCGCGGCCCCGCCTGAAAAAACACGCGGGTCATGCCTTTGTACTTCTCGGTGCCCGTGATGCGGACAAGCCCAATCTGACTCGTGCGTTGCACGTGGGTGCCACCACACGGCGACACGTCGAACGGTGCTGCCAGCTCGCCCACGACGACGACGCGGATGTTCTCGCTCACCTTGGGCCGACGACGCAGTGGCAGGGCAGCCAACGTGTCGGCGTCGGGGAAGAAGGCGGTGACGATGCGGTCTTCGTCGATGATGCCGTTGACGAGGTCTTCGGCCTCGCGCAGCGAGCGCTCCGAGAGGGCCGGCACGTCGACGTCGATGGTGCAGCCGCTTTCGCCCAGGCGCGACGACACGGTTTCGGCTTTGCCGTGGCCCATGAGCAGTGCGGCCGACAACATGTGCTGTGCCGTGTGCTGGGCCATGTGCTGACGACGACGACCCGCCTCGATCACGCCTTCAACGCGCGCACCAGGCGCTGGCAGTGGACCATCAATCAGGTGGTGCACAACACCATCGTCGTCGACCTGCACGTCGAGGATCGCGGCACCGCCGAGCACGCCGCGGTCGGCCATCTGCCCGCCGGCCTCGGGGTAAAACGCCGTTTCGTCGAGGACGATCGACGCTTTGTCCTGCCACGCGCCATGCGCGACGACGACAGCGGTGAAGGTGAGCAGCAGCGGATCGCGGTGGTACAGCAACGTCGTGGGCATGAGCGCTCTATAGCCGAACGCGTTGCACGCACCACGTCGTCGTCACGAACCTCTGCTGGTGCGGTGAGCAATCGCCACTGTGCGCCGCATCACCCACGCCTGCACGGCACGCGCACGACCACGCATCCCATCTCTGTTCGGCGTTGTGCCGACAGCGAGGTTTCTCATGGTTCGACTGCATCAGCTCCGTTTGGTTGTGCCGCTTCTGGCCGCCGTGTTCATGGTCACCTCGGCCTGCGCGCCCCCGGGCGGAGGCGAAGGTGAAGGCGAAGGCGAGGGCGAAGGCGAGGGCGAAGGCGAAGGCGAAGGCGAAGGCGAAGGCGAGGGCGAAGGTGAAGGCGAAGGCGAGGGCGAAGGCGAACAAGACGCCCACGAAGACCTCCCCGCCGAACTCGTCACCGCCATGCAAGCGGCCTCACGCGCATGCCTGTCGGGCGTTGAGGGCCTCGACGCGCTCGAGAACGAAAACGACCTCGACGGCGCCGCCGTGCGCTTCACCGACTTTGCGCTGCAGCAATACCAGCGCCTCGCCAACGACAGTGCGATCAACGTCGACCCGGCAGGCGTTGCAGCCTGCATCGCCGACCTCGCAACACCGGTCTGCGTGAATGGCGGCGCCCTCGAGCTGTCGTTTGACTGCTTCGGCATCTTTGTCGGTACCCGCGACACCGGCGAACTCTGCGCCATCAGCCAGCAGTGCGCGTCGGGCACGTGCAACGATTGTGTCTGTGACGCCGCCGTGCGTGTGCTGCCAGATAGCGACGCGCGCGACTGCAACGCCGACAGCGAATGCGCTGCAGGCCAGGTGTGCGAAGACGCCACCTGCAGTGCCATCTGCGACAGCGACGACGACTGCGGTGTCGATGCGTCCTGCGTTGCCGGGCGCTGTTCGGATGGGTTCGACGACGGCTTCTTTTGCGACTCAGCCAGCGATTGCGACGAGGGACAGGCCTGCGTCGACGGCGAATGCGGCGCACCAGCAGGCCCGGGCGACGACTGCGAGTTCGACTGCGGTGACGATGCGCTCTTGTGCAGCTTCGAGACCGAAACCTGCGTGGTGGCCCCCACCCTCGGCGAGGCATGCCCCGACTTCGAGTGCGCCGCTGGGCTTGTGTGCAACGACGACGCCGTGTGCGTGGCGGGCCCGGCGATAGGCGAAGCGTGCACCTTCGGCGCGTGCGGTGTGGGCGCCACGTGTGACGACAACGATGTCTGTGTGGCGCTCCGCGCTGTCGGCGAGCCGTGCAACGGCAGTCGTCAGTGCGCAGGCGATGCGGTGTGCTCATTTGACCAACCCGATCACGTCGACGTGTGCGTGAGCACCACGCGTGTTGGCTTGAATGAAGATTGCTCCACGAACCTCTGCGACGACGCGCTGGTGTGCTCCGCCGTCGACGGTGCGCAGGTGTGCCGCGTCCTCGTGGTGGGCCAGGCCGCGGGCGACGCCTGCACCGTTGGGAGCGTGGTGTCGTGCCCGCTGCTGCATGGCTGCGTCGATGGCGCCTGCCAGGCGGTGGTGGGCGTCGAGACGGGTGCGTGCGTGACCTCGGGAGACGCCGGTGCCGTGTGCGTGGGCGGCTTCTTTGGCGACCGCGTCTGCGACGATGTCGACGGCGACGGCGAAGGCCTGTGTGCCGACGCTCCCGCTGTTGGCGAGTCGTGTCCAAACTTCCGTTGCGCACGCGGCGCGCACTGCACGTACAACGACAACGACGAGGCGGTCTGCGTTGCTGACGCCGTCGCAGGCGAGCGATGCGATGAGTTCGGCTGCGCGCTCGGCTTGTTCTGCGAAAGCGCCGTCTGCGTCACGCGTGCAGCGTCGAGTCAGGGCGTTGCCGACGACGAATGCTTCGAGTGATTCAATCACGTGGCGCTTCGCCACGTGTTTGCATCATCAATGCAGCGTGACCGAGCGCGGGCCAGCCCCGCGCTCGTTTCGTCTCGTCATTGCGACGGTGGCCTGCCGCGTGCGGCCCACGCGGCAAACAGCGCCCAGCTGCCCACGCCCACCGCGACTTTCACGACGAGCGGAAAGTGCGCCCCCGGCGAGATGAAACCTTCGACGGTGGCAATCGCGGCAAACCCCGTCGTCGCAAACAACGCCAACAACAGCCCCTGGCGCCCCGCCTGCCGCAACGCCTGCACGCGCGAGCGCTGACCGGGCGAGACCACCCCGCGACCCAACACAAAGCCTGCTGCGGCCGCCACACACACCATGCTGAGCTCGACGGGGCCGTGGCCCACGATGAAGCGCAGCAACGTGTCGGCGGTGTCCAGACGAAACGCTGCGCCAAAGGTGGCCCCCAGGCTCACGCCGTTCAGCACGAGGGCCAACAACGTCGCCAACCCCGACGCGATCCCCAGCGCGAACATGCGCAGGCCGATGACGATGTTGTTGAAGCCCACCGACACCGTGGTGCGCAGGTAGGCACCATCGCGCTCGATGGCGTCGGTCCAGGTGGCACCGCCCTCGACGAGCCCCATCAGGTCGTCGCCGATCAAACCGCGCGCGACCTCGAGGTCGATGAACGACAACGCGCCCCCCACCACAAACGCCAACACGAACACCGCCGCCGCGCGCAGAATCGTGAACCGCTCGGCGTAGACCGCACGTGGCACGTCGTCGGCGAAAGTGCTCACGAGGCGCTGCAGCAGTGGTGGTGGCAGCGGTCGGCGTGCTTCTTCGACTTCGAGCAACGCCAGGCTCACCGCTTCAAGGAAGCGCTTTGGCACATGACGCCGACTCGCGGCCATCAACTCGGAAGCGGCCTGCCGCGCCACGCTGTCGAGGTGCTCGGCGCGTGTGTGCGGCGAGCCTTCACCACCAGCAAGGTTCTTCAACGCCGCGCGCAGGGCACGTTCGCTGTCGTGCAGGCGCCACACGCGCGACGCCAACGGTTGCGTGGTCGACGCCGTGAGCAACAGCGCGGCCAACGTCTGTCGCGCGTGGTGCGTCTGCTGTGTCGACGTCAACGACTGCACCAACGGCGCACACAGGCGATCGGCGAGGACGGCTTCGAGTCCCGCCGTGCGCGCGAGCAGATCGAAGCCACCCACCACGTCGTCGTCGGCCAGCGCGCGCGTAGGAGCAGCAGTGTGATCGCCGGCAGCAGCGATCGCCAACGCCACCGGTTGCGGCCGACGCCCCCGTTCGTTGACGACGACCGTGCCCGCCACCAGGTCGCCAATGCGGCGCGTGCCCGTGACAAACATCGTCGCCACACCCACGCCGTAGCCCAGTGGCAACAGGTCAACGAGGCGCAACAGATTGCGCAACAGCGACGTCATCAGGTCGGGGCTTCGGCCATGGCGGTCGATCACGCGCAGGCCCGCCACGCGCTTGCCCGGCGTGCGCCCGCCGAAGAACACGTCGGCGACGACGTCGTACAGCACGATGCCCGCAAGCGTGAGCCCACCGATGACGAGAAACATCGTCGTCGTCGCCTGCGCCACATCGCGTTCGAGGTCGCCTTTGCCGACGAGGTTGTAGGTGAACAACAACGTCACGAGCAGCAGCACGATGAACAGCGCGTCGACCATCGAGGCGATCGCGCGCTCGCCGATGCCTGCCAGCGGCAGCGTCAACGGCACGCGTTCGCTCGTGAGCACCAGCAACGCCTGCGATGGCTCGCGGCTCGGAGACGACGACGACATCGCTGCAGCCTGCCAGAAGTGTCGGCCCTGGCGAGAAAACCGCGTGGCTCACCTCCACGGTGGCGTCGATCTGCCGCCAAAAACGCTCCGCGCCCGCTATGCTGACCGTGGAGCTTTTGCCATGATCGATATCAAGCAAAAACAAGCAGTTACGCGGGCTACGCCGGTCACCTCGGCGCCGGTCGATCTGTCGCAGATCCCCGATGTGTCCCTCGCCGACGTGCAGGCGTGCCTGAAGCGCAGCGGGGCGGCCCGCGATGCCCACGCCACCCTCGAGCGTCACCACGCCAATGGCACGCAGCTGTCGGCGGCCGACCTGCAGGGGCTGCTCAAGCGCGCTGGTGTGCAAACCACCGACGTCAAGACGGTGCTGGCCTACCACTGCCACCACCACCGCAACTGCTTCAGCCACGACGCGCTGCGCTTCATGGCCACGCTCGATTGGTCCGACGTCGCGGCCTCGGCCCACATCGACGAGCTCAAGCGTCAAAACGCCGAGCAGGTCAAAGGCCACACCGAGTTCATCGCCAAGGACTTCAAAGGGTTTGAGGCCGAGCGCGCCGACCGCAAGAAGCTGCGCGCCGTCACCGACGACAAAGCCGTGCTGCAGCAGAAGTCTCCCCTCGAGCTCGAAGCCGACTTCGCTGAAGAGACCACCAAGAGCGGCTTGAACCCCAAGGAAGCCTTCTTGCTGCTCAACCACCGTCGTCGCTTCGCCAACGACTGAGAACGACTGAGAGCATCGAAGACGACACCGTTTGGGCCGAACGCCGCGAAACCGTGCTGCACCTCGGCTGAGAGCCCGCGCCAAAAAGCGACGACTTTTCGAGTCGATACACGCTGCCGCCCCGTGCGGCAGTTTCGTTTTGCGCCCGTGCGTGCTGTGGGCGTTGCGCGGCGTGTCAGCGCTTTACGTGTTTTCGTGCCGCAGGCGATCGGCGATGCACAGACCGATGTGTTTCTGGAGGTCCGATGCGCTCGCTGCTTCTGCCACTCGTTGTCGTGTTCGCTGCGTGCTTCCCCGTGGGCTGCGGGGCCGGCGTGCCTTCGCCAGAAGGCGAAGGTGAAGGCGAGGAAGGCGAGGGCGAGGGCGAAGGCGAGGGCGAGGGCGAGGGCGAAGGTGAAGGCGAAGTCGGCGAGGGTGAAGGCGAAGGTGAAGGAGAGGGCGAAGTCGGCGAAGGTGAAGGTGAAGGCGAAGGCGAAGGCGAAGGTGAAGGTGAGCCTGCCTGCAACGGCGACGAAGACTGCCCCACGCTTGGCACCATCTGCGTCGACACCGCTTGCGTCGACGGCTGCCGCAGTGGCCGCGATTGCCCCACAGAAACCCCCGAGTGCGACGCGGCCTTCGGCGACAACGGCGGCTGCTTCGACTGCCTCGTCGACGACGATTGCGACGTGGCTGGCGGCGAAGGCTGCCGTGAACGCGCCTGCGTGACGGTCTGTGCCAACGACGACGATTGCGTCGGTGGTGTGTGCGCCGACGAGGTGTGCGTGCAGTGTCGCGTCGACGCCGAATGCGACATCGGCACCATCTGCACCGACAACGCCTGCGTCGAAGGCTGCCGCAGCGACCGCGACTGCGGTGCCGACGACACCTGCCGCGATGGTCAATGCGTGCTTGGCTGCCGCGCTCTCCCCGTCGACAACTGCCCCCTCGGCTCGCGCTGTGAAGACGCAGCGTGCGTGGTGGGCTGCGGCAACGACGACAGCCGCTGCAACGACGGCGATGTCTGCCGCAACAACGCGTGCCTGCCGTCGTGCGTCGATGGTGGAGACTGCGACCGCGGGACGGCGTGCTTCAACAGCGTGTGCGTCGACGGCTGCCTCGACAACGGCGACTGCGGCGGCGGCACGCCGGTGTGTGTGGGCGAAACAGCAAACGCAGTGGGCAGCTGCGAGCAGTGTGACGCCGACGCCGGCTGCGCCTTCGGCCTCACCTGCGACGACACCAACACCTGCCGCGCCTCATGTGCCGGTACCGGCCGCTGCTTTGTGGGCGGCGTGTGCGACCCCAGCGACGAGCTCTGCGTCGACTGCCTCGAAGACAGCGACTGCGGCGCCCTCGAAGTGTGCGACACCGCCACCCGCACCTGTGTCGCCGACGACGCGGTGTGCGCGCCGTGTCAGAGCGACAACGAATGCGGTGCGGGCAACCTGTGCTTGTCGATCCGCGTCAACGCCTTCGTCACCGACCGCGGCTGCGGCCTCGACTGCAGCGCCGGCCAGGTCTGCCCGTCGGGCACGGCCTGCGAGGACGTGTCGGCCGATGGCGTGCTGCTGGGTCGCCAGTGCGTCCCCGACAACGCCGCCGCCGACACCATGAGCTGCCAGGCGTTTCGCAGCCTCGAGAGCGCTGCAGGCTGTAACCAGTTCACCGGTGCGTTGTGCGGTGCGGGTGCCGTGTGCGGCGACAACGTCTGCACCATCCCCTGCGCCAGCAACGCTGACTGCCCCTACGGTGCTTCCTGCGAAGCGAACGCCAACGCCGGCAACAACGGCCCGGCCAGCGTCTGCGTCATGCCCTGAGCAACCAGCCGCCGGCAGAGCACAAAAAACGCGCGCCCTCGGCGCGCGTTTTTCTTGTGCCAGCGACGATCTGCAACGTCGTCAGTACTGCACCTTCGGCTTTGGCTGCTTCGCCCACGGTTCCTCGAAGTACGCAGCCCCGCCGCACCCTTTGGCGTCGACCTTCCAACCGCCCTCGTCGACGTAGTTGATGCGGAAGTACTCGCGCGGAGGATCATCCTTCGAGTAGATCGCGGTGTTGCCTTCAAAGCCGCTCAGCCAGAATTCCTGCGCCTCGCCGGCCGAGCAGCTCAAGTACCAGGCGTTGTCGCACAAGGGCTCGGCCTCGACCGAACGCCGGTCGCAAGCCGTGCGCAACTCGACGGCTCGTTTGCGAAGCCGAGCGGTCAGCTCGTCGCCGCCAGGCTCGTCGTTGTGCTTTGCCGCGACGTCGAACAACGCCTGGGGCACGCCCGCTGGCGGTGCCGTGAGCTTCGGCCCCACCACCGGCTTCGCTGGCGTGGGCAACGTCGCGGGCACAACCGGCGCCGACGGCACAGGCACCGTGGCGGCGACCGGAGCCGACGACGGTGCGGGCTCGTGTGCTGGTTCTGAGCACGCAGCAGCCCCAATGAGCGCCACACAGACAACGATCTTCTTCATCAACCCCTCCAGAAACAGGAAAGAACGTCGACGTCAGCCGAGGCCGAAGTCGTCGGGCTTCGAGACAAAGGTGAGTGCGGTGGCGCTGTAGTGGCGCCACCCATCGCCGACGAGATTGCCGTTCACGTCGGCACGCATGGTGACCGAGCCACCGCCCGCGGGATCGATGCCGCTGTAGGAGCCGTCGGGGTTGCGGCGGGTCAGCACAATGGTGTGGTCGCCGTCTGCGTCGCCTTTGTAGTCGACGCGGACCATCACGGGCTCACCGCTTCGCAGCGATGCGTCGAGTGCCGACAACGCACCTGGATCGTGGATCTTGACGCTGTCGGCCTTGAGCCCGAGCGACTGCGCAGCGTCGCCGACCTTGAGCCTGCCTGAGCCGCGCTCGAAGGCCCCCTGCTCGCGAAACGCGTCGTTGAGCGCGACGGGGTCCTGGACCTCGCCTTTCAGCTTCGAGGCCACCATCGCAAACGCGGTGAGGACGCAGCCCTGTCCCGACATCGTGGCGTCTTTGCTCTCGCCAAGCTGTGTCCGGGGGAGCTTGTTTTGGTCCATCACGGGCACGCCATCGACGGTGCCGTTGGCGTCGAGTTGGTGTTTTGGAACGACGGCAGCCGGCGCGCGCGGCGCTGGCAGGGCCGACGTACCGGTACGCATGCCTTCATCGATCGCGGCGCGCGTGGCGTCGTCGACCACGCCAGTGACCGGCAGGTTGTGCGCCACCTGAAACTGCTTGAGGGCCGCCTCGGTGCGTGGACCAAAGTCGCCATCGAGCTTGAGCGGTGGCTGCACATGCAGCGCGTTGAGCTGGCCCTGCAACGACGACACACCCGGCCCAACATCGCCGCGCGCCGCGCCGGCGATGCTTTCGCGACTCACACCGCTCGTGCCCCTGGCCTGACCCAGCGACGACGACGATTTCACCAGCGTGTCGACGGGTGCTGATGTGGTGAGCTGCTCGAGCGACATTGCGTCGTCATCGGCAACTGGTGGCGGTGGCGGTGCGAGCGACGACGTCTGCGTCGTCGTCACGCTGACGCTTTTGCGTTGAACATCCATGATGAACTCCCCTGCTCGCAGCCTACGCAGACTGCGGGAAGCTCGACAAGGTGTGCGGGTTCAGGCCGCGTTCGACGACGTGGGGCCAGCACGCCAGCCCTTGAACAGCTCGATCGCAATCGGCAGCACGCTGACAGCGATGATGCCGAGCACAACGAGTTCGAAGTTCTTTTTGACGACGGGGATGTTGCCAAAGAAGTAGCCCGCCCCGGCGCAGATGGCGACCCAGGCGATGGCCCCGACGACGTTGAACGTGGCGAACGTGCGGTACTGCATCTTGCCGATGCCCGCGATGAACGGCGCGAAGGTGCGCACGATGGGCACAAAGCGCGCGAGCACGATGGTTTTGGTGCCGTGGCGCGCATAGAACTCCTGCGTCTTTTGCAGGTGCGCCTTCTTGATCAGCGGTACTTTTTCCTTCTCGAGAAACGCTGGCCCAAGCCGACTGCCGATCGCAAAATTGACGGCGTCACCAAGCACCGCAGCGACGATCAACAGCGGCAGCACCAGGCCCATGTGCAAGCCGCCATGGCCATCGAGGGTGGCCGCTGTCGACGTGGCGGCGAGGGCGCCGGCAGTGAACAGCAACGAGTCGCCCGGCAAAAACGGCGTGACCACCAGGCCCGTTTCGCAAAAGATCACCGCGAACAAGATCGCGTAGATCAACACCCCCTGCTCGGCGACGAGCGTGGCCAGGTACTGATCGAGGTGGCGAAAAACATCGATGGCGTGGAGCACGACTTCCATGCGCTCGGCTCTGCGATGTCACGTCGACCGACGCAACCCGTCAGCACCAGGTAATGCGCTCAGAACCAGCACTCCCACACGCCGCGATCGACCTCGACGGCGTGTGCGGTGATCGAAACACGCGCAGCAGCGCCCGCGAAGCCGTTGATGCGGTGCAGCCGGTAGCTCGAGAACAACAAGGCATCACCAGCCAACGCGCGCGTCGTCGTCGACGAGGTGTGCGGCGTGCGCTCCATGTCCCAGTTTTTGCCGCGGTACTGCTGCTGAAACAGCGTGAGCCCGCCGCGTGTTGTCGCCTGCTGCAACATCCACACAAGCGACACCGCGCGCGCACCACCGTCGACACCACACTGCCGTTCACGCAGGGGCAGGCCCTCGAGGTCGTAGTGGTACACGCCGCCCACGCGCGCGACCTTCTCGCCCGGTGAAAACACATGCACGCCCGGCCCGCAGAAGCCGTGACGTCGACGCACCACCCCACCCACCAGCCGCGCCAACAGCGCGATGGTGCGCGCCTGCATACCGGGCAAGACCCGCTCCACGAGCGCGTCAGACGCCGCCTGCTGCGCGAAATAGGTGCTGGCCGCCCCGGTCTCGAGGTGCGTGTAAAACGCGCGCCCCAGGGCCTGCTGCTCGCCACCAAAGTCATCCACGAGCTGGTCGGACGCGGCCAACACCGCCTGCGCCCACGACGACGCCTCGCCTGCCGTCAGCAACGAACGAAAACCGACCGCCGGTGCCCGCTGCAACTCGGCGATCGGTACAAAGTCAGTGTCGTTCAACGTCTCGGCAGACAGCCAACGGGTCCGCACGACGACTCCGTCAGCTCAGGCGGACTGCTTCTTCTCGAAGGTCAGCGTGGGCGCTGCGTGCTTCATGATCACGTCTTCGGTGATCAAACACTCCGAGATGCCGTCGAGGTAGGGCACCTCGTACATGATGTCGAGCATCGCGCCTTCGAGGATGGCCCGCAGACCGCGAGCACCCGCCTTGCGCTTGATGGCCTCACGAGCCGCCACGCGCAGCGCACCGTCGGTGAACGTGAGCTTCACGCCCTCGATCGAAAACAGCTTCTGATACTGCTTCACCAGCGCGTTTTTCGGCTGCGTGAGGATGTGCATCAGGTCTTCTTCGGCCATGTCGTTCAACGTGGCGATCACCGGCAAGCGGCCAACGAACTCGGGGATGAGCCCAAAGCGCGTGAGGTCTTCGGTGGTGACGTCGCGCAGGACCTCGCCAAGCCGCTTTTCCTTCTTGCTGGGGCCATCGCTGTTGGCCGCACCAAAGCCGATGGCGCGCGTGCCCGTGCGGCGCTCGATGATCTGCTCGATGCCGACGAAGGCACCACCGACGATGAACAAGATGTTGCTCGTGTCGATCTGGATGGTGGCTTCTTGCTGCCCGTACTTCTTGGCACCGCGTGGCGTGACGTTGCAGCGCGTGCCCTCGATCAGCTTGAGCAAGCCCTGCTGAACACCTTCGCCCGACACGTCGCGCGTGGCCGACGGACCATCACCACGACGAGCGATCTTGTCGACCTCGTCGAGGTAGATAATGCCGCGTTCGCAGCGCTCGACGTCGTTGTCGGCCGCAGCCAGCAGGTTCTGGATGATGCTTTCGACGTCTTCGCCGACGTAGCCCGCTTCGGTGAGCGTGGTGGCATCAGCGACGGTGAACGGCACCTTGAGCAGGCGCGCCAGGCTCTGCGCGAGCAGGGTTTTGCCCGTGCCCGTCGGCCCGATGATCATGACGTTGCTCTTGCTGAGCTCGATCTCGGGCTTGGTGCCCTTTTGCGCCTGCTTGGCGTTGATGCGCTTGTAGTGGTTGTAGACCGCGACGCTGAGGACCTTCTTCGCGTGGTCTTGACCAATCACGTAGCGGTCGAGGAAGTCGCGGATCTCGTGCGGCGTGGGGAGTGCGAGCGCCTCATGCTGGGTCCGCTCGGCGGCGTCCTCGGCGATGATGTCGTTGCACAGGTGAATGCACTCGTCGCAGATGTAGACCGTAGGTCCGGCGATGAGCTTCTTCACCTCCCGCTGGCTTTTGCCGCAGAAGGAGCATTGGAGATTGGAGCCGGAGTCCCGTCGTGTGGGCATACGGGCTTGTTTTCACCTTCTCGGCCCGCAAACGCAACCTCTCGACGTCACTGATCTGCAAAGCTGCCGGGCGTCGTTGGCCACGTGTCCGTTTCGACGCAGCGCAATGCCACGACGTCAAAGAACCGACGCCCACCGACGACCCGCCGAGGAGACCGCCGTGCACAAGATTGAAGCCATCATCCGCCCGTTTCGCCTCGACGACGTCAAAGACGCGCTCGAAACCCTGGGCGTGGGCGGCATGACCGTCACCGAGGTGAAGGGCTTTGGCCGGCAGCGCGGCAAGTCCGAGGTGTACCGAGGGGCCGAGTACGTCGTCGATTTCGTGCCGAAAGTGAAAGTGGAGGTCGTCGTCGAGGACGCGCTCGTCGATCGGTGTGTCGATGCGATCGAGAAAGCCGCGCGCAGCGGGCGCATCGGCGACGGCAAGATCTTCATCTTCGAGCTGAAAGACGCCGTGCGCATCCGCACTGGTGAGCGCGGCGACAGCGCACTGTGATCGCTTCACGCCGACGCTTCCCGCACGTGTGACGACGGAGCCGGCAAGCTCTCACACGGCGCCAACAACAACGCCACCGCCAGCTGCGCTGGTCGGTGGCGAGGTGTGCTGCGCGAAGCGATTGATCGGCGGGGAAGTTTCCCCGCCCACCCCTCAAGAGACTCGCCTCGGCGACAAACCGCAAAGCCGGTTTGTCTTCGAGGCTCGAGTCACGCACCCATCGCGTGGTAGCCGGCGTCGACGTACATCGTGGTGCCCGTCACGTTGCGCGACAGGTCGGAGCACAAGAACATCACGGCGTTGGCGACGTCGTCGGCGTCAATGGCCCGACGCAGCGGCGACTTCTTGGCGGTGCTGTCGATCATCTCGCCGATGGCGCCGATGCTCTTGGCCGCGCGCGACGCGTACGGACCCGCCGACACGATGTTCACGCGGTGGCCTTCTTCGCCGAGGAACCAGGCGAGCAAACGCGCGTCGCTCTCGAGGCTGGCCTTCGCCCCCGACATGCCGCCGCCGTAAAACGCCACCGCGCGCTCGCTGGCGATGTAGCTGAGGCCGACGATGCTGCCTTCGCGACCCTTCATCAGCGGGGCCGCCGCACGCGCCAGGGCGGTGAGCGAGTACGACGAGACCGACTGCGCCATCAGGTAGGCCTTGCGGCTCACCTCGGGCAGGCTCTTTGAGATCTCGGGCGAAAACGCGACGCAGTGGATGACGATGTCGACGTGGGGCGTGAGCTCGGCGACGGCCTTGAACGCGCCTTCGATGCTCACGTCTTTGCCGTCGTAGCCCTTGTCGCCGCGCTGCTCTTCGGGAATGTCGGCGAGGGTGTCGGCACCGACGTCGCAGCCGATGAGGGCTTTGGGCTTGAACTCGCCCGCCACGCCAAAGGGCAACACACGCTCGGGGGCCGACTTGTCGCGGGTGAGGAAACGCTCGACGATCGACGTGACGCGCGGGTGGCTCAACAAGATGATCTCGGCACCCGCTGCCTGCAGCGCCTTGGCGATGTGCCAGCCGAAGCCGACGTCGTCGGAGACGCCAGTGACGAGGGCGACCTTGCCATTCAGGTTGAGGGGACCGGTCATGTTGTCTGCTCCTGGGTGGGTCACGAAAGACGCGTAGGCCGATGCCACTGCACGCGCAGCCCGTCGACGTAAAGGGGTCGCCTGGCGGAGTGCGGTCGTGGCCACGGCTCGGTCCGCCGCAAACGCCTCGCCAAATCTGCTGTAAAAACAAGGTGATGGCGGACCATGACACCTGTCGTGTTCGGCGAGCGGCTGAGGCGTTACCACATTCATGAAACATTTTCACAGGAGAGCTGGATGCTGCGTTCCCTTGCCCTCGCGGTTGGTGTGTTGGTCGTCGCTGCGGCGGGCTGCGCGCCCGTCTGCGCCGACGACTGTGTCGAAGACAGCGGTCGCCCCGATCGCAACGACGACGACGACGACGACGACAGCGGTGAGGGCGAAGGTGAAGGCGAGGGCGAGGGCGAAGGCGAGGGCGAAGCGGCGGTCTGCGGCGATGGCGTCGTAGACGACGGCGAAGCCTGTGATGGGGCGGTGGTCAGCAGCTGCTTACAAGACACGGTGGGCATTCCGAGCTGCAGCGACGCGTGCGACGTCGACACTTCGGGCTGTGTGCCCCTGCGTCACGACCAGATCGCGGGCGGCTTTGTGCACACGTGCGTGGTCACGTCGACCAGCGGCGTGATGTGTTGGGGCAGCAACGGTGCAGGACAGCTCGGCAACGACAGCGACGTCAACGAACGTACAGCCGTCGACGTTGTTGGCCTTGAGAACATCATTGCCGTGACCGCCGGCGACTCACACAGCTGTGCCCTCACCGCGACCGGTGCGGTGCGCTGCTGGGGCCAGAACAACACGGGCCAGCTCGGCGACGGCAGCGTCGACAACCGTGCTGTGCCCGTGAACGTCGTGGGCCTCAACC
>JBIKRQ010000529.1:0-3981 GCA_044349155.1 Myxococcota bacterium
GCAGGTGCCGACCGCGGCGCTCCTGTTTGCGCTGGCCAGGCCGCGTGGCCAACCACGACGCCACGCTGCGGTGGTGCTGTTGCAGGCGGCCCTCGTCGTCGGCGAGGCGCAACATCGACTCGCGCACCATCGCGTGGCTGAAGCGCGCCGAACCAGGCGGATCGACAACAACAAAGCGCGCACGCTCCAGCGCATCGACCAGGCGCTCCACCACGTCGCGCGCGCTGTTGATGCCAGCGGCTTCGCACACCGCGATCCACGCGGCGGTGTCGCCGTCGGCACCGAGCACAGCGCCCAGTTCGAGGCAATGACGCGCATCACCCGGCAACGTCGACAGCAGGCGCAACAAGCGCTTGGACCACGCCGCGTGCACGGTGTCGGGCAAGGTCGCCGCCTCGCCACGGCGCAAGGCAAAGCCCGACGGGGCGAGTTCGAGCGCGCCGCGTTCCACGAAGTCGCCCACAAGTTCCACGGCGAAGCGCGGGTTTCCTGCCGTGCGTGTGGCCACCACGTCGGCGAGACCGGGCTCGAGCCCCAGCAGATCCTCGACAAGACGGCGGTGATCGACCGGCAGCAACGGCCGCAGCGACAGCGACACCACGCGCGGATCGCGCTCCAGATCGACGACGGCCGCGTGGGCGTGGGCCCGCTCGACGAGGGCTTCGTCGGCGACGGCCAGCACCAACACGATGGCCTCGCTCGACGTCGTGGACCGGGCCACCAGCCGCTGCGCGAAGGCGATCGCGTCGTCACCGAGGTGGGCGTCGTCGAGCAACACCAGCGCGCGGCGCTCGGGCGACAACGCGGCCAACGCCTTGAGCACCACATCGTCTCGGCGCTCGAGATCGGCAGCGTCGCTGGTGCCCATCAACACGCGCGCCAACTGCCGGCCGTCGTCGTCGGCCAGCTGCGGCAACGCGGCCTTCATGAACCCGCCGGCCAACGCCGCCGCGATGTCACCGCGCACGGGCAGGCGCACCGCACGCGCCAACGCCCCTGCGAGTCCGTCGAGGGGACCACCGCCAGGGCCATGACCCGCGCGCAACGTGGTGGCCGCACCAAGCTCGGCCGCGCGCTCGCCAAACCACGCCAACAGCCGGCTGCGCCCGATGCCAGCAGCCCCGTGCACGACGACGACGCGGTGGTGCGGTGCCGCACTCACAAGCTGCGCCCACAGGCGGTCGCGTTCGACAACGCGATCGACAAACGGCACGCGACGCAACCCGTACAGGCCAAGCCCTGCCCCCAGCAGATGCAGGCGGGTGGGGGCGGCGACGTCGTCAGCACCATCGCTGCGGCGCCACGTTGACGGCATGGGGGCGACGGCGGCCGGGGCACGCGGGCGGTGATCGTCGTCGAGACGCGGGATGGCCGCCCCGCTCGACGACGACGGCAATGGCCCCGCCATCGTTGGATCTTCGGGCTCTTCAACAGACGGCAGTCGCTGCGGTTCACGCAACGCGACGGCGAACGGGTCGTCGTCACCGATGGCCGCGGCGGGCGAGGCATCGACGAAAGGCGGCGGCAACATCGACAGCGGCAGGCGACGAAAAATCGCCGTGGGTGCTTCGCGTTGGGCGGCCTGGTTGTGGCCGCGAACGTGGCCATCGACGACGGCGTCGAACACCGGAGCTGCCATCGGCCCCGTGCTGTCGTCGCGCGCGTGCGTGCTCGGCAACGACGACATCGTCATCGACTGCAGCGACGGCAGATCGAGCAACGCCCCGCGGCGGGGGGCGTCGCCAGCGTGGGTATCGTCGACGGCGATCGCCGCTGTTTCGTCGGTCGCAAACAACGGCCGTGGCCGCAACTCGCGCAACACCTCTTGCCAGTTGTGGGGCGCGTCGTCGTCGAGGCCAGCGCTCAAACCCTGCAGCGCCCAGGCCGCGTCGGCGGCGGTGGCGAAGCGATCGCGCGGGCGTTTTTCGAGCAGGCGCAGCACCCAGGCTTCGTAGCCAACGGGATAGCCAGCGACGTCGGCCAGCGACGGCACCACGTCGTGACAGTGGGCCACCGCGAGGCGCAGCGGGTCGCCCGAAAACGGCGCCTGCCCGCTCGCCATCTGAAACGCGAGGCAGCCCAACGCATACAGGTCGGTCCACGGCCCGAGCTCGCGCGACACGCCGTTGAACTGCTCGGGCGCCATGTAGCGCGGCGTGCCCGACCAGGCGTGAGCGCGGCCCGCACCCGCATCGTCGTCGACGAGGCCGAGGGGTTGGGCGATGCCGAAATCGGAGAGCTTCAGGCCCGCGCGTTCGTCGTCGGGCGCACACAGCAGGATGTTGCCGGGCTTGAGATCGCGGTGCACCACCCCGCGCGCGTGGGCGTGGGCCAACGCATCGAGCAACGCCAACAACAACGTCTTTGTCGTCGACCACGGCAGCGGAAAACGCCGCGGCGACAACGCGCCGTAGCTGCACATTTCCATCGCGACCCACGGGCTGCCCGCCACGAGCCGACCACCACTGCTGGCCGCCGCGTCGTCGGTGACGGTGCCGCGGTCGTACAACACGATGATCCCCGGATGATCGAGGCGGGCGACGGCGTGGATTTCGTTGTTGAGCGCGCGGACGAAGGCGTCGTCGCGGGCATGCGCGCCCATGAGCACTTTCACCGCCACCGGCACGTCGTCACGCTCGTGCACGCCGCGCCAGACCTCGGCCATTCCGCCGCGGGCAATCGGTCGCTCGAGGAGAAAAGGCCCCAGCTGGACGCGCACGCGCGCACTCTACGATCGGTTTCCCTCTGCGCTACAAGCCCTGCTGACGACGAGGTTGCAATGACAAGCCGACGAAAGCCGACCGCTCGCGCTGTTGCCCCCCGCGACGCCCTGATCGCCGCCGACCCGATCCTGGGTGCCCACATCGAGCACATGGGCGCCTACGGCCTCGTGGTGGAGCCCCTCGAGGCCCACCACGGCGTCTACCGCGCGCTCACGCACTCGATCGTCGGCCAGCAGCTCACCGGCAAAGCCGCCGCCACCATCCACGCCCGTTTGTGCACGCTGGGGGCAGCGGGGCTCCCCACGCCACAGGAAGTGCTCGCCCTCGACGTCACAGCTCTGCGAGGGGTGGGTCTGTCGGGGGCCAAGTCTGCAGCCCTCATCGACCTCGCCACCCACGTTGTTGCCGGCACCATCCCCGACACGCCGGAGCTCGACGACCTCGACGACGACGCGATCGTGCTACGCCTGACCGTGATCCGCGGCATCGGCCCGTGGAGCGTGCAGATGCTGCTGATGTTTCGTCTGGGCCGCCCCGACGTGCTGCCGGTGCTCGACTACGGCGTGAAGAAGGGCTTTCAGCGGCTGTATGGCGGCGACGCGCTGCCGACGGCGAAGGAACTCACCGCGCGGGCCGAAGCGTGGCGCCCGTTTCGCAGCGTGGCGAGCTGGTACCTGTGGCGGGCCAACGAGCGCGCCGACCTCGCCTGACGGAGCAGAACAGCCCGTGGACAGCGCGGCGTGACGACGCTAACCCGGGCCCATGACCCCCATCGGAATGCTCGCCTTCTACGCCGCCACCGCCTTCGGTCTCGTCTCGGTGTTGTTGCTGCTCGCCGGCCAGTTGTCGCCGTCGAAGCCGTCGCCGATGAAGCAGAAGAGCTACGAGTGCGGTGTGTCTGAGCCGCAGAAAACCGAAGCCCGCTGGCCGATCCGCTTTGCCCTCGTGGCGATGCTGTTTCTGATCTTCGACGTCGAGGGCTTGTTCTTCTACCCGTGGGCCGTGCAGATCCGCGAGCTGAAGTGGCATGGCCTGATGGCGATGGGCAGCTTCTTCGCCGTGCTCGGCGTGGGCTACATCTACGCCCGCGGCCGCGGCGCGCTGTTGTGGAAATGACGCGCGTTCTGCGCTGAAATCGCTGCATTCTCAGCCAGTTGCATCCGTGTGCGCTGGCTCATTGCTTGTTTGCCTGCACTTGTGGAGTTGCCATGCGCGCCCTGAAATCCGCTGTTGCTCTCGTTGTCGTCCTCGGGGCTGC
>JBIKRQ010000144.1:0-14739 GCA_044349155.1 Myxococcota bacterium
GGCGGCCCCCTGCACCCCCGCGCGCTTTTGCTTTGACATTTCGGGTGGTTGCGCCGCTTGTCCTCGGAGACGTCGCCCCGCCCTACCACCACCCTGGTGCGAACAGCGCACAGCGGGTCGCGCTCCTGCGGGCGCCGCGGACGTTGGTGCGCGTGCTGCGAGCAGCAGCGCGGAGACCCGGAGTGCGCGACGCGCGGACGCGGGCACGCACAGTCGAAGCCGACGTTGATCAAAACCAGCGGGGTGTGGCCTCGATGAAACTCATGAGCGCATCGTACTTGGGCGCCTCAGCCCGAGGCTGCGTCTGAAACTGCCGAGCACCCCAACGACCGTACTTGGTGGGCCGCATGACGTCGTTGAAGTGCAGAAACAGACCTGCACCGCTGGCCTTCCAGCCGGCGAGGTAGCGGGCGTAGATCGGCTTCAACAACGGGCTCGCGTTGGCGTTGTCGAAGAGGGTGTTGATGGCCGCATCCTCGGCGACGGGCCCCACCCCCATGAGGTGCTGCCCACCTTCGTAGGCGACGAGCCAGGTCTTGTACTTGTCGGTCACTTTCTTCTGCTCGGCGACCCAGCCCAACGACTCGTCGACGGCGGCTTCGAGCTTTTTCATCAAGCCCGCGACGTCGAGGCCCTGCACCATGGTGCGCTGTTCGGGCTCGCCCAGGGCGTTGCCGAAGTAGGGAGCGATGGCCACGGCGTCGACGACACCGCCCTTCTTTTCGATCTCGTCGAGCATGATGCCCGTCGACCACGCGTTCGCCGCCCAGCCACCGAGCACGCGCACGACGCGGGTGTTTTCTGCGCCGAAGACGCGGTCGAAGATCGCGTGCACCTGCAGTGACCGACGCGCGTGCCACCGCATCTGGCCCTCGAAGGCGTCGGTGCTGATTTCGGCGGCGACGGCACGGTTCTTCGCGAACGTGGCCTGCGGAAAGATGCCGTTCCACACTTCGTTGCTGCTCTCGACGTAGAGGCGGCGGTTCTTCTGCAGCGTGTCGCGCGCGACGACGGCCACGGCCTCGACGAGCTCGTCGTTCCAGGTGTGGCCGATGTTGATCCAGCAATCGGTGGCCGCGACGTTGCACAACTCGAAGATGGCCTCGGCGGGCACGCCCTTGTCGAGCCAGCGGGCGTCGTTGACGACGGGGCGGTCTGTTGGGGTCACGATGGTGGACTGGTTGGTCTTCATCCAATCCATGAAGCGCAGCGTGCCGTAACCCTTGAGGCCCTCGAGCCATGCCGGGTGAAACGACGACGTCGATGCTTCGGCACCTGGGGCAAACACCTCGATGTCGCGGATGGGGTCAGACGCCGATGTCTTCGTGACCGTGATGGCGATGCCGCCCTTTTTCCAGTCGGCCGAGAAGTTGGCGCTGCCCTCACCCGTCGACGACGACACGCCGCCCTGGGGCCACAAGTCGATGGTACCCGTGCCCTTCCAGCGCACCTGCCACGTGCCCGCAGGAAACTGCAGGCCCTCGCCCCAGATGACGAGCGCACGGGCCTTCTGGTTCGCCTGCAACGACGTGACCCAGCCGCGTTCGTTGACGGCGACTGTGCGACCGTCGTCCCACGCTTTGCCGTCGGTGCTGATCCAACCGCGCGCCTGCTTGAAGGCGTTTTTGAACGGCCAGCTCGCGCCGTACTCGCTGACCTCGACGAGGTTCGTGCCCACCCCCGAGCTGTGCGACGGCGCGATCAACGCCTTGGCCTGCACCTGCGGCGCTGGTGGCGCCTTCGCCTCGACGACGGGCTTCTTCGCGTGGGCCGCGCCGAAGTCGAGGGGGTCGTGCGCCGCCTCGGAACACGACACGCACAGCGTCGACAACAACGCTGCCAGCACGAGGACAATCTTCGACGGGTGCATCAACACGCTCACCGCTTGCGCGGAGTTTCAGGGGTCGTGATCGGACCAGAACCAAAGGCCACCGGGACCGCACCGCTCACCGACGACGTCGGCAGTGGTGTTGGTGCACGTGGCGCTGTCACTGCCGCAGGCGCAGGGTTCGTGGTCATGCCGCGAATCAGCCCCATGAGGGCGCCGGCAAAGAAGACGGGGTAGTTGGTAAACAAGCCGTTTGGCAACAAATCCACTGTATACATCATACCGATGCAGGTGAGGCCAACCAGCAGATACCGATCTTCGCGGTTCACGATCCGCTTCATCCGCGACCGCAGGAAGAACACCGGCGTGAGCAGCAGGCCGAACAGCGCGAGAAAGCCGACCGCACCGCGTTGGCCGTAGATGGCGATCCAGAAGCCGTCGGCGACCGACACGGGCGTTTCACGAAACGGAATGAACAGCATGGAGCGGCGGTAGCGGCCCCAGCCAAACACGGGCTTCTTCGACGCGTGCAGCGCGAGTGCTTCTTCGTTGGTGAAGCGAAACTCGATCGATTGCGCGCGATCGGGACCGGCCGTGTCTTTCACGAACTGCACAATCTCTCGGTGCGGAAACACGTCGACAGCGCGCGACACCGGGTACAGCACAATCACCGCCGCCAGGATCACCATCGCGCGCATCTGCCAGCGCGGCGTGAGCAGGTGCAGCAGCCCGGTGAACAGGAAGGCGAACAGCGCTGCACCCAGGGACTTGCAGCTGATCAGCACCAGCAGCAGAAAGCCCGACAGGTAGCGCCCACGGATGCGCAGAACGCCCGCAGCCTTCGCGAGCGTGAGCACCATGCCCGCCAACACGCCCGCCGCGAGGAACAGCGACAGCGCCAAACCGTGGCCCGTGAAGACCATCGGCCGGTAGCCGCCGCCTCGCATGGTTTGGATAAAATCGTGTTGGGCAAACCCGTACACCCAGTAGTGCATCTGTGGGCTCAGCAAGAGTTCAATCACGATAAACGGAAGATACAGCAGTGCCGCCACCTGAAACGAGCGCAGCAGCGTGATCGCGTCCGCCCGGGTGGTGAACACCGCGCGGCCAATGATGAACGGCACGAGGTACGTGTAGATGTCGCCGACAGCGACCGAGATGGCCTCCCACGTCGTCAACGACTCGAGGTTGGTCATGCCGTAGCTGAGCGGTTCCTGGTTCGTGTCGGACGTGCCCCAGGCGCCGAGCATGATCACAAAGACCCAGGCCTCGGCCCCCCACAGCGGCTTCGCCTTCCACAACTTCTTGCGGCCCGCACTGACCAACAACAGCCCCAACAACGTGCCGATCGCCGCCATCTCCTGCTTGCCAAGCGGCTGAAAAGGCACGCGAATTTCGGTCTTTTCCGGCAGCAGCAGCATGGCGCCGATTTGACAGACCAGCACCGCCACCGGCACGCGAAACCGCGCAAACGCCGCCAGGCACACGACGGGCCAGGCAAACAGCGCGAGGAAGGCAAGGGCGTTGGGCATCGATGCTCAGGAAAGGTGCGGTGGGCAGTGCGTCGAGGGGTGTGCCGTCACGGATGCTTCACGCAATGCACGACGAAATCGGCCAATGCATTCTCGAAATCCTGCTCGGGCTTGTGCTGCAACCGTCGACGGAGACGAAAGCTGGCGAGGCCCGCCGCATACGCCGCGTTCGCCGCCCACAAATAGGCGCGGCCGTGGTGCTTGAGGAAGTAGTGGCGACGTGAATCGAGCAGGTAGCCCGGCGTGCGCTTGCGCAGGTTTTTCACGCCCGTGGTGGCGCCAACGATGTGGGCCACCGAAGCCTCGCGCACGAAGGCGATGTCCCAACCGGCGTTGCGCGCGCGGTGACACAAGTCGGTCTCTTCATAGTACAAGAAAAAAGTCTCGTCGAAGAGGCCAATATCCTTCAACACAGCCGTGCGTATCACCATCGACGCGCCAGGCACCCAGTCGACACCATGCTCGGTGGTCGTCGGGACGGGGCGCGGAACGATCTTGTCCTTCAGCAGCTTCGACAGCGGACCGAAGCGGACCGAGCCCTCGATCTCAGACCAGATGGTTGGATAGTGAAAGGCCCCCGGATGAGGCTCGCCATCTACACCGTGGATGTAGCCGCCGGCGATGCCCACCTTCGGGTTTTCCTGCAGGTGCAAAAGCAACGTGCGCAAGGCGCCGTCTTCGACGAAGGCGTCGGAGTTGAGCAGGTAGGCGACGTCGTCACCGCGGGCGATAGCCAAGCGCAACGCGACGTTGTTGCCAAAGCCGTAGCCGCCGTTTTTGCCCGACTGCACCACTTCGACGACGTCGGCAGCGCCACGACTGGCAACACCTTCGCGCAGCCGTTGTTCGCTGCCATCACCGCTGTCGTTGTCGACGATGCAGACGCGTGCGCTGCCGGGGGCCTCGGCATTGAGCGCTTTCACCTCGACGAGCAAGGTGTCGAGGGCCTGCAGGGTCATGTCGGGCGTGCGCCAATTCAGCAAACAACACAGGACGCGCATGGGGGCGAGTGTCGTGTTTTTGGTGCGTTCACGCAAACGGTGGGGTGCGGTGTCAGTTCAGCGCATCGTCGTCGTCGGGCGGCCCCGGCGCAGGCGGATGCTTCGAGCTTGCTTCTTCGGCCAGCCGGTACAGCTGCTCGCGCAAATCGCTGGCCGACCAGGGTTTGGGCAAGCAGCACTCAACGAGGCCGTCGGCGACCGCAGCGACGACGTGGGGGCGCTCGACATCGCCCGTGAGCAGCACGCGACGCACCAACGGCTTCTTCTGCCGCAGTTGTTCGAGCACCTGCAGGCCGGTGAGGCCGGGCATGCTGTTGTCGGTGACGACGACGGCGATCGCGTCGCTGTCGACCACCGCGAGGGCCTGCTCGGGGTTGGCCAGGAACGTGGAGCGCCACGGCATCTGTCGCAGCGCTCGCTTGAGCGCCTCGAGGACGAGCGGGTCGTCGTCGATAAACAGGATGCCAACGTCCAGCATGCGGCGGTCTCCCCCAGCGACCATCATAGATGATGGTCTGCGTTCACCCTGTTGGCACGCCCGCGCCAGAGCACAAGGCAAGTTGGCAAAACGGTGATGGTGTTCGTCTTCTTCGGGGCTGTAGACGGTCTGATGTCTGATTCGTTTCTGGACCTGCAAGCACGAGTGGCGAAGCGCATCGCCCACGCTCGTCGCGTCGCGGGTGCAACACAGGAGGACCTCGCTGGGCGCCTTGGGATCGCGCTGAAAAACCTGCAGCGTCTCGAGTCGGGCAAGCAGAACCTCACGTTGCAAACCATCGCGCGCGTCGCCACCGCCCTCGACGTCGAACCCGAAGAGTTGCTCGTCGACTCCCCGCCGCGGCAACTCCCCGGTCACCTGCCCCTCGTCGCCCACGACGGCGGGCCACCACCGCGCCCCGTGCCGGTGCTGCACCTCGAGGCCGCTGCCGGCTACGTGCGCCACGGTCGCCACGCCGACGTGGTGGGCTGGACGTTGCTGCGCACCGACGACGAGCGGCCGTTTGTGGCGCAGGTGATGGGCCACTCGATGGAGCCCTTGATCCCCGATGGGTCGTGGTGCCTGTTTCGCGGCAGCGTCGTCGACGTGGGCGTGGGGCGCTTCTTGTTGATGGAGCACCGCGCCAAAGACGGGCTGTGCACGCACTCGATCAAGCGCGTGACGCGCACGGGGCAACGATTGGTGCTCGACAGCATCAATCGCGCCTACCCCGCCGTCACCCTCGACCCGGGCGTGGAGCTCGAGTGGCGCGTGCTGGGCGAGTGGCTCACGGTGGTCGCCGCCCCCACGCGCTGACAGCCATGGCCCGTGTGCCGTAGGCTGCGCCCCATGGCTGCTGCTGAACTCGTGGATGGTGTTGGTGTCGTCGTCATCGGGCGCAACGAAGGCGAACGCCTGCGCACGTGTTTGCTGGCGTTGTCGCGCGCGAACGTGCCCGCCGAACGCGTCGTGTACGTCGACTCGGGCTCGAGCGACGGCAGCGTCGAGCTGGCCAACAGCCTCGGCGTGCACGCGATGGCGCTCGAGCCGCCGTTCACCGCCGCCAAGGGCCGAAACGCCGGCATGGCGTGGTTGCAGCAGCAGCACCCGCAGCTGTTGGCGATCCAGTTTATCGACGGCGACTGCGACTACTTCCCCGCCTGGTTCGACATCGCGGCGCACACGCTGCGCAACGACGACAGCATCGCGGCGGTGACGGGCATTCTCACCGAGCGGCACCCCGAAGCGAGCATCTACAACCTGCTGTGCAACGTGGAGTGGACCGGCGTGGTCGGCGACATCGATGCCTTTGGCGGCAACGTGATGATTCGCTGCGAGGCCCTGCGCGCGACGGGCACGTACAACCCCGAGCTCATCGCCGGCGAAGACCCCGAGTTCGCGGTGCGCATGAAGAAGATCACCGGCAAGCGCGTGGTGCGCATCGACGAGCCCATGTGCTTGCACGACGCCGCCATGACGAAGGCGTCGCAGTGGTGGAAGCGCAACGTGCGCTCGGGCCACGCGTATGCGCAGGTGAGCCGCCTGCACGGCGAGGCGCCGCTGCGGTTTTGGAAACGCGAAACCCGCAGCAACTGGGTGTGGGGTGCGGCCCTGCCCGTCGTCGCGCCGTGGTTGGTGCCGCCGGCGTACCTGGTGCTGTTCTGGCGCATCTACGGCGATGCTCGTCGACGTGGGCTTGGTGCCGAGGCGGCGCGCACCTACGCGTTTTTCACGGCCCTCGGCAAAATCCCGCAGGCGTTGGGGCAGATGAAGTTCGAGCTGAACCGGCTGCGCGGCGAGAAGTCGGCGATCATCGAATACAAGAAGCCAACGGGCGCGTAACTGCCTATTTCTGCTGCGTTTTCTGCTTTCCATTCGAGGCCGTCGCTTTGGAACGATGAACTCCGCGACTGTTGTCGTCGGAGGTCATTTATGCAGCCCACCATCGACCCGTTTCGCGCGACCGTCACCCCGAACCCCACGCACGCAGCGTGCCCCAAGTGCGGGTGGCGTCAGGCGCCGTCGACGACGTGTGAGGCGTGCGGGCTGATCTTCGCGCGCTACCAGGCTGCCCAACGCAAAACCACCGCGGCGGTCCCGCTGCCACGCTTGTCGCCGTCGGCCCTTGAGCCCGTCGAGGTGCATGCGCCACCACCGCCACGACGAACGTCGTCGACCGCGACGGAGATCGTGAGCCGCTCGATCTCGGCGTCGATGGCCACGCTGTTTGCGGTGTTGGGCATCAACCTGCTGCCCATGGCTGTGATGGGTGCGGTCGGCGCTGCTGGCGCGACGTTGATGGTGCCGCTGATGAAGTTGGCCGCCGACGTCGGCACCGTGGGTGCGGTGCTGTTGGCCATTGGCGTTGTCGTGTTGGCGATTCGCCTGGGCGGCACGGTGTCGGCCGCAACGATGATCCTCGTCGACGACCAGATGGAGCGCGGTGAGCACCGTGGCGTGATGGCCTCGTTCAGCGAGGGCTGGACGGCGGGCGGACGCATGCTGCCCCTGGGCGTGTTGACGTGGCTGATCATGTTTCTGCCGACGGTGCCGGTGCTGGTGCTGCTCGACAACGCCGCGGGCGCCGTGCTGAGCGTGGCGTGGATGCTGGCGTCGAGCGTGGTGTGCTCGTTGGCGATGCCTGCCGCCGTGCTCGGCGACCGCAGCGTCGTTGGTGCGCTGCAGGAGGCGTGGCAGCTGTCGAAGCAGCGCGTCGGCTTCACGCTCAAGACCACCGCGTTGGCGACGTGTGCTGTGATGGTGGCGGCGGGTGTGGCTGTGCTCGCGCTGATTGTCCCGATCGCCGGCTGGGCCTTCGCCGCCGTGGTCTTTGCCTGCCTGGGCGGGTTCAGCATGGCCGTCGTGGCGGGCCTGTGGCGGGAGCTGAGCGGCGATCTCGGCTGAGCCGGCTCCGACTACGGGGCGCGCCCCTGCAGGCGCGCACAGGCCAACAGGCGCGGTGCGCGGGTGACCGCCACGTGCAGCAACCAGCCCGTCGACGTCTGCATGGTCAGGCGGGTTGGTGCTGCATCAAGCAGCTCGACGTCGGCGTGTTCGAGGAACTGCTCGTCGACGGGGAAGCAGGCCTTGAACACCGCCTCCTTCGCGCAAAACAGCAGGCGCGCAGCCACCGGATCGCCGTCGACGAAGACGCGCTCGCGGTGGTGACAGGCGACGTCGGCGATGATCTCTTTGGGCAATGGCAAAGCGGGCTCGACGTCGACGCCGAAGGCCACGTTTACACCGCCTCCACTGAGCACGCAGACCGCGACGTCGTCGTCGTGGGCGATGCTGCCCACCATCCCCACCGGCCACGCACACTGCCCGCCGCTGCGCCGCAGCATCGGCCCGGGCACCACACCCATGTTGCGCAACAGGTCACGCGCGAGCGCTCGGCCCGTGGAAGTGGCCCGCCGCACCGACGACGCCACGCCGACGTAGAGGGCCTGTTCGCCGGGGTGGATGGGTTCGTCGGCAATCGCGCGCGCGCCGCACCACAGGTCGGTGTGGCCGGCGTCGTCGAGGAGGCGGCGCAGGGCAATCCCGACGTCGGTGGCGACCGGAATGCTCATCGCGCAGGTCAGTCGTCGAGGGCGCCGGGGTCGCCGGAGATGAAGCCGCGCACCATGCGGTTGGGCGAGTTCTTCATCTGCTCGGGCAACCCGATGGCCGCGATTTTTTTGTCGTGCACAAACGCAATGCGATCGGCGACGGCGAACACCGTGGCCATCTCGTGGGTGACGACGACGCTGGTGCACTTCAGGCGGTCGGACAAGCTCAAGATGAGGTTGTTGATGCGCTGGATGTTCACCGGATCGAGGCCCGTGGTGGGCTCGTCGTAGAGGATGACCTCGGGATCGGTGGCGATGGCGCGCGCCAAACCCACGCGTTTGCGCATGCCGCCCGACAGCTCCGCAGGCTTTTTGGCCTCGATGCCCGGCAAGCCCACCCACGAGAGTTTCTCGGCGACGCGGCGCGAGATTTCTTCTTCGCTGAAGTTGAACTGCTCGCGCAGCGGGTAGGCGATGTTGTCGTGCACCGTAAGCGAGTCGAACAACGCGGCACCTTGAAACACCATCGCCACGCGCTGACGCACGGGCAGGTACTCGGTGTCGCTGGTGTAGTCAGAGACCTTGTCGCCGTCGAACCAGATGTCGCCGTCGTCGGCGTCGAGCAGGCCCGTGAGCAGCTTGAGCATGACGCTTTTGCCCACGCCCGACGGCCCGATGACGCACAGGGTTTCGCCGCGTTTCACGTCGAGGTCGAGGCCGTCGTAGACGACGTTTTTGCCGAAGGCCTTTTTCACGCCGCGGTAGCAAATCAGCGGGTCTTTGCCCTTTTGCGGTCCTGGCAGGTCGGCGATGCCGGTGACGGCGGTGTTGTCTTTCATTCGCGATCCTCGTCGACGCCAGCGGGCCCGCCAGGGGGTTCAAGGTCGAGGCCGCCGGTGCCGCGCAACGTGGCCATCTGCGGGTGTGTTGCGGGCGCGCGTGGCGCAAACGTGGGCCGCGTGGCAACGGCCTTGAGCGCAGCATCAAACGACCCCGCCGGCGGCGACGACGAACGCACGCCCTCGACGAGGTTGCCAAGTTCCCAGCCCGGGTCGTCGTCGATGTCTTCGCTGGCCCAATCGGCGGGCGGCGCGTCGTCGACAGCAAACGACGACGACGACGACGGCATCGCGGGCATCGGTGGAGCAAACGACGGTGCGGGGCGTGCGGCAGCCGGCGCGGCGATGGCCTCGACCGCTGACGACGGTGGTGGCGATGACGACGACGCATCGGCGCCGCTGAGCGGTTCGCCGTGCAGTTCGACGAGACGGGCGCGGCCCTCGCTGTCCCAGGCCACGACGGCAGCGATGCCCGCCAGGGCGCGCAGCGGCGTGCCCTTCAACGCGGCGTGCAACAGCTCAACAGCGGTGACGGCGACAGACAGAACCATCGGCACCGGGAGTGCTGCGTCGACGAGGCGGACCGCGTCGGCCGCCGACACATCGAGCGCAAAGAGCACGTCGGCACCCAGGGCCGCAGCGGTGTGCGCGCGATCGACGACGTCGACAACGGCGGGTGCTGGCCACGCCCCAGCGGGCACGTCGGCGCCGAGGGCCACGATCCGCAACTGTGTCCCCACGCTGCGGGCGACAGCGACCGCCAACCGCTGGGCGGCGGCCCGTGCAGGTCCGAGCACAACGACGCCCTGCCCCTGCCACACGGCAGCGACGAGTTCGGCGTCGACACCATGCGGAACGACGCCTTCTTCGACGAGGTGGCGCAGCGACACGTCGGTGGGTGCAGCGCGACGCACCGACACCGCCGTGCGCCCGTCGACGAGCAACGATGCCGTGAGCACCGCACCGCCCGGCAAACGACGACGCCACGGACCACCGTGGGCCGCACCCAGCAGCTGCTCGTGCAGGAGCGCAAACAACGCCCCCTCGACGAGCACCTGCAGGCGTTCCCGACGACCGCGCCGCAGCACCTCGAGCAAGCCGCCCTCGACGACGTCGATGCTGGCGACATCTTTGTCGTGCAACAGCGCGCCGAACGCGTTGGCGGCGGCGTGCGCGAGGTCGTCGGTGGCGACGTCGAGGTGGTGCTGCGTGCTCATGGTGCTCCCGCGGCGGTGCTCAACTCGAGGCTCAAACGCGCGTGGCTTCTTCGCCCACCGTCGACAGCAAGCCGTCGAGGAGGTCGAGGCCTTCGTCGAGGGTGGCCTGATCGATGACGAGCGGTGGCGCGATGCGCACGATCTTGCCGCCGATCACGTTGAGCATGAGGCCACGCGTGAGCGCCTGACGCGGCAACTTGGCGAGGTCGACGTTGAGTTCGAGGCCGAACCACAAGCCGCGGCCACGCACGTCGACAGAGACCTTGCGGTGGTTGCGCGCGATCTGCTGCAGGCGGCCCTGCAGGTGCTCGCCGAGGTGACGGATGCGGGCGAGGAACGCGGGGGCGTTGACGACGTCCATGACGACGTTGCCTGCCGCACACGCCATTGGGTTACCGCCGTAGGTGCTGCCGTGGCTGCCAAACGGCAGGGCCGCGCCGATGGCCTCGGTGGTGAGCATGGCGCCGAGGGGCAAGCCGCCGCCGATGCCCTTGGCGATGGCCATCGCGTCGGGGACCACGCCTTCCTGCTCGTAGGCCCACAGCGTGCCGCAGCGGCCAACGCCCGACTGCACCTCGTCGAGGAGCATGAGGCAGCCGTGGCGCGTGGTGAGTTCGCGCACCGCCTTGAGAAAGCCCGCAGGAGGCACACGCATGCCGCCTTCGCCCTGGATGGGCTCGAGCAACACCGCTGCGGTGCGCTCGGTCATCGCGAGTTCGAGGGCCGCGAGGTCGCCGTAGGGGACGAGTTTGACGCCGGGGAGCAGGGGCTCGAAGCCGACGCGGTACTTCTCCTGACCCGTGACGCTGAGCGCGCCGAGGGTGCGGCCGTGGAAGCTCTTGTCGAAGGCGACGATTTCGTAGCGGCCTTCGTTTTTGTCGTGGAAGTACTTGCGCGCGAGCTTGATCATCGCCTCGATCGCTTCAGCGCCCGAGTTCGAGAAGTAGACGCGGTCGGCGAAGGAGTTGGCGACGAGCTTCTCGGCGAGCTTGACCGCCTGCTCATTCCACACCGTGTTCGACGTGTGCAGGATTTTGCCGGCCTGATCGCGAAGGGCAGCAACGAGCTGCGGATGGTTGTGGCCAAGCGCGCTGACGGCGATGCCGCTGACGAAGTCGATGTAGCGGTTGCCATCAGCGTCGACGACGCGGGCACCTTCGCCGCCCACAAGGGCAATGGGCATGGGGCGGTAGTTGCCGAGCAGCGCCTTGGCGCCACGGCTTGCCCACTCTTCGTTTTTCGACACGTTGGCATCAGCGGCCATAGCTCTTACCTCGTGAAGGGTCGTCGACGGCGCACGCGCGCGCCCGACGTTTCGCGACGATGAGCCGCTTGCGTGCGGAAAGGCAACGGCAGAGCGCTGCCGCTGTGCCGCGCCTTCACCAGCGTCGTCAGGGTGCGAAGGTGCCGACGAAGATGGTGTTGTGCGACTCGTGGTTCCCTGCTTCGTCGAGCGTTGCGCCGCCCGCCAGGAAGAACCGGTTGCCGATCACCGGCGCTTGATGGGCGTGCATGCGCCCGTCAGGCAACACGACCGTCGACGTGAACGCGCCCAAAGCACCAGCCACCAATGGGGCGTGCAGCACATCGCTCGTGACCGCACGATCTTCGACCAGTCCACCGATGACGTAGAGGCGTTCGTCGACGAGCGCGAGCGCCGGAATGGACAGGCGGAACGGTAGCGTCCCGATTACGACGGCGTCGCCGAGGCTGCCATCAGCGTTGACCGGGATGCGCAGCACCTCGTCGTGCAGGTCGTGTTGGCCATTCAACGGAGAACCTGTGAGGCCGCCAACGATCACGAGCGCGTCGGACGTTGCCAGCAGACCATGATGGCTCAGCGTCGACGGCAGCGGCGCTTCATCGCGCCACGCAGACAACGTGTTGTCGGTGTTGAGTGCGGCGCTGACGACGCGGTCGGTGCTGTCATCGGCGTTGGCGTTGCCCTGGCCACCGACGACGTAGACGCGGTTGTTCACGATCGCAGCACTGCCGTGAAAGCAGGGAAACGGCAGGTCGGGCCCGCGCGCGAAGCTCAAGGTGCCGTCGGCATCGGCTGTCACGACGTCGACGCCAGCGGCATTGACGATGCGACCAGCGGCGTTGGCGCGCATACCGCCCGTGACGACCGCCACCCCTCCCTGCCACGCAACACCCGCCCCAAGGCTGAAGACCGAGGTGGGCATCGACACCGTTCGCAGCGCAGACAACGTGCCGGCATCGTCGACGACGCCGTGCTCGTAGCTGCTTTGAGGCGTGGTCATGTTGGTGAGACCGGCCATCACGTAGAAGTGCTGCTCGCCCTCTACCTCGAGGACGAACGTGATGTGGTGGTCGCGGGCCAGCTCCAGGGTTGGCCCGTCCTCGACGGACTGCAACACGCGGGGCCCCTCGTCGACAGGATCGACGTCGACAGGTTCAGTGTCGGGCGTCGTGTCGAGTGGCGCGGCACAACCCACAACGCCCATCGCCACACAGCATGCCCCCAGAACGAATCGGATTTTCATCTCGGCCTCCTGCACGAAGGCATTTCAACGGGCGTGCCAACCGAAGCGTGCGGAAACCGAACACAATCGTGCGCAAAGAAGAAATCTCGTTTGTTTCCAAAGCACTACAGAATGCGTCATCGCATCAGTGCGACTCGCGTTCCTGCGTTTGCGAACGCAAGGCGAGGGCAGCGCCAACACCTGCCACAAGGTCATTCACGCTCGGCACCACGATGTCGGCGTGCTCGATCTCCTGCGGTCGCAGGCCCCACGCCACACCAACCGCAGGAATGCCCACCGCACGCGCCACGGCAATGTCGTTGTCGCTGTCGCCGACGAAGGCGTTGACCGCCGCACCGAGGCGAAAGCCCACCTCGCGCAGCACCCACGGATCGGGCTTGCGGCAGCCGAGGTCGTCGGGGCCCACCACCATCGCGAAGCGCCCGGGAAACAGCTCGTCGACGATCGCGCGCGCAAGGTCGCCCGGCTTGTTGGTGACGACGACGAGGGTGTGCTCGGCGAGCGCGTCGAGCGCTGCTTCTATGCCAGCGAACGGCGCGGTTTTGTTGATGGGCTCGCGGTCGTAGGCGTCGCGAAAGTGGCGCAGCACCAGGTCGACATCGGCGTCGCTCTGGTGGGCCTGCAACGCGAGTTCCACGAGGACGCGCGCGCCGTCGCCGACAAAGTCACGCACCACCTCGAGCGGGTGATGGGCCAGGCCAACGGCATCCATCGCAGCGTTGAGCGCTGCAGCAATGTCGAACACGCTGTCGACGAGGGTGCCATCAAGGTCGAAACCAATCACTGCCATCGGTGCTCCTGCGCGGCCCGTGTGGCGGACACTGCAGCCACTGACAACGACTCTTGTAAGCACCTGTATCTACGCGAAAATCTAGACCACCGGCAGCGCGTCGATTCGGTCCTGACGCCCAAGGCTGGTCCACACTTCGCGGGCGCAACTGTTGGCGACCACGGCGCGCCAGACGTCGTCCTGCTCGACGGCCACGCGGGCGAACGCTTCGGCCAGCAGGGCGTGCTCACCGTCGACAACGCCCTGGCTCCACGGCGTGAGAAACACTGCGAGGTGCGCATCGGCCGCCGACCAGTCGCCAGCCCGCGCCGACGTGAGCGCCAACACGCCGTGACACAGCGCTGCCAACGCGCCTTCGCCTGCCGCGTCGAGCAGGCCCAGCAAGCGCGAAGCGCGTTCGCCGGCGGCCACGAGTTTGTCGTCGGCGATGTCGCACAAGGCCAGGTTGAGTTCGACGGTGCGCCAACGTCCTGAGCCTGCGCCAGCGAGGTGCCGGGCGGCCTCGACGTAGTGGTGCCGTGCTTCGGCGGGCTCGCCGGCGACGCGCTCGATGTCGCCCAGCGCGCTGCGCCCAAATGCCGTCAACGTGCGCAGGCCTTGTTGACGCGCGACCATCTGCGCCCGCAACGCGAGCCCGCGGGCCATCGCCGGATCGCCGCGCCACAGCGACACCGTCGACAAACTCCACAAGCAGCTCGCCACCGCTTCGTAGTCGTTGCGCCACGACGCACGCAGCAACGCACGGCCGAACACCGCGGCGGCGTCGGTGAGGCGGCCCTGGCGGTACAGGCCATCGGCGAGCCCGAGCAGCGCTTCGTCGACGGCGTCGGCCTCGCCCGGCGTGGTGCTTTCGTCGTCGTCGGCCAACACCAACATCGACTGAAAGAACTCGGCGGCCTGATCGTGCTCGCCACGGCGTTGGGCAATCAACGCGCGCGCACGCAATGCGTCGAGCTGCGCCAACAACGGGGCGTCGTCGTCGACGAGGCCAGCCCA
>JBIKRQ010000530.1:0-3977 GCA_044349155.1 Myxococcota bacterium
ACCGCGTGGGGCCGACGACGCAGCGCCTCGGTGAGCTGGCCGCCCTCGTCGTGGCCGACGTATCCCGGCGGGGCCCCCGTGAGGCGCGCGACGGTGTGCGGCTCGCTATACTCGCTCATGTCGAGGCGGATGAGCGCTTTTTCCGTGCCGTACATGAAGTCGGCGAGGGCTTTCGCGAGTTCGGTTTTGCCCACACCCGACGGGCCCAGCAGGAGGAACGAGCCCATCGGCCGGTGCGTCGAGAAACCGGCGTAGTTGCGGCGGATCGTGTGCGCGACCTTGGTGATCACCTGCTCGTGGCCAATCACCCGGCGACCCAGCTCGGCCTCCATCGCCATGAAGCGCTGCTGGTCTTTGGCGAGCACGCGATCGATGGGGATCTTGGCGACGTCGGCACACACGCGGGCGACCTCGTCACGACCGATCTCTTTTTGCCCAGAACGACGACCGCGCGACAACGCCAGGTCGAGCAGGTCGAGGGCTTTGGCGGGCAAGCGGCGATCGTGCACAAAGCGCGACGACAACTGCACAGCAGCAGCGATGGCGTCGTCGGTGGGCGTGACTTGATGGTGGCGCGCGTACAGCGGTGCAGCACCACGCAGGATCTGGATCGCTTCTTCGTCAGAGGGTTCCTCGACGAGGATTTTGACGAAGCGGCGCTCGAGGGCCGGGTCCTGCTCGATGTACTTGCGAAACTCGTCGATGGTGGTGCTGCCGATGCAGGGGAAGTCGCCACGCGCGAGTGCGGCCTTGAGTTCGTTCGCCGCGTCGGACGGGCCTTCGCCCGAAGCGCCAGCCCCCATCAGCGTGTGGATCTCGTCGATGAAGACGATGACCTGACCCTTGCTGCGCAACACATCGCGCTTGAGGCCCACCATGCGCTCGGAGAACGAACCGCGCAGCGACGTGCCAGCGGTGATGCGCCCCATGTCGAGTTCAACAATCACCTTGCCGTGCAGTGGCGCCACGTCGACGTCGCCGCGCATGAGCTTGACCGCAAGCCCCTCGACGATCGCGGTTTTGCCAACGCCCGGTTCGCCAACGAGGCATGGGTTGTTGGCGCGGCGCTTGCCCAACACGTCGATGAGTTGCTCGAGCTCCGCAGCACGCCCCACCGACGGATCGAGCGTGCCGTGGGCGGCAGCAGCCGTGAGGTTTCGCCCCAGCGACGTGAGCCACGGAAACCGATCGGGGTCGAGGTCGAACGCCGTGGGCGGCAAGGTGACGGCGACCGACGGCGGCGGCGGTTCTTTGCGACGCTTCGGTGGCGGCGCCTGCTCGGCCTGCGGCGGTGTGGGTGCAGGTGCGGGCGGTGGCGCAACGGGCGCAGGTGCGGGTGCTGTGGGAATTTCCTCAGCCTCGACGACGCTCACGACACTGACAGCGCTTTCTGCGGCGTCGATCATCGTCTTCTTCGACACGACCCAGTCGTCTTTGCGCGCCTGGCGCACGGGGCGTGGCGGCAGTGGGCGCTTCTCGACGGGCAGCGGCTCAAACTTCGGCGGCGGCAGGTCGCGCGCCTCGTTCAGCGCCTGCTGCAGACGACGGGGCAGCACCGCCGTCACGTAGCTCATCACGCGGTTGCGCAGCGCTGCGTTGCCACCGAGGGCACTTTCGAGCAGCTGCCACGCGGCGCCCTCGCGCACCTTCAGCAATGCAACCAGCAGGTGCAATGTGTTGGCCTGCCGCGCATCGCAGCGCAGTGCGGTTTCTTCGGTGGCCAACAGCACGGCGTCGACAGCGCCGGGTTCGTCGACGAGCTTTTCGCCCATCAACGAGAGCAGCCGGTCTTCGTCGACGTCGGCTTCGCGCAGCACGATCTCGGCGGGGTTCGGCACGCAGAACAACGCGAGGGCGATGTGGGCCGTCGACAACGACGCGTTGACGCCGTCGGCAATCGCACGGGCTTCGTGCAAGACGCGGCTGAGGTCGGCGGCATACGGGACCTTGCCCGAACGGTCGAGTTGGCGTGCGGTCATCGTCGTGGCCCGGGCTACAGGTCGTCGTTGGTGCGTGAGCCGCATACAGCAGTTTGTCGGCGACAGGAACCGAACACCGTCGGACAGGTGTGACCGCCTCGCTTCGAGATCGAGCCGGGTTTGTCGATCGAACACACGGCACACGATGTCGCCCGTCGGCGCCACACCATGCTATCGCTCGACCCGAGCGGAGGCTGCACGGCATGGGTGTGATGGGCGACTTTGAACCTGGTTGGCTTGGCTCGTCGTGGGCACGGGCCGGTGCCGTCGCCGTCGGTGGCCTTGTGGCGTGGGGCCTTGGGCGCTTGGCGCTCGGCGAGTCCGACATCGCTGCGATTCTTGGTGTGCTCGGCGCTGCTGGCACGTCGGCCGTGTTGTTCAACATGGCCCCGCCCGAGGTCGCTTTCCTTGCCCGTGTCGCCGAGGCCATGCGGCTCGACGAGAAAGAGCGCGCGCCAACGCTCACCGGCATCTATGGCGGCATCGCTCGTCACCTCAACGCGCTGGCCGATCGCACCGAGCGCCACGAGGCCATCGAGCTGCCGGCGACGAAGCCGGCCGCCAATCGCAGCGAACACCCCGTCACGCTCACCATGTCGCCTGGAGACATCTCCGCCGTTGCCGAGCTGCAGGAGCAGGCGCGTGCGCAGGGCCAAAGCCTCGACGACACCAGCGCCGCCATGGCCGAAATGGCCGCCACCGTCAGAACCATCGCTTCGTCGGTCGAGTCGTTGGCGTCGTCGGCCGAAGAGTCGGGCAGCTCGATTCTCGAGATGAGCGCCATCAACGACGAGATGAGCGAAAACATCGGCGAACTCGCCGCTGCCATCGAGCAGACGTCGGCGTCGATCGAAGAGATGATCTACTCGATCAAAGAAGTCGCCAAGAACATCGAAGACCTCGCCCTCGCCGCCGAGCAGACCTCGACGTCGATGAACCAGATGGAAGCGAGCATCAACCATGTCGAAGAGAACGCGACGGCCACCGCCCAGCTCTCCGAAGACGTGATTCGCGACGCCGCCCGCGGTGCCGACGCCGTGAAGCGCACCCTCGTTGGTATCGAAGAGATTCGTGCCTCGTCGCGCGCGGCTTCTGATGTCATTCGCGCACTCGGTGATCGCATCGGCGCCATCGGCAACATCCTCAACGTGATCGACGACGTCGCTGAGCAAACCAACCTGCTCGCCCTCAACGCCGCCATCATCGCGGCGCAGGCGGGCGAACAGGGCCGCGGCTTCGCCGTCGTCGCCGACGAAATCAAAGACCTCGCCGAGCGTACCGGTGCTTCGACGAAGGAAATCGCCGACGTCATTCGCTCGGTGCAGTCGGAGTCGAAAAACGCGATCGCCGCCATCATGCGCGGTGAGAAGAGCGTCGAAACCGGTGTGGCGCTCTCGGAAGCCGCAGAAGGCGCGCTCGCCGAGATCGTCGGTTCCGCCGGCAAGGCCACCGAGATGGTGAAGGCCATCGCCATGGCCACGGTTGAACAGTCGAAGGGTTCAAAGGTCGTCGCCGACGCCGTCGACCGCATCGCCCGCACCGTGCAACAGGTCGCCGCCGCCACCGCCGAGCAGGCGCGCGGCAGCGAGCAGATCATGCGCAGCACCGAGCGCATGAAGACGCTGTCGAACCACGTCGAGCTGTCGTCGGAAGAGCAGAGCAAGGGCAGCAAGCAGATCGCCACGGCGATCGAGCACATCAACGAGATGGTGCGCCAGCTTCACCAGGCCCAGCAGGAGCAGTCGCGCGGCAGCCTGCAATTGTTGTCCGCTGTCGAACAATTGCGGCAGTCGCAGTTCAAGCAGATCAAAGTGCTCGACGAGATGCGGCCCTGAGCGTTCGGCTCGACGAAACACACAGCGGAGCCCACACGGGCTCCGCTTTCGTTTTCAGACGCTGACGTCGACGTCGATGCGGTTGCAGTCGTCGGCCACGGCGCACTCGGAGCAGCGCGGCTTGCGTGCATCACACGTGCGGCGCCCCTGAAAGATGAGCGTG
>JBIKRQ010000145.1:0-14705 GCA_044349155.1 Myxococcota bacterium
CGACGAGCAGTGCTGCCTCGCCGACGTTGCCGTAGACGAGTTCCTGCGTGGTGACCTCGATCTGCGGAGCACCCAACGAGCTGCCCGCAAGGTTCACGACGACGCGCTGGTTGTCGGCGATGCCACCGGGGCGCACCACGAGTTCGTCTCGGTAGTCGCGGTTGTCGTCGGGCGAGAACGTGATGTCGACCTCGACGGTGGCCAACGGGTTGTCGACGGAGAACGGCGGGATGAACAGCGGGTTTTCGGGGTCGATGGCGTCGACGGTGACGGGCTCGCCGCCCTGGCGCACGGCGGTAATCACAAAGTCTTCGCCGCGATCGAGGAACAAGCGCTCCAGCTCGAGGGCCGCAGCACCCGTGCCCTGGTTGGTGATCGTGACGGTTTCGGTGCTCGAACCAGCGCTGCCGCCCGGCGTGAACGGGATGTAGCCGAAGTTCAAATCCAGCGGGCTGACGACGAGGGCGGGGATGCCGTCGTAGTCGGCCGACAACGACACCGAGAACAAACCGTTGTCGCCCGCGGTGAGGTCGTCGCCACGGATGAGCAGGTCGCCTGCGGCTTCACCCGGCGTGGTGGGCGAGTAGCTGACCGTGACGTCGAGGGTGCGGCCCGGCGGGATGCGCTGCGGGAAGAACTCGGCGGAGCACGGCGAGCAGTCGAAGTCGGGATTCGTGTTCTGCGAGAAGCTGATGACCTGCAGCGTGAGCAGGCAGTCGCCGATGTTGCCGACGGTGACGACCTGCTGCGCCGTTTGGCCGAGGGCGACCTGCTCGAACGTCAACGACGTGGGCGTGGCCGTCATGACCGGGCGCTGGTCGGTTTGGCAGGCGAAGTCGTCGGCGTTTTCGCACGCGCCAAAGACGCAGATTTCGCCTTCGCGGCAGTCTTCGTCGTTGGTGCAGTCGCCGTCGCTACACACGCCGTCGATGCAGCGACCCGTGGAGCACTGGGCGTCGACGGTGCAGGGTTCGCCTTCCGTGCGCGGTTCGTCTTTGTCGCCTTCGATGCCGATGAACTGGGTGTCGCCACACGCCGCCCCGGCGGCTGCCGCGAGGACGATGACGGGCACAAAGAGCAGGCGAAAACGCAGGTTCATGTCGGCTCCGGCAAGGGAATGAGACCCTTGTCACGCTTATCGGTCGGGCACCGGGATCGTACCCCAACTGAAACGCTTTCCGACAGTTCGCCAGATCTCAGCACTGCGACGTCGTGGACGAGCGTCCGCACGAAGGCACCAGCCTTCCGTAACGCTCGCGCTACCACCTCGACGTCGTCACCCACGCAGCACCCGCTTTGGGCTACGGCGTTGCTGGCGCCGTCGTCGAGGGCAGGTCGACCGGCGGTGGCGTGAAGTCCTTCTCGAGCACGAACGTGGGGGCGCCGTCGTCGCCGGGCACAAAGTCGGCCTTGGTGAGCTCGCGGATGATCGGGTCCATGCCCTTGGGCTTCACGATCAAACGGTGCGGCTGGTCGACGTCGACGTTGGCGATCTTCTTGTTGCCGGGGCCGCGGCTCTTGCCGTCGAGTACGACGTCGTCGGGCGCGGGGCGCGTCTTGACGATCAACACGCCGACCTCTTGACCCTTGCCGGCCATGGCGCGCTCGACCATCGCTTTGACCTCGCCGCCAAACAGCCCAAACACGAGCCCGGCGACGACGACAGCACCCGCTGCGGCGTACAGCACCGAGCGGCGACCGAGGCCCGGGGCTGTGCCCATGGCCTTCGCAATCGCCAACAGCTCAGCGTCGCCACCGATGTTCGCCGACCACTCGAGATGGCTGTTTTGCGCGAGCACCATGGTGCGCGGCATGGCCTCGCCGGGCGACACCGACGTCGACGGCATGGGCAACGGCTCGGGCGCTCGTGCGGGCGCACGGGCCTCGGCGAGCGAGATGACAAAGCTGTGTTCGGCGTCGATGTTGGCTGGCGCGTGCCGGGGCAGCGGCATGGGCTGTGTTGACGGCGACAGCGTTTGTGCGCCGGCCACCGGCTCGGGGGGCGGCGGCGGACGCACGGGCTGCGGGGCCGGCGTGGCGACGTCGATGTCTTTCAACGCTTTGGCCAACGACGACGCCGTGGTGGCGAGGCCGTTTTTCGCGACCGCTGTGCGCAACGCCATCTCGAAGTCGGCCGCTGTCGGGAAGCGATCTTCCAGGCGCGGGGCGAGCGCCTTCATGATCACGTCGTCGACGTCTTTGGGCAGACCAGGCACGAGTGTCGACGGCACCGGGACCGGGCCCGCTTCGTAGACCATGCGCATCTCGGCGACGTCCCACACGGGGAACAAGCGACGCAGCGTGATGAGCTCGAACAGCATGATGCCGACGCAGAAGAGGTCGCTGCGCTCGTCGATGCTTTGGCCGTACATCTGCTCGGGCGACATGTAGCCCGGTGTGCCCTTGATGACGCCGCTGGCCGTTTGGTGCCGCTTCGTCGACGCGCGCGCGATGCCGAAGTCGAGGATCTTCACCTCGCCACCACCCGTGATGACGATGTTGCGCGGGTTGATGTCTCGATGAACGAGGCCGAGCGCGTGGCCCGCTGCGTCGACGCGGGTGTGGGCGTAGGCGAGGCCTTCACACACCTCGGCGGCAATGCCGAAGCAGTTGGCCCACGAGATGGGGCGGCGCTTGCTGTGGGCCTCTTTGAGGACGTCGAGGATGGTGCGGCCCTCCACGAATTCCATCGCGATGTAGTAGCTGCCCTCGAGCTCGCCGAGCTCGTAGATGGGCACGATGTTGCCGTGGCTGAGGCTGACGGCGATCTTGGCCTCGTCGATGAGCATCTGCACAAACGACGGGTTTTGCGCGTAGCGGGGGAGAATCCGCTTCACGACCATCTCTTTTTCAAAGCCCGACGCGCCGAAGATCTTTGCTCGGTACACCTCGGCCATGCCGCCGACGGCGATGAGTTCCGTCAGCAGGTACTTGCCGAAGGGGGCGGGGAGCTTGATCGAGGGAGTGACCGGGTCTGACATCGCGGCGACGTTAGCAGGCCGCGCCAAAAAATCAGGTGTCGACGGGGAGGTTTCCGCGCGAACCCTTCAAGGGTTCGCGTCGGCGGCCCTCCAGGCGCGACCGGCTTTGCGGTGTCAACGGCTCGCTCCGCGCGACGGTTGATAGAATATATTCGTCAGCACAATCAAAGACTTACGCTGCTATCGTCAGTCGCGGCGGGGTGGCGGCGACCAGTCCTTCAACACCTTTTTGTGCAGCCCTGGCACCGGCGTGGGCGTGGCGGGTTGGCCCTCGATGGGGATGCCCGTGGTGTTCGCGTTGTTCGTGGTGGCGCCGTCGACGGGGGCGAGCTGCGGGCAAAAGCCAGGCAGGCCTGCGTCGAGCTTTTCTTTCGCGGCGAGGAAATTCTTGCCGACGAAGCGGCTCTCGACGACGGGCTTGCTCGGATCGTCGCCGCTTTTGCGACAGGCGACGGTGATCCACTGCTCGCCCTTCTTCGTGCCGAAGCGCACGCGCACCCGCCATGGCGCAGCCTTCGCGGCGGCGGCGTGGAAGGCGAGCTGCTCGTCTTGAATCGACGTCTCGGCGGCGGCCCCGAGCATGCGCTTCATCGTCGCCGCGTTCTTCTGGGCACCCTCGTAGACGACGGCGTCGGTGCCCAGGCGTTTGCGCAGCGCCTGCACCACCAGGTCGTGGGTGAGCTGGGCGTCGGAGATGCGCAGGCCGACATCGCCAGCGTCGTCGACAATCACCTGACACAGCGCGGGATTGCCCATGCGGTTGGCCGCGAGGGCTGCCGGCGCTGCAGCTGGTGCCTGCGCGAAGGACGACGAAGCGAGCAGCAACGTGCCCGCCACGAACGTGCGACGCAGGACAATGACGAGGTCAGAAGCAGGTTTGGACAGCAACATTCTGGGTCGCCCGGCTGGCGGTGTCACAAGCGGCACCGAACAGTTCTACCGTATCGACGTCGATGAGGTCCCAGCCATTCGTGCGCGTGGTGTCGAGGCCGATGATCGCCCCGTCGACGGTGACCGTGATCTGGTCGTTGCTCGGCGTGCCCGGCACGTCGAAGCGGCAGGAACCGACGCGGATCGCGATGTCTTCGATGGTCGACGCCAATCCTGCCGACGAGCCGATGGTGAAGAAGTTGCTGGTGCCACCGGCCTGCGCTGTGCGCGTGAGCACGTCGCCGAAGCTGAGCGCGCCGTCGAGCCCGAGCACGAACACCGGGAAGCCCGCCTGGTTCAGCTGGCCGGCCGCCGCGATCGTGTTGGCGTCGTCGAGGCAGTTGGCGCTGAAGTTCGCGCACTGGTCTTGCGCGGCCACGCAGCGGCAGGTGTTGCCGTCGAGCGACTCGTTGCAGTTGGGGCCGCCGTCGGTGGCGAGGATGACCGCGCGCTGACCACCGTCGCTGCCGAGGGCGTTGAGGGCATTGCGCGCCACCTGCAACGTGGCCGCCGTGGGCGTGCCGCCTGCGGCGATGCTGCTGAAGAGCGCGTTGGCGATGTCGGCGTGGTTGCCAATGGTGACGTCGTCGTTGACTGAGCCGGCCACGCACTGGATGTCGAGGTCGCCGCCTGCTGGGTACATGAGCAGGCCGAACTCGACGCTCTGCTCAAGCTGGCCCACCACACCTGTCGAGGTGATGCCGTCGCCGACGAGGGACCCGACCGTGGCGTCCCACTTGCTGCCGGCGAAGCCGCTGGCTTCTTCGTTCATCGAGCCGCTGCGGTCGACGACGAGGAGGATGCGCGGCGGCACCGGGTCGGCGGGGTCGTAGGTGACGGTGCTGCAGGTGGGCTCTTCGTCGGGAAAGCAGAAGTCTGGCGGCGGGCCTTCGAGGCCCACGCACGGATCGTTGCCGCGCGGATTGGTGTCGCCGCCGTTGTCGGGGATGCCGTCGTTGTCGTCGTCGGGGTCGACCGCGTTCGGTACACCATCACCGTCGTCGTCGGGCGCGCCCGAGCCAGGCAGTGCACCGTCGTCGCAGGGCACGAGGCCGGCTTCGACGTCGATGCAGTAGCCGTCGCAGTCGGCGTTTTCGTCGGTGACCACCGTGACGCCGTCGCACGAACCGTCGCCCGCGGCACCGTCGGCCACGCCGTTGTTGTCGTCGTCGGGGTCGGTGATGTTGGGCAGACCGTCGCCGTCGCCATCGACCCACGGGCCCGTGGTGCTGCCGTCGTTGAAGCCAAACGGCGAGTCGTCGTCGGCGTTTACAACACCATCACCGTCGACGTCGTCGTCGATTTCGTTGGGGATGCGGTCGCCGTCGATGTCGGCATCGGCAGCGTTGAGGTTGCCGTCGTCGTCGAGGTCGGGGTCGGCAGCGTTGGCAATGCCGTCGCCGTCGATGTCGTCGGCCGTCGGGGTGCCGGGCCCGTCGACGTCGACACCGTTGCCCGGGGCATCACACCCAAAGAGCGATGCGCCGAGTGCGAGGGCGAGCAACAGGCGAGGAGCCGTGCGAACAAACATGAAGCCTCCGATGACGACGACGCCCCGAGTGTAGCGCCTGAGATGGGGGGCAAGAGCATCGGACACTCGTCGGACACCCTGGATCAGCAGATCAGGCGCAGGTGCTGGCCAGTTCGCGCAGCTCGTCGAGGTCGAGGGCGTCGATGTTGCTGTCGTCGCGGTCGGCGTAGATGACCGCCACCACCTGGCCATCGCGCACGACGGGCACGGCACAAAAGCTTCGCGGGGCCGACAGACGCAGGAAGCGAAACAGCGTGCGCTCCATCGTGGTGGGGTCGCGCGGGTTGCCGATGGCCACGCGCCGGCTCGTGACCGCCGTCGACAACACCCCTGGTGCAGTGAGCGGCACGAGGACGTCGCGGATGACTTCGGGTGTAGCCCCGTCGACGACGGCGGTGCGGACGTCGACACCGACCGCGATGTTGTCGCGCACGTGAAAGACCGCACAGCACCGCAGTGGTGGCACAACGCTGCTGAGATCCCCCGTGCGCGTCGGCGCAGGCGCTGTTGACGACGATGACGTCGACGACGACGACGACGATGTGGGCGGCACCGAGCGCGCTGGTGGAGCCGCCGCCGCGATCGCGGGCACCAGTGCTGCTGAGGACACCGCGGCTGTACTGAGCAGGGCAAACGTCGACGACGAACGCCGCTCTTCAACGAACTGCGCCTCGAAGCGATACCCACTGTGCGGTTTGTCGCCGAGGTGAACGTCCTGGCCCGACGGGGAAGCCTCGCTGCCGATCATGTGCGCTGCCTGCGTGGCGCCGGCGAGTTCGGCGGCTTCAGCGAGCATGCGCGCCATGGGCGAGCCGACGTCGGCCTTGGCGAAGCGGTTGCTGTCGACGCGGGGGGCGACGAAGTGGGCCATCGCGTCGGTCGATGGTGGTGGCAGGTTGAAGCCGTCGTCTTCAACGCCGGGGCCCATGCGCTTCAAGGTGCGGCTGGCCAAAAACGCAGGCTCTGGGCGCACAACGACGACGTCGTACGCGGCGGCAAGGCCTTCGAAGAGCACGCGAGGACGACAGCTGCGAGGCTCGATCACAAGGCCGCAGGTGAAGCTGAGCTTTTCGATCGTTGAGGCATCGCTGGGGTCGAGCAGGGCGACGACGAGGCGGGTGCGCTCGACGCTGAGGGGCAGGGCGCGGTGGCGTTCGGCGAGGGTGCGCGTGAAGGCGCCGAGGGCCGCAGGTGGCGGGGTTTTGTGCAGCACGCTCGAGGTGGCGTCGACAGCGCCGAGACCGACGAAGGCTTCGACGAGGCGGGCATCGCTGACGAGCCCGGAGCGGTAGACGCGTTCGGCGAGGCCAAGGCCGCGATAGGGCGCCCAAACCTCGAGCGCGTCGAGGTCGGCGCTGCTGACGCCCATCGAGATCAGCGCATCCTTCAGCGTGGCCACGGCACGGTGCTAGCGCGACAGCGGGGGCTGCGGGCAACTGTGTGCGTGCCGATACACCCGGCACCGCTGTTCCTACTCGATGACCGGGTACCGCTTGCGGGCCACACCGCCGGCCGCGCAGTCGAAGTGCCACCACTCGTGGCCCAGAATGCGCCAGCCCGCGCGCAACATGGCCTCACGCAACGCGAGGCGGTTGGCGAGCTGCGTTCCCGTGAGTTCGCCGCTCTTCCACAGCTCGACCTCTTTGGCGGGGTGCGCTTTTTTGCCGAAGAAGTCGTAGGGCGTGCCCATGTCGACGGGGCTGTTGGTGGCGCTGTCCCACACCGAGAGGTCGACGGCACAGCCGGTGTTGTGGATCGAGCCAGGCGGCGTGTGCGGGTTGGCCACGTAGCCCTGCTGCGGCGTGCCTTTGACGACGTCCCACATGATGAGCTGCACGCGCCGCGGGCGGGCGCAGTCGTACATCACGAAGGTCCACGTGGGATGTGCGGCGTGCAAAAGTGAATATGCCTGTTGAAGCATATTCACCGCGTCGTCGACGAGGAAGCAGCGCTTCAAGCCGCCGTACACGTCTTTGTGCATGAAGTTGTCGGTGGTGCCGTACTTCAGCTCAACCCGAACCGGCACGCGCGATGTGACGTCGACGAGCCCAGGCAACACCGCGTCGGTGCCGACCGGAAACGCCGGCGCATCAGGAGAAGGCGACGGCGCTGGTTGGGCCAGCGCCGTCGTCGAGAGCAGCAGAACGAACGCGAGGGCTTTCATCCCGGGATGCACGAACCGATGCCGTCGAGCACGTCGCAGACGTAGCCGTCGCGGCCGCAGTCGCTGTCGTCGGTGCAGTCGAGGAAGCAGATCTGGTAGGGCTCGTCGTCGACGCCGATGTCGAAGCAGGTGCTGCCCGACGGACAATCGCTGCTGCTGCTGGCGCAGTCGGCGGTGCAGTAGCCGCCGTTGAAGCCCGCTTCGCAGTACAAGCCGCTGCCGCAGTCGGTGCTGCTGCTGCAGGCATCGCCCATGGCACCATCACCATTGCCACCGACGTCGTCGCCGCCGTTGAAGCCGGGGGCCACGACAAACGAGGTACCCGTGAGGGCATCACCTGCGGCCAGCGTGATCTGGTTGCAGCCGTTGCCGGTGCAGCTCTCGCCATCGGCGGCGGCGCGCTGCAGGAAGCCGATGCTGTCGGCGGCGTCGTCGAAGCTGCCGTTGTTGTCGCCGTCGAACACGCCGATCACCATGTAGGTGCCGGGGTCGAGGTTGAAGAGGTTGTAGGCGAAGTCGTTGATCGCGTTGGTGGTGACCAGGCGCGACGTGACGGGCGTGAGGGTGTCGCCGTCGATTTTGATCGGCATGACGAAGACCTCGGCGACGACGGGGGCCTTGTCGGCGGTCCAATCGAGGCGCAACTCGCTGGTGACATCGCCCGAAACGCCTCGGATGGTGACGCTCCCAACGTCGGCCGCATCAGCATCGCGCGCAATCGTGGCGGTGATGGTGGCGCGCGCTTTGGGGCCGATCGTCTCGTTCGTCGACGACAACGTGACCGAATCGCGGTCCGCACCACCGACAGAGAAGTCGACGTCGAGGATTTCGTTGCCCAGGTTGCGAAACACGATCGACGCCGTGGTCACGCCGAGGCCGACGCGCACGTTGGCCGACGACAGACCGCTGACGTCGCCACCGTTGGCCGCCGTGACCGCCGCGAAGGCGTTGATGTTGCCGGCACCGCAGCCCTCATCACAGGTGATGTTGGTGTCGGCGGTGTCTTGCAGGATCTGCAGCGCTTCGGCCTGGGTGAGCTCGGGGTTCACGCTCTTCATGAGCATGGCAACACCAGCGACGTGCGGCGTGGCCATCGACGTGCCCTGGTAGAAGCCGACGAAGTCGCCGATGGTCGACAACACGCCGTCACCGTTGCCGTCGCCGTCGGAGTCTTCGGCTTGTTCGCCGCCCGGGGCTGCGACTTCGACGGTGTCGCCGAAGTTCGAGTAGCTCGCACGCTGGGGCTCGCCGCCGAAGTTGTAGCCAACCGCAGCGACGGTGATCGCCGCCGGTGCGTTCGCGGGCGTGGACTCCGAGGCGTCGACGTTTTCGTTGCCCGCCGCCACGAGGACGATGGCGCCGCTGTCGACGGCGAGCTGGATCGCTTCGTTCATCGCTTCGGACTGGCCGCCACCGCCGAGCGACAGGTTGAGCACGTCGGCGGGCGTGGGGTTGTTGCTCACGCCGTCGACGCTTTCGCCCACGGACCACACGATGCCGTCGGCGATGTCGGACAAGCTGCCGCCGCCCTCGCCGAGCACGCGGACCGCGAGCAGGCCGCCTTCCCACGTGATGCCCGCGACCATGTCGCCGTTGTTCGTCTCAGCACCCATGGTGCCCGCGACGTGCGAGCCGTGGTGGCTGTGGCAGCCGCTGCCGCAGGAGTTGTCGCCGGCATCGTCGCCGTCGTCGTCGCGGCCGTCGCCGTCGTTGGCCACATTAGCGTCGCTGATCAGGTCGGCGCCACCGATGACGCGGCTGCCGAGATCGGGATGATCGAACACAATGCCGGTGTCGATGATGGCACCGACGACGTCGGGGCTGCCCGTCGTGATGTCCCACGCCGCGGGGATGTCGATCGAGTTGTAGTGCCACTGGAAGGTGAAGAACTCGTCGGACGGAAACGCCGCCTTGTCGAGGATGAGGTTCTTCTCGGCGTACTTGAGAAACGGCATCTCGTTCAGGCGCCTGGCGACCTGGGCGGTGCGCTCGTTGTCGAGGCGCTTGCCGTCGGGGCTCTTGATGTCGACGAGGCAGCGAAACTCAGTGCCGCACTGCTGGATGTCGACGAGGTAGCGGTCGCCGAGGAAGTGGCTGATGGCCGTGGTGATTTCGGCTTTGCGTTCGCGGATCGACTCGTGGGCGCGCACGATGACCTCACCGTCACGCCATTTCTCGACGAGCTGCTTTTTGTGCTCGAACTTCCACGGGCCCGCTTTCGGCACGCGCGAGCGGCTGGCGGCGTCACGCGCGACCGGGGCGATGCCGTGCTGTTCACGGATGGCCGCGGCCATCAAAGTGCGGGCGTTGGTCGACGTGGCGTCGAGCCGCTTTGTCGACGTCGACGCGTTGCTCGCTTCGGGCACCACGACCTTGCCCGCGAGCTGGGCGCGATCGGGGTCGATGCAGGTCGGGTCGGTGTCGTAGTCGTCCTCGCTGCACAGCAGGTCAGAGATGAGCTGTTCACAGCCCGTCAGCGACGACGCGCCAAGGACCGCACACGACAACGACAGCAAGCGACGCTTCAACATCTGAAACTCCATGAGCAACGCACACACCATAGCCGACGGTTCGAACGGCGGCGGTGACTCGTGTGGAACGTCCGTCACGCGCTTCGATTCATCCAGCGACCGATGGTGCTGCAAGACTCTAAAAACACTGCGGAATCCGGGACATCACGCAGGCATGCGGCAGAAACGATCGAGGCCCTCCGCCACGGCCGACAGCGGCAACGTGGCCAGCACGGCGTTGCCGGGGGCCGACAGCAGCACGAAGCGGCCGCCTTTCTTGTCGCGCGTCATGGCGGTCACGAGCGCTGCGCGGTCGGCGTCGTCGAGTGTTGGCAGTGGTGGTGCCGACAGGCTGACGAGGCGCGCTTCGATCGTGCGCCACACGCCACTGTCGAGGCCGGCGTGGACCACCGACAACCAGCCCGCAAAGCGCAGCCCGTGCAGCACCGCGTCGCCGTGGGAGAGGCCGCAGCGTGACTCGAGGGCGTGCCCCAGGGTGTGACCGAGGTTGAGCGCGTGGCGCAGGTGACGCTCGTCGGGGTCGATGCCCACCACGGCGGCCTTGAAGCCACGGCTGGCGGCCAGAGACGCGACGTTGGTGCCGTCGTCGTCACCACCCGCGCCGAGCAGCAGGTGCTTGAACATTTCGGCGCGTCCGTGCCGCAACGCCGACGACGAGAGCGTGCGCAAAAAGCCCGGCCACACATGAGCACTGTGGGCGGCGTGGATGCGGCCAGCGGCGTTTCGGACCAGTGCACCATCGACGACGACATCGACCGCGGTTTTGCCGCCGAGCCCCGCATCCACCATGGCCAGCAGTGTGGTGGGCACCGCGCGCCAGGCGGTGCCGCGGTGATGGAGCGCTGCAGTGAGGCCCACGACGTCGAGCAGCACGCCGCCACCGACAGCAACGATGGTGCTGTGGCGGGAGGCCCCACGCGCGATCAACTGCTCCAGCAGATGCTCGACGAGCGCGAGGCGCTTTTGGCTGTCGTGAACGTCGACGACGATGTCGGCGCTGACGTTGGCTGTTGCGAGGTGTCCCAGTGCGTTGCGATCGACGACCACGATCGGCGACGACACACCGCCGGTGACATTGAGCGTGTCGCTGACGTCGTCGGCACCGTGCGAAGGCAGGCGCCAGCGGCGCACGAAGCGCTCGATCGCCGTGACGGTGTGCTCGAGCGACGCGCGCCCATCAACGACCACGTGGGCGAGTTGACGACGTCGATCGGGGCGGTGGGCTTCGCGCGACAACCACACCCCATGCCGGTCGGCTGCACCTCTTGGGGGCAACCACGGGCGGTGCACGTCGTCGCCCAGGCGAACAAGGGCGGTGTCGGCATCCACGTCGACGACCACCACGAGGCACCGGCGCAGCAGCGGATGGTTCTCATCGACGTCGACCACGCCAGCGCCAGTGGCGATGACGACGGCACCTTCGTCGACGGCCTCGCGCAGGGCGAGGTGTTCACGCACGCGCAGGCGCGGCAGGCCATCGGCACCAAGGTCGTGGGCCCGGGCGCGCTCGTCGAGGTCGATCGCTGAAAAGCCCAGGCGTTGGGCGAGCAGCGGCGCCAGCGTGGACTTGCCCGCACCCGGCGGACCGAGCAGCACGATCGGCGGCACCAACGGGACGAGTGTCGACGTCACGGCGCGCTCCGCGGCCACTGCGCGCGCGCGCGACGCTCGGCCACATGGGCCTGCACCTGTGCGAGCGAATCGCCACCCAACGCATCGAGCAGCGCGTCGGCGAGGGCGAGGCACACCATCGCTTCACCGACGACGGCGGCCGCGGGCACGGCGCACACGTCGCTGCGCTCGACGAGACCGGTGTCTGCAGCGCCCGTGTCGAGGTCGAACGACGCCAGGCCACCAGGGACCGTCGAGAACGGTTTGATGGCGGCGATGAGGCGCAACTGCTCGCCCGTGGTCATGCCGCCTTCGAGGCCACCAGCGCGGTTGCTGGTGCGGTGCGGGCCGTGTTCGTCGACGACGAACGTGTCGTGGGCTTGCCGGCCGGGCGTGCGCGCGAGCTGCTCGCCATCGCCCACCGACACCGACTTCACGGCGTGGATCGACGCGAGGGCCGCCGACAACTGCGTCGACAACCGCCGATCCCACTGCGTGTGACTGCCAAGGCCCACGGGCACACCGTCGACGCGCACGACGAAGCGGCCGCCGAGGGTTTGCCCCTGCGGGCGCGCCGCGTCGATGGCGGCCACCATGCGCACAGCGGCCTCGTCGTCGAGACAACGCACCGGCGAGGCATCTGCGCGGGCAGTCGCTGTGCGCACATTGTCGACGTGTTGGATGTCGCAGTCGACGTCGCCAATGCCCACCACGTCGGAGCCCACCTCGATGCCGCACTGCTGCAACAACGCGCGCGCAACGGTCGACAGGGCGACGCGCATCGCGGTTTCACGGGCGCTGGCGCGCTCGAGGATGTCGCGCACGTCGTCGAGGTCGTACTTCGACAGGCCGGCGAGATCGGCGTGGCCGGGGCGCGGCACCGTGCGGCGCGCGGCGGGCTCGTCGACGGGCCACACCGACAACACGTTCGCCCAGCGCGCGGCCTCGGCGTTTTTCAGCAGCATCGCCACCGGCGCGCCCGTGGTGCGGCCGTAGCGAACACCGCCGACGATCTCGACGTGGTCTTGCTCGAGCTGCTGGCGCGGGCTGCGGCCGTGGCCCTGTCGACGACGACGAAGTTGGTGCGCCAGCTCATCGCGATCAAGCGCAATGCCGGCGGGCACGCCGTCGAGAATGCCCGTGAGCATGGGGCCGTGGCTTTCGCCGGCGGTCAAAAAGCGAAGTCGCGTCACACAGTCTCCACAGCGTCGACGACGAAGATCGCCAACATCACGAGCCATAGCGTCTTCAGCGGGCGGGCAGGCCCACGGCGATGGCGGCTGCGGCGAGCTGGCTGTTTTCGCCAACGAAGCCGGCCCAGCTTTCTTTCACGCAGTCGGGATCGTCGAGTTCGACGTCGACACCGAGCACGCGGGCCATCACCAGCGCGGTCATGCCCACGCGGTGGTCGTGGTCGGTGCAGATGGGTGCTGTCGGCTGTGTCCACGGGCCAGGGTGGATGCTGAGGCTGTCGCCGTCGACGACGGTGCGCACACCAAAGGCCGCCAACAGGTCGACGATGCGTGCAAGGCGGTCGCTCTCTTTCACGCGCAATTCTGCAAGCCCATGCAACGTCGACGACGACGACGCCCCCGCGCACACCGCCGCGAGGATGGGCACTTCGTCGATCAGGTCGGGGACTTCGTACGCGTCGACGACGACACCGTGCAGCCCGCCATCACGCTGCATGCGCGACAGTACGCGGCTCATGCCGGTGCGTTCCACGTCGTCGAGCACCCCCACGACGTCGAGTGTGCGGCCGCGTGCCAGCACCGCCAACGCGTCGAGAAACGCGGCTTGCGACGGATCGCCGGGCACGTCGAGGTGGAGGGCAGCAATGTGCTGGTGGCCCGCGATGGTGGTTCGTCGTGGGCGGGCGTCGCGGTCCTGCGCATCGGCGTCATCGTCGACGACCGACACGCCCAGCCAGCGCAACAGCTGCTCGGTGTGGCGGCGCCCTGGCCGCTGTGACCACAACGTCACGGGCCGACGTGCGGCGATCGCGGCGAACATCACGGCCGAGCGGACCTGGGCGCTGTCGCCGGGGCGAACGACGTCGTCACCGACAGCAGTGCGCGCGCTGCACAGGATGCGAGCGGGCAGGCGCCCATCGGTGGTGGCGATCACCGCTTCACCAAACAGCGCCTGCAGTGGTGTGGCGACACGGGTCATCGGTCGTCGCGACAGCATCTCGCTGCCAACGATGGTGGCGTCGACGTTGGCCCCGGACAGCAGCCCCAACAGCAGCCGTGCCAGCGTCGCGCTGCCACCGCAGTCGATGGTCACACCGTGGGGCAGGGTGTGTGGTGGTGTGATCACAACATCGACACCGCCCGCCACCAACCCACATGTGGGGCGCGTGGTGACGTCGACGACAGCACCGAGCGTGCGCAGCGCGCCGATCGTGGCGCTGGTGATGCGGCTGTCAGCGAGGCCACGAATGTTCGATGGACCATCGGCGAGCAGCGCCAACAGCAGCGCGCGAATACCAACGGACTTGTCGCCGGGGACGCTGGCGGTGACGACGTCGTTCATGGCGTGTTCATCACAATGCTGACGTCTGCACGCCGAGCCGCTCGAGGCCTTCGAGCACCTGACGCGCGACTTCGCTGGCCTTCTGCGCGAGCGGCAGGCGCAGGTCGACGGCGGGAGAATCGTCGAAGCGCTCGTCGGTGCTGATCACCAACACCCGCGGCCGACGCGGCATCGACTCGAGCCGACTGAAGCCACGGTTGGTGCGCTCGTTGTCGGACGGCCGGATGAACACGATCGCGTCGACGTCGCTGAACGACCGCTGCTGCATCGCTTCGGTGGCGTCTTCGGCCTCAAACAACTCGGCGAAGCGGTCGACCAGGTGCTTGCGCAACCGCTGACGGGCGCGCTCGTCCTCGACGACCAGGCCGATCGCTGCTGGGCGGGCTTGCCGCACGCGCGTGGCTTCGACCGACAGCTCAGAA
>JBIKRQ010000531.1:0-3971 GCA_044349155.1 Myxococcota bacterium
GAGGGTTTCCTCGCCCGTTACGACGACGAGGGCGACGCGACCGAGCAGCCAGCGCAGCGCGTGGTCGAGGCCCACGACGACACCGAGCGCTACCTCGCCTTCGAACTCTGCGGCGAGGCCTACGCCGCGAGCATCATGGATGTGCGCGAGATTCTCACGATCCGCAGCCTCACCGAGGTGCCGCGAGCGCCGCGTGAAGTGCTCGGCGTCGTCAGCAAACGCGGCCTGGTGCTGCCGGTGATCGACCTCGCCACCACCCTTGGCCTGCGTGAGCCGCAGCGTCGATTGCGCACAGCACAACGGGTGCTCGTCGTTGGCGAAGGCGATCGCGTCTGCGGTTTGCGCGTCGACGCCGTGGCCGAAGTGGTGAAGATGTCGGCGTCCCACGTCGAGCCAGTGCCGCCAAGCCTTGGCAGCCGCAACGCTGGCCTGCTGCTGGGCCTCGGGCGCGTTGGCCAGACCATGTACATCCTGCTCGACCTCGCGGCCGTCCTCGACGCATTTGCGATCAGCGTGGGCCTGGCGCCGACGCGTACGGAGGTCGTGTGAGCCGCCCCGAAGTCACCGTGCCCGGCTCTGCCGATGAGGTTTTGCGCCTCGCCACGTTCAACGTGGGTGCCGACCTGCTGGCGATCGACATCATGCGCATCCGCGAGATCGCGCGTCCCCACGTCGTCACGCCGGTGCCGCGCGCGCCCCACGGCATGGTGGGCGTGATCGATGTGCGTGGTCAGGTGTTGCCCTTGTTCGACCTGCGCGTGCGCTTCGATTTGCCGCCACGCGCAGTTGCCGACGAGGTGCTCATTCGTCACCTGATCGTGCGCCTCGACGGCCGTACCTTTGGCCTCGTCGTCGACCGCATGCACGACGTGATCAGCATTGCGCGCTCCAAGCTCCGCATCGGCAAAGGCGTGCTCGTGGGCGAGGCCGCCGAGGTCTTTCACGGCGTGTGCAGCGTCGGCGACAAACTCGCACTGTTGTTGAATCTGCGTCGCGTGATCCTGCGCCACGACCGACTCGCGCTCGACGAACTGCTCGTCGACGCCTCGAGGCTGCCATGACCACCGAAACGCCGAACGCGATCGTTTTCTGCCCTGCATGCGGCGCGCGGTATGCCCTCGCTGAAGCGTTGCTCGCCAACACCGACATCGTCGTGCTGTGCACGGCGTGCGGCAAAGGCAGCAAGTTGGGCGACGTCGATCCCGAGCGCGCCGCAGCCACCACCGATGCCCTCGGTTTGGCGCTCGCTGAATCGCATCAGCCGCGCGTCGTCGTCGGCCACGAGGTGCCTGCGGCAGCGCGCTCGATCGCCGACATCCTGCGTCGTGGCGGCTTTGCGCCGGTGTGTGTGCGCACGGGCGACGAGGTGCTCGCGGCCGTCGATCCAACCATGCCTTCGCAGCCTGCAGCCGTGGTGCTCGACGTTGGCATCCCAGGCGTGCTGGCATTTGAGATCATCGAGGCGCTGCGTGCGTCGCCGTCGCCGTCGTCGTCGGTGCCGGTGGTGTTGTTGGCCTCGGTCTACGAGCGCACGCGCTACAAGCGTCGGCCGAATCGCCTCTACGGTGCCGACGCGTACCTCGAGCTGCATCACGTCCCCGACCGCCTCGTCGAGGTGCTGCAGGGGTTGCTCACCAAGACCGAGGCGGTCGATGAGCGACAGCAAGCGCCGGTCGATCGCGCGCGCACAGCACCGCTGCGCGGTGACGTCCGCCTCGTCGACGACGAAGAAGGTGCGCGGTCGCTGGCTCGACGCCTGCTGTCCGATGTCGCGCTCTACCATGGCGACGAGATTGCTCGCGGTGTGAGAAGCGGCGCGCCGTTTTCGGGCATCGAAGACGCCGTGGCTGCGGCCCGTGATCTCCACCGTACGGCAGGCGGTTCGTCGTCGACGTTCGACGATGAATTGCAGGCCTTCTCTGTTCGCCTGAGCACTGCGAAAGCTGTGGGAGGAAAACAGATTGGCTGAAACGCGTGGCGAAATTCTTGCCGCGCTCAACGAGCGCGACAGCGGCCGGCGACGTCGTCGCTTGCTGGCACTGACGTCAGTGCCGTTGCTGGGCATCGACGACGACACGCTCAGTCTTGTCGTCGGCGCACTGTACGACAGCGCTGATCTCGGTGCCCGCACGGCCGCGATGGAAATTCTCGCCGCGATCGGTGACGCAGCGCTGCCTGCACTTGGTCGTTTGCTCAGCGACGAAAACGTTGGCGTTCGCCGTCTCGCCGTCGACACGCTCGGATTGTCGCCGTCGCCACGCGCCCTGCCGCTGCTCGAACGCGCCACGACCGATGTCAGCACCACGGTGCGCGCGGCGGCACTCGATGGCATCGCCCGTATCGGCGGGCCGTTGGCAGCCGGTGTGTTGCTGCGTCAGCTCGAGGCCGACGCGCCTGGCCCGGTCGCGCTCGCGGCGTTGCTCGGGCTTGAGCAACTCGGCGTGGTGGCGCCCTCCAACGTCGTGCGCCGCTGGCTCGACGACGCACTCACCAGCAGTGCTGCGATTCGTTTGTTGGGGCGTGCTGGCGACCTCGTCGCGGTGGTGCCGTCGTTGACGTCGATGTCTCACGTACGCGCGCGCGCCGCCGCTGTTGGCATTGCCGATGGTCTTGAGCGCGGCGCTGCGGCACCTGCCGAACTCTCCACGGTTGCGTCGCGGACGCGTCTGGTCAGCCTTGCTCGCGGTGGCGATCACAACGGCGCGTCGGCGGCGATTCTGGTGCTCGCCCACATCGGCGACCTCGACGGCGTGGCATCAGCCGTCGGCCGCGAAGACGTTGCGTTGTTGCTGCCGGCACTCCACCGAGCCGTCGAGCTCGCCGAGCGCGCTGGCCTTGATGTGCACGAGCGCCTCGTGCGCATGGCCGCAACCACCACCGAAGGCGCAGCCCTCGACGTCATCCGCGAGCTGCAAGACGCTGCGCTTCGCCGTCGCAAGCAGGCCGGTGGCGGTACGGTTCGCCGTCGCGAGCGCGTCACGTCGTTGGGCGAAACCGAATTCGCTGAGCTCGCCGACTGGTTTTCGCGCAAGGCCGGCCTGGCGATCGCTGCCGATGCGCGTGCGCGCGTTGAAGCGCGACTCCTGCCACGTCTCGAGCAGCGTGGCGTCGACGATTTTCGCGGCTACCTCGCCTTGCTGGCGAACGACACGGGGCCCGAAACAGCGGCTGCGATTGAGTGCATCACCGTTCACGAAACGTACTTTTTCCGCGAGCCCACCAGCTTGTTGGGCCTGAAGGACGACGTCGCGCCGGCACTCGCTCGGAGCGATCACACGTTTCGCGTGTGGTCTGCGGGCTGTTCCACCGGCGAGGAACCCTTCACGCTCGCGTTCATCCTCGACGACCTGCGTCGCACCAGGCGCATCGCCGACTACGAAGTCATCGGCACTGACATCTCACCGGCCACGATCGCGTCGGCGAGTGCCGCGCGCTTTGGTCCGCGCAGTTTCCGTCGACCGCTGTTGCCGGAAGAAGAGCAGTACTTCGAGCTCCTGGGCAGCGGCCACCGAACGCCCCGCGCCGACATCCGCGCGCGCGTGCGCTTCGACATCCTCAACCTCGTCGACGGGCCCGGCGTTGCTTCGCTGCCTGTGTTCGATGTCATCTTCTGCCGCAACGTGCTCATCTACCTGACGCCCGATGCACGGCGCACAGTGCTGCAGCGCTTCTACCACCGGCTTCGCCCTGGCGGTGCGCTGGTCCTCGGACACTCCGAGTCGTTGCTTCACGTCGAGAACCCGTTCGGGTTGTGGCCATTGGGCCGCGGCCTTGCTTACCGCCGGAGCGCACCATGAGTCGTACTGATTACAGCTCCGAGGGGTTCCCTGTTTCCTCGGGCGCCCGTCCTCGCGTCCTCGTCGTCGACGACAGCGCACCATCACGCGCGGCGATCGCCGATGTGCTCGAAGATGGCGGGTGCGACGTCGTCGGCCGCGCCATGGATGGCTCGGTCGCGTTGCGTCTGCTCG
>JBIKRQ010000532.1:0-3966 GCA_044349155.1 Myxococcota bacterium
ATGACAGGTAGATCCGGAACACCCGATATTTGGCGCAGCTCTCGACGACGAACACCTCATTTCTCGTCGAGAACCGACTGCCGACTTTTTCAGCAACCTGCTAGCGTACCCATCTCATGACGACGGCTGCTCCTGACTCCGATCCGTTTCTTGGCCTGGTCATCGCCGAGCGCTACGCAATCCAGCGTCGCATCGGCCGTGGAGGTATGGGCGCTGTCTACCTTGCCCGACAGCACCCGCTTGGTCGCGATGTTGCGCTGAAGCTGATTCGCGCCGACCTCGTGGGCGACGTCGAAGTCGTGGCCCGCTTCGAGCGCGAAGCCCGGGCGATTGCGCGTTTGTCCGACCCGCACATCGTCGTCGTCTACGACTTCGGCCAAAGCAATGGCAGCCTCTACCTCGCCATGGAGCTGCTCAACGGTGTGCCGCTCGGCGAGCAGTTGCGGCAGCGCGGCACGCTCTCGCTCGTCGACGCCCTGCAGGTCACGCGCGATATCTGCGTCGCCCTCGAGGTCGCCCACAACAACGGCGTCATCCACCGCGACCTCAAGCCCGACAACATCATGCTCGTCACCGCCGACGGCCGCAGCACCTTCGCCAAGGTGCTCGACTTCGGCATCGCCAAGATCGCTGGCGGCGTCGACGGTGCACAAACCGCGGCGCGCGTGGTGCTTGGCACGCCGGGCTACGTCGCGCCCGACGTGATCATGGGCGGCATGGGCGAAGACCCACGCGCCGACCTCTACGCCGTCGGCGTCATGCTCTTCGAGATGCTGGCCGGCTCGGCGCCGTTTTCCGCCACGTCCCCCAGCGCCTTGCTCGTGGCCCAGGCCAGCAGCGAAGCACCGCTGTTGTCGTCGCGCGTGGCGGTGCCGTCGTCGGTGTCCGACCTCGTGGCGCGCCTCACCGCTCGTCGTCCCGAGCTGCGACCAGCCTCAGCCCGCGAGGTCATCGACACCATCGACCGCCTCGACCTCACGGGTGCCACCTCGCTCCTGCGCGGCGGGCTGCCCACGCCGTCCACTCCGGTCGGGTCGCCCCGCAACACCTTGCCGTTGTCGTCGCTCGCCGGAGGCGTCGGCGGTGCTCCGTCGTCGTCGTTTCCGTCGTCGATGCCCACCATGACCGCCACAACCACGGGGGCAGCCCTTGGTCCGGCCACCGTCAGCACGATGAGCGGCATCCGGCCGCCGTCGTCGTCGTTTGCGCCCGCCCCACAGCGTGCACCGCGGGCCTTGATCGCGGCCGCCCTGGTGGGGGTGTGCGTCGTTGCCGGCCTTGGCGTTGCCCTGCTGCGCCCAACGCACACGCCTGTAGCGCCTGTAGCAGCGCCTGTGGCCGTTTCGGTGCCTGCGCCGGTTGCGCCCGCGGTCGTGGCGGTCGCGGCGCCTGTGGTGGCTCCTGCTGCGCCAGAGGTACCTGTCGCTGCGCCGCCCGAAGCGGTCGCGCCAACACCCGCGGCGCCCGCCACGGCCACACCCGCCACACCATCGCTGAAGCCCAAGCCGAGGCCCACGGCTGTCGTCGCAAAGGTCGAAGAACCACCGCCGCCACCGCCGCCACCGTCGTTGCCGGCACTCACCTCGTCGCTCGTGAAGCAGGGGATCGTGGGCAGTGTTGGCAAAGCGGGCGCGTGCACCAACACGAACATCAAGCTCGCGTCGTCGGGGCCAGGGCTGCTCATCGACCACTGCCCGAGCTACCGCACCATCGACGGCAGCAAGCAGGTGGCGCTCATGGTCACCCCCGCGGGCGACGTCGTCTCGGCGCGTTTCACCGACCCGGCCGTCAACGCTCACCGCCTCGGTGCTTGCGTGCTCGAGTCGTTGAAGAAGTGGAAGTTCCCGCCGTTTCTCGGCGACGCCCCCGTCGAAATCAGCCAGCGCGTGGTGTTCGAAGCCTGCGTGCCCATCAACGGCGTGTGCGTGTTTTGAGCGCGGCGCACACTGGATGACCAAACAACAGCGGCGGCCCACAGGCCGCCGCCGTTGTTTCTGGTGGTCAGGTATCGACGTCAGCGCTCGTTGCGGACGATGCGTTCGGTGAGCCGGTTGATGCGCTCAGCCTGCTCCGCGATCTTCTCGTCGCGCGCGCGCAGGTGTTTGTCGGCGGCTTCCAGCTTCTCTCGCAGCAGCGCCACTTCGGCGGCGTGGTCGTCGGCGTTGTGCTGACTGCTGTTCGCCAGCGCGCGCTCCAGCGCGAGCTTCGTGTGCGCCAACTCGTCTTGCAGCATGGCGCGCCCGGTGGCTTCTTTCGTCATCGCGGCACGCACGGCATCGATCTCAGCGAGCGAGGCGTCGCGTTGGGCCATGACGGTGCCGGCGTCGTCGATCAGGTCCTGCTGCGCGCGATACGACGTCTGCAGTGCTGCTTCGTGTTCGGCCAACGCCGCAGCGAGTGCTTCGGCGCGTTCTTCGTGGGCGTTGACCAGTTCCTCCAGCTCGCGGCCGTCTTCACGGGCGGTGAGCAGCGCGTCCTTCACGCCGGCGAGCTCGGTTGCGCGGCTCTCGACGACGGCCAGCGCATCGGCCAGTTCGCTGCGCAGCTGCGCCACAATCTCGGCGTCGTTCGACGTGGTCGACACCTGTGCCTGCGCCTGCTGCAGTGCTGCCTGCAACGCGGCGTTGCGCTCGCGGGCGGCGACCAGATCGTCGTCGACACGGCGCCAGGCAGTACGCGCTTCATCAAGCGTTGCTTCCAGCACCATCGCCCGCGCTTGCTCGCGCGCAACGATGTCGCGCAGTTCGCCGAGCGTTTCCTGCAACACCGCCGCGCGTGCTTCGTGGTGGCCAACGGCGGTGCGCACCTCGTCAAGGGTGCCTTCCAGCACTGCAGCCCGTGCATCGTTGTCGTCGGCGACGCGGCGCGCATCGACCAATGCCGCATCGATCGCCGCAATCCGCGCGTGTTCGGCGGCGAGCTGTTGCGCGTGCAGTTCGCGCAGGCGTTCGGCCTCTTCGCGCAACAGGGCTGCGTCGTCGGTGCCGGCGCGCAGGCTGGTGATGGTGCGTTCGGCGGCCTCGAGCTCGACGCGCAACGCCGAGATCGACTCGTTCAAGCCGGCCACTTCGGTGTGCACGATTGCTTCGTCGTCGAGCCGCGCCTGCAGGGCCTGCGCCGCTGCCGCATGCATCGCCGCATTCGCCTCGGCCGCGGTGAGCGCTGAGCGTGCCGCCGACAGCTCGGCCTCGAACGCGTCGCGCTGCTGCGACGTCGTCGTCGCGTCGGTGGTCAGGGCCGCCAGCTGCGCTTCGAAGGCGTCGGCCTGCTGCTGTGCCGCCGCGTGCTGTGCGCGCTCGGCATCGAGCTGCGTCGCCAACGACGCCGTGGCAGCGGTGTGCGTGCGTTGCTCGTCGTCGCGGGCGGCCTCCAGCTGCTGCAGGCGGGCCTGCAGGGCGGCCGCTTCGTGCTGGGCCTCGTCCAGGGTGCTGCGCAGCAGGTCGCCGCGCGCCCGTTCGCGATCGAGGGTCGAAACCGCTTCCTCCAACGTGGCCGCGAGGCCATCGCCCCGTGCCTGCGCCTGGGCGAAGCGAGCATCGACATCGACGTGTTCGGCGCGCAGTTGCGCCAACGAGGACGTCAGCGCTCCCACTTCCGCGCGCAACGCGTCGGCATCGCTGTGGGCAGTCGCGAGGGCCGCCACCACCGCAAGGCGTGCGGCATCGACGTCGGAGGCCGCGGCTCCCTCTTCATCGAGCCGTGTCTGCAGTTGCGCGCAGCGGCTGCGTGCTTCGTCGAGCTCGTCGGCGACGGCAGCGCGTGCAGCTTCGAGGCGGGCAAGGGCTGCAGCATGCTCGGTGGTGGCTGCATCGGCGCGCGCCTGCAGGGCTTCGCGGCTTTCGGCCTCGAGGGTGTACTGGTGGATGGTGTCGTCGAGGGCGCGTTCCAACTCGCCGACCCGCGCTTGCGCCGTCGTCGCTGCGGACTTCGCGGCCTCGAGCGCCTCTGCGAGTTCGTTGTTGCGTG
>JBIKRQ010000146.1:0-14666 GCA_044349155.1 Myxococcota bacterium
GGTCCGCGATCGTCGCGAAACGGCGGCCGGTCACGAGGTGGTGGGCCACGATCGTCGCGCGGTGGCGGCGGTCCGCGGTCGTTGTGAAACGGCGGGCGCTCTCGAGGTGGAGGGCCACGATCGTCTCGCGGCGGCGGTCCGCGATCGTCGCGAAACGGCGGGCGGTCTCGAGGTGGAGGACCTGCCAGCGGCGGCGGCGGCCCGCGATCGTTTTGAAACGGCGGGCGCTCTCGAGGTGGCGGACCACGATCGGCTGGCGGCGGCGGTCCGCGATCGTTGTGAAACGGCGGGCGTTCTCGAGGTGGCGGACCACGATCGGCTGGTGGTGGCGGCCCGCGGTCTCGAGCAGGAGGAGGCCCGCGGTCGTCGAAGCCGGGGCGCGCAAAACGGCCAGGCTCGCGTCCCATGCGGCCGCGCTCGGCGTCGCGCACGCGCTTGCTTCTGTGGTTGGCCTCGCTGCGGATGGTGCCTTCTTCGGGGTCGAGCGCGCTGTCGAGGGTGCCGCGTTCGTAGTGGCGCCACAGGGGCAGACCACAGTCGCGAAAACGCAGCAGGCGCGCGTCGAATTTGGCGAGGTGCTCGGTCACGTTGGCGAGGTCGCGGCGCAGAATTTCCGCGGCACTCTGGTTGCCCGAGGCGTCGACCACCTGCGGCATGTCGATGATCGTTGGCCCGTCGGCGGCGATCAGGATGTTGAACGCCGAGAGGTCGCCGTGGACCTTGCCCGACGCCAGCAGCAGGCGAACCTGGCCGTAGATTTCGCGGTGCAGCAGCTCGGCGACGTCGGCGGGGATCTCGAAGTCGGCCAGGCGTGGTGCCGGATTGCCCTGCTCGTCGACGAGCAGCTGCATGAGCAGCACGTCTTCGTACAGCAAGATGGGCTCGGGCACGCGCACACCGGCGTGCCAGGCGTCGGACAAGGCCTGGTACTCCATGTCGCGCCAGCTCTTCTCGACGAGCTCTTTGCCGTAGGCGGTGCGCTTGCCCATGGCGCGCTTGTCACGCGTGTTGCGTGTTTGGTTGCGCCCCTCGGTGTAGCTGGCCGTGGCCTTGAACGTGCGCTGTTCGCGGCTTTTGTAGATCTTCGCCGCGATCAACTCGCCCTGGCGCTCCACGACGTAGACGGTGGCCTCCTTGCCACTCATCAGCCGGGTTTTGATGTCGTCGATGACTCCGTCTTCAAGGAGCTTTTGCAAGCTATCCGGGACCGCCACGCGTCGTCCTCGCTGGGCTGTGGGGCCTTCGCCCGTCATCGGTGTCGCCGTCAGGGCGAAGGCGCATCCTGCCCGACGTCGGCCGCCTCGTCGAGCATCCGTGTTGGGGTTTGGTGATGTCGCCCTGAACGAAGCAGCTGCTGCCGCGAGCCCCCGGCACGAGCGACTACATGACGCGGATGCCGCGCCGGCCGAGCCAGCAGGCAAAGCGCGACGGCAACGATGGATAGAAAGTCATGGCGCCGCGTCGCGGTGCATCCATGGCGGTGACCATCTCCCGCGTTGGGACCTGTTCGTATACAAATGGATTGTTCTTTGGGCCGCTGGCGTGGTTCCAGAAGCGCGTTTTCATGCCGCCAAGGTTGTAAATACGCAGGTCAAGATTGGCGTACGCGGGGTCGTGCGGCAGTTGATTGATGTACCACATGGAGAGCGCGCAATCGCCGAGGTAGGGGAAGTTGGCGAACAAAGATCCGAGCAAATGAAATCTGGTGTTTGCCGAGAACTTGCGGAATGCATCGATAATTTGCAGGCGACAATTGAGGTTGATTTGCAGTCCAGATGCCGTGTGGATGAAGCGCGGCGACTTCTCGGCATACGTCCAGTTGAACACGCCGTAGGTCGGCAACACATGCATCGGAAACGCGGCGCTGGCGTGGCGGGCAACGATCTGCTCAAGGCGCGCCCCAAACGCGGCGACATCGCTCACGTCGGCCTGCTCTACCTCGACGGCGAAGCCCTGGTAGGCCGCTGCCACCTCGGTGCCGCGCTGCACGAGGATGAGTTTGCGCACGCGCTGCTGAAACCAGGCGCGCTCGGCGACGAAGAGCTGTTGCACAAGGTCGCTGGTGGCGCCGAAGACGAAGAGGTCGAACGAAGCAGTCATGGTGAAACCCCGGGTGCGGTGACTGGGGGCATCGTTCGCCACGTGCGCCGGGGCGTCTTGGACGTTTTCAACACCGCGCTACGCTCGCTGCATGCCCGCCGTAGACGTCACCACCCCCAGCGCTCGCGTGTTGTCGCCCGGGGTCGAGGTGGTGCAGTTGCCGTCGTCACAGCGGCTGTGGAGTGGCGAGCCCGAGACGTACACGCTGACGTTGGTGCTCGGCGGCTCGTCGACGTGGCGGATCGATGGCGTTGAACGAACCACCGTGCACGGCGGTGTGCGACTCAAGCGGCTGGGCTCGCACTTTCGTACCACCGACGCACCAACACCGTCGGCGCTGACCGTGTTGCGCTTCAGCGACGAGGCGCTGCGGTTGCTGGGCGGTCCGCGCTGTGCCGCCCACTTCGCCGCCGGCCAGGTGCACGACGACACGCTCACCGCCGCGATCGCCGACCTCGTCGACACCGTGGGTGATGGCGGTGACGAAGCGGTGGCTGTGGTGTTGGCTGCAGCAGCACGACCCCGGGCCTGTGTCATCGTTTGGGCGCCGGCGTGACATCCAGCGGGTGCGCGCGTTGATCGACCGCCACTTCGAGCGTCCGCTGCCCCTGCGCGTGCTCGCCGACGAGGTGGGGCTGCACCCGGTGACACTCGTCCGCCTGTTTCGCGACGACGTCGGCATTCCGCCACATGCCTACGTGATCGAGCGCCGCGTTGAAGCAGCGCAGGCGTTGGTCGCGGCCGGCGTTGACCTCGTCGACGCGGCCATGCGCGTTGGCTTTTGCGACCAGAGCCATTTGCACCGCCATTTCAAAGCGTTGACCGGCATGACCCCTGCGTCGTTTGCGCGGTTGGAAGGTGCGGCCGCCAGCACTGGACGACGATGACAAATCGCAGCGGCCTGCTACTGCGACGCCCATGCTTTCCGTGAACGAAGTCTCGCAGTCGTATGGTGGTCGCTCGTTGTTCGAGAACGTCTCGGTGACGTTCCCGCCGGGTCGACGCTTTGGCCTCACGGGCCCAAACGGTGCGGGCAAGTCGACGTTCATGAAGTTTCTCGCGGGTGACGCCGAGCCGCAAAAAGGCAACGTCAGCCGTCCGCGCAAAACCTCGATCCTGCGCCAGAACCAGCATGCCTATGAGCAGTACCGCGTCCTCGACGTGGTGATGATGGGCAACCAGCGGTTGTGGGCCGCGATGGAAGAGAAAAACGCGATCCTCAAGCGTGCCGAAGACGGCGAAGAATTCACCGAAGAGATGGGCATGCGCCTGGGTGACCTCGAGAGCATCGTCGGCGAGGAAGACGGCTACACCGCCGACGCCGAGGCCGCGAAGTTGCTCGACGGTTTGGGCATTGCCGAGAACCTGCACAACGGGCCGATGAGCGAAATCTCGGGCGGCACCAAGCTGCGCGTGTTGTTGGCGCAGGCGCTGTTCGGCAAGCCCGAGTGCCTGCTGCTCGACGAGCCCACCAACAACCTCGACATCGACAGCATCCACTGGCTCGAGCAGTTTTTGCTTGGCTACCAGGGCACGTTGGTGGTGATCAGCCACGATCGTCACTTCATCAACTCGGTAGCGACCCACATCGCCGACATCGATTACGAGACCATCATCGTCTACACCGGCAACTACGACGACATGGTGCTGCAGAAGTCTGAGGTGCGTTCGCGCGTCGAGAGCGACAACTCCGACAAGGCCAAGAAGGTCGCCCAGCTCAAAGACTTCATCGCCCGCTTCGGTGCTGGTACGCGCGCGTCGCAGGTGCAGGGCCGCAAGAAGGAGATCGAGAAGCTGCAGGGGGCCGACCTCAAGCGCTCGAACATTCAGCGCCCGTTCATCCGCTTCGAGATTGGCAACCGCCCCTCGGGCAAGCACGTGCTGCGCGTGGAGCACTTGAAAAAGACCTTCCACGACGACGTGAAGGGCGATGTCAAAATCTGCGACGACCTGAACTTCACGCTCATGCGTGGCGACAAGATGGCGATCATCGGGCCCTCGGGCATCGGCAAAACCACCATCCTGCGCTTGATCCTCGACGAGCTGGAGAAGGACGCTGGCGACGTCACCTGGGGCCACGAAGTGCGCCGCGGCTACTTCGCGCAAGACCACCACGGCATCCCCGCCAACCAGGTGTTGTGGCAGTGGTTGTTGGCCTGCGACGAACCGCCCACGCAGGCGGAGCGCGCGACGAAAGAAGACATCCGCAGCCTGCTTGGCCGCATGCTGTTTTCGGGCGAAGAGGGCGAGAAGCTCACCCACGTGTTGTCGGGTGGTGAGACCGCGCGCTTGTTGTTCGCGCAGCTGATGTTGCTCAAGCACAACGTGCTCATCTTCGACGAGCCCACCAACCACCTCGACCTCGAGTCGATCTCGGCGCTGCGCGACGCGATCAAGCGCTACGACGGGACGGTCATCTTCGTCACCCACGACCGCGACCTCGTGGCCGACGCCGCCACGCGCGTGCTGGCGATGTCGAAGGCTGGCATCGACGACTTCCAGGGCCCCTACGACGAGTTCCTCACCAAGGTGGGCGACATCCGGTTGGATCGCTGACCATGAACACACCATCCACCCCGCCCACGTCGTCGACGACGCAGAAGCACAACCCGCTGCACGGGCTCACGCTCGAAACGATCTTGAACGAGTTGGTGGCCTTCTTTGGTTGGCCAAACCTCGGCGAGCGCATCGACATCCGCTGCTTCACGCAAGACCCCAGCGTGTCGTCGAGCTTGAAGTTCCTGCGCAAAACGCCGTGGGCCCGCGCCAAGGTCGAGTCGCTGTACCTGTTCATGAAGCGTGAGCAGTCGCGCCAGCAGCGGTATGCATCCGCAGAGCAGCGCGCGGCAGCGCCGAAGGCCGCTGTCGTCGACGAGCCACGCCGCCTGATGGAAGACCCCAGCCTGCCGACCTTTGACGCGAACACGCCTGCGCGCGCGTTGTCGATGGGCGAAGCAGAAGCCGACAACGGCGACGACGGCGACGAAAGCGAAGGTGCACGATGAGCGAGCGCTTCTATCCAATCGGAACACCTGGCCAGCCGTGGGGCGAGGCCGAGAAGCAGCAGTGGCAGACGGCGCAAAACGCCCAGCGCAGCTATGCCGACGACGTCGTCACGAAGATCGAGGCGTTGCGTGAGCGCTTCGATGTGCACGCCTACGGCGAGGTCTCGGGCCACCCGCTGTTCGCGGTGTGTAGCAAGAACTTCGAGGCGGCGTTGCCGACCGTCGTCGTCACCGGCGGTGTACACGGCTACGAAACCAGCGGTGTGCATGGCGCGCTGCAGTTTCTGAGCGAGCACGCGTCGGCCTACGCCAACCGCATCAACCTCGTCGTTGCCCCCTGCGTGAGCCCGTGGGCCTACGAACGTGTGCAGCGCTGGAACGCGTCGGCCATCGACCCGAACCGCTCGTTCAAGCTCGGTGGCACCGCCGAGGAATCCCTCGCACTCATGGGCTTCATCGCGCCGTGGCGCGACAGCGCCGTGCTGCACATCGACCTGCACGAAACCACCGACACCGACGAGTCGGAGTTTCGCCCGGCCCTCGCGGCGCGCGATGGCAAGGCGTACGCGCCAGGCACCATCCCCGACGGCTTCTACCTCGTCGACAACGCGGCCTCGCCGGCGCCAGCGTTTCAGGCGGCCATCATCGCCGCGGTGGAAGAAATCACGCACATCGCGCCCGCCGACGACAAGGGCGAGATGATTGGCTGCCCGGTCGTTGCCAAAGGCGTCATCGAGTACGACGTGAAATCGCTGGGCTTGTGCGCGGGCATGACCAACGCGCGTTTCACGACGACGACCGAGGTGTATCCGGACTCGCCGCGTGCCACGCCGGCCATCTGCAACGCCGCACAGGTGGCTGCGGTGCGTGCCGCGATCGACTTCGTCCTCGCCACCTGAGCGATCGCCTGCAGACGACCAGGTGACACGATCCGGGGCGATCGGTGCGACTGGCGGCGGTCCACAGCTCCGCCGGTTGTTGCTGGGCCCATGAGCTGCAAGCTTTCGGCATGGCCATCGCCGACGTCACGCTCCCGCCGACCGCGTCCCTGCACCTCGGCCACGCCGCTGACTTCGTGTTGCACCGGGCGCGTGGGTTCACCGATCTGACCGCGTTTGTCGACGCGCTGATCGACGCACTCGCCGCCGACGGTGTCGTCCTTGGGCGCCTGAGTCTCACACTCGCGGCGATGCATCCGCAGGTGGCTGCTGTCGGTGCGACCTGGCGCGCGGGGCAGCCCGTTGAACTCGTGCAACGCGGTTGGGATGGCCTCACGTCGGTCGCGTTTCAGCAAAGCCCGGTGGCCTGCTTTTACAAGCGCACCCACGACGTGATCCGTCGCCGTCTGTGTGACGCGGCGTGCCCCGCCGACTTTGACATCGTCAACGACCTGCGCAGCCAGGGGCTCACCGACTACCTCGCGCTGCAACTCGGTGGCGACTTCACACAACAGGTCACGTGCATCTCGGTGGCCACCCATCGGCCTGGCGGATTCACGCCCGCTGAGCTGCACGTGTTGCTGAGTCTGCAACCGTTGTTGAGTGTCTTGCTCGAGGCCCACGTGGGTCAGCGGATCGCCGCGTCGTTGCTCACGACGTACCTCGGCGAAGACGCTGGTCGCCGCGTGCTCGCCGGCCAGGTGCGCCGGGGTGAGGGTGAGTCGATCCCGGCGGTCATTTCGTTCTGCGATGTCCGCGATTTCACCGGCCTCTCGGACCGTTTGCCGCGCGAGGCGTTGCTCGACCTGCTCGACGACACGTTCGACGCTGTCACCGTCGCTGTTGCCGATCATGGTGGCGAAGTCTTGAAGTTCATCGGCGACGCCGTGCTTGCCATCTACCGCGCCCAACCCGGGCGGGAGCGCGCGTCGTGCATCGCCGCCGCCGATGGAGCGCGTGCTGTGTTTCAGCGGCTGCACGAGCAGAACATCGATCGCGGTACCACCGAGCGCCCACGCATTGAGGTCGGCGTGTCGCTGCACCTTGGCGACGTGCACTACGGCAACATCGGCGGACCCTCGCGCCTCGACTTCACCGTGGTCGGCCCCGCCGTCAACCTCGCGAGCCGCTTGCAGGGGTTGTGTGGACTGCTGCACACGCCGGTGGTGGTGTCGTCGGCGTTTGCCGCACACGTGCCGGAGCACACCACGGACCTCGGCGTGCATCACCTCAAGGGCATCGTTCAGCCCGTGCGCGCCTTCGCGTTCAACCCGGCAGCGTGATCACGCACGACCCGGACTCGCCGCGGGCAACACCTGCCATCTGCAACGCCGCGCAGGCCATCGACTTCGTCCTCGCCACTTGAGCGACACGACGTCGACGGCGGTGGCTGACGAACCTCAGTTCGTATCGGCGCAGACCTGCTGGGTGCACGAAGCACCCGCCGGGGCGCACTGACTGCACGACCAGTTGCAGCACCCAAAGCCCGCCGGGCAGAACGCGTCGTTGCACTGCTCGCCATCTTCGGGGCAGCCGAGCACGGTCCAGGAGCAGTCGCCGTCTTCGTGGCGCGAACACGTGGCACCAGCGCGGGTGTCGTCGCTGCAAACGCGGTGTCGAGGATGAGCAACGCCTCAAGCTCGGCGAGGCGTGCTGCTTCATCCAACGGGAGTTCAGGCGCCTTCATCGCGCATTTCTATCGCGGACGGGCGCGGCGGAGCAAAATGCACGGCGGCCACCCCGTTGCACTCATCCCGAATGACCATTCGGGCTGACCCGCGAAGCGTCGTTGGGGCCCCACGCTGCGTGGGGCTGCGTGGGGCGACTCCGACGGCATCAGCCCTTGAGCAGACGCGCGACGAGCTCGACGTACGACTTCTGCGCTGCGTCTTTGCTTGCGCCCTTCTTCTTCTCCCACGCGTCGAACTTGGCGCGGCCCTTGACGTCGAGCATGCCGGGGCGCTTGCCGGTGACATCGCCGTCGGTGCCCTGCTTGAACCACGCGTACAGCTCGAGGAGCGTGTCGTTGCTTGGGCGGGTCTTCAGCGTCTTGACGTTGTTTTGGGCGGCGGCGAAGTCGTCGGCGAGGGCCATGGCGGTGCTCCTTGTGAGAGATGCAGTTGGCTACACAGCGGTCGACGACGGCGCAAGCTGCGGTGCGTCGACGCGCACAGATGTGTTCGCCAGGAACTCGGTGCGGCGTGCGTCGGCCTCGTCGGCAAACAGCAGCGTGCACAGTTCGGGCAACGCACTCGACGACGCGATCGTGGGCACGCCGACGGTGAGGGCCAGCTTGGTGCGACGGCGCAGGTAGTCCATCAGCGTGGTGATCATCTCGAAGCGACCAGCAAAGGCCGCCTCGCAGCGCAGGTCGGGGCCGCCGACGACGATGGGCTCCAGGGCGCGTGGGTCGCGCTCGAGCTCTTCGAGCAGTGCTTCGTGGTGGGCGTTGTAGCGGCGCCACAAGCGCTCGGGGATGTCTTCGCCGTCGATGGTGGCACTTGCTCCTGCCTTGCTCACCAGCGCGCGCACGCGGGCGATGAAGGCCGCTTTGACGTCGTCACCGGGCTCGCCGTACCAGCGCGCGTTGGGCTGCGACATCGACAGCGACAGGGCAGGGCAGAGGGCTGCGATTTCTTCGCCAACGTTGATGCAGTCGGTGAGCTTGCCGCCAAAAATGCTCACGTGACGACGAGCGTTGTCGACTTCGACCACGTGCTTGCGCGAGAGCGCGAACCAGTCTTCGGTCTTTTTCGTGCTCGTGGCTTTGACGACCAGCGGGCGCACACCGCAGCGCTCGCTGATCACATCAGCGGTGGTGAGCGGTGTCTTCAGCTTCAAGCGCTTGTTGATGTTGTCGAGGACAAACGCGCGGTCTTCGTCGGTGACCGCGGTGTGCGGATCGTTCACGCGTGTGTCGGTGGTGCCCACGCAGGTGCGGTGCCCCATGGGGATGACGAAGAAGAGGCGGCCGTCGTCGGCGAAGAACGTGAGCACGCGCTTGCTGTTGGTGATTTGCGGAACGATGAGGTGAATGCCCTTGGAGAACACGTGGCGGTGGGCCCCCGTCATGCCCGTCATCGCGTTGTGCGCATCGACCATCGGCCCCGCAGCGTTGATGAGCGCGCGCGTGACGACGGAGAAGGCCTCGCCGCTTCTGTGGTCTTTGAGCTGTACGGTCCACAGGCCGCGGCCGTTGTCGGCACCTTTGTCGAACATTGCACCGGTGCTCTCGACGTAGTTGGCGGTGCGGCAGCCACTCTTGATCGCGGCGGAGATGAACGACCACGTGAAGCGCGCGTCGTTGTCGGGCAGGTAGGCGTCGGAGTATTCGAAGCCGCCGTCGAGACGCTCGGTGGAGACCACTGGCTCGTCGTGGGCGATGGTCGAGAGCGTGAGCCAGCGGGGCGCGCGCGTGAAGAACAAGCCCATGAACCAGTAGAACAACGCGCCGCACATCAAGAACCACAGCGGGTGCCGAAACTGCTTCTCGTGGGCGACGAAGAACCGCGCCTCTTTCACCTGACTCGGCAACGCGCGCAGCAGGTGGTTGCGTGAACGACAGAGCTTCCAGACCAGGCCGAACTCCATCGTCTCGAGGTACTTGATGCCGCCCCACGCCAGGTTGCTGCTGCTGCTGCTGGTGAAGCCGGCGAAGTCGCCTTTGTCGACGAGGGCGGTCTGAATACCGCGGGCCGACAACGACGCCGCCGACACCGCACCGTTGATGCCGCCGCCGACGATGAGCACGTCGAGGACGTCGCCGTTTTTCAAGAGTGCGAGCTGGTCGTCGCGCAGGGTCATACCGCAGCGCTAGCGCGCCCGACGCAAGGCGTCACCACGGCGCTCGTCACGTTGGATGGGCGGGTACGATCTCCACCGACACGAGGCGGACCGCGTTGCCCGGCAACCGGTGCACCTCGACCGTGCCCGCGCCCAGGCGCAGCAGGGCCGTCACCGCCGTGCTGAGCACGTCGAGGGGGCCCTCAAGGGTCAATGACGCCAGCTGCCCGCCCCGCATGCGGGCCAGACCGATGGCTTGCTGCACTGCCAGTTCCACATCGCGTTGCACGCAAAGGCCGAAGCAAACTCCGCACCAGCGCCCGCGTCGCCGCCGCCGTCGCCTCGCAAAGCGCTGCGGCACGTCGACACACGCAAGCCGGGCCAGTGTCCGCGTTGCCAGAGCGCCGCGCGGCGACGTGGATCGGGCGGCCCCACACAGCGTGGTGAGCGGTTTCGCACAGCGGCCATTTCATTCCCGACGGTGTGATCGCGGAGCGGTGCGGCAAATCAGGTCGGCACGGCCGCTGCACAACGGACCTCCGTGACCACTGCCACCTGCCTCCACTGCCACGCTGCCGTCGCCCTGTCCGACGAACAGTTCTGCTGCGTGGGTTGCAAGGCTGCCTACGCCTTCATCGCCGCCGCTGGCCTCGAGCGCTACCAGGTGCTCGCCGACGGACCGCTGCCGCCCGGTGGCTCGCCGCAAGACCGCCCGTGGTTGCCCGCCCTCGTGGCGTCCTCGCCGGGCCGCATCTCCGTCGACGTGCAGGGCATGACCTGCGGTGCCTGCGTGTGGGTGCTGCAGAAGGTGGCCGACCGTCGCGGTGTGGCCTGCCTGGTGAACCCCGGCATTGGTCGCCTCGAGATCGACGCCCGCGACCGTGCCCGCCTCGATGGCTTCCTCGACGACGTCGAGACCCTCGGCTACCGCACCGGTCCGCCGCTGAAAAAGACCGACAGCGCTGTCGACGACCTGGTGTTGCGCGCAGGCCTTTCCGCGGGCCTCGCGATGGCGGCGATGTCGTTCGCCTTCTCGCGCTACTTCGGCCTGAACGAGGGCGCGCTCTCGCAGATCTTCTTCGTCGGCGAAGCGCTGACGGCGACAGGCGCGATGGTGGCCGGCGGTGGCCCGTTTGTGACGAGTGCGGTGCGCGCCGCGAAGCTGGGCATCGTCTCGTTCGACCTGCCGATCGCGATGGGCCTGCTGCTCGCGTGGGTCGGCAGCGTTGCGAGCGTGTTGTTCGGCAGCCGCGAAGGCGTGTTCTTCGACAGCGTCGCGATGTTTGCCGCCCTGATGGTGCTCGGTCGCCTCGCGCAACGCAGCGTGCTCGCCCGCAGCCGTGCCCAGCTGTTGAACGACTCGGGCCTTTCGGGCTTGCCCGTGATGCTGCTCGTGGATGGTGTGCCCACGTCATCGACGGCAGCGCAGGTGCGCCGCGGCGATCGCGTGTTGGTGCGCCCCGGTGATGCGGTGGTGGTCGAGTCGACGATGTCGGCGGGGCAGGCGCCGTTTTCGCTCGCGTGGATCACGGGCGAGTCGGATGCGCAGACCTTCGGCGCCGAGCCTGGTTGTGCGCCCATTGTGCCCGCTGGTGCCTGCCACATCGGCGACCGCGCGGTGGTGATGGTGGCCAACGAGAGCGGTGGCGATTCGCGCCTGGCCTCGCTGCTCACCCGCCGTGACGACGACGATCCAGCGGTGGTCGAGGGCTGGCAAACCTTCGCGCGCGTGTCGGTGTTCGCCGTGTTGGCCGTCGCGTTTCTGGGCGCTGTGGGCTGGAGCCTTGCTGTCGGCCTTGAGCGCGGCTTGACCATCGCCACCGCCGTTCTCGTCGTCACTTGTCCGTGCGCGCTCGGCCTGGCGCTGCCGTTGGCCGACGAACTTGGCCTTTCCGCCCTGCGCAAAAACGGCGTGTTCGTTCGTCGCGGCGGCTTCTTCTCCCGCCTCAAGAAAATCACGCACGTCGTGTTCGACAAGACCGGCACGCTCACGGTGGGCGATCTCGTCGTCGACGACGCGAGCGCGCTGGTGTTGGCGACCCTTGAGCCGTCAACGCGCGAGGCGATCTTTCAAATGGCCGCGCGCTCCGCCCACCCAAAGAGCCGCGCGTTGGTGACCGCCATCGGTGCGCGGGCGCTGCGCGACGACGCCCACGTCGTGGAAGTCGCCGGCGTCGGCATGCAAGCGGTGCTTGCGGGCAGCCGCTACCAGCTCGTCGCCGACGGCGAAGCACTCGCGGTCGCCAAAGACGACGTGACCGTTGCGCGCTTGCACTTCATCGAGCGTCTGCAGCGTGACGCGTCGAGCGAAGTGCAGGCACTGCAGCGTCGTGGGCTCACCGTGCACCTTGCTTCGGGTGATGCGCCGGAGCGCGCGGCCCGCGTGGGTGCGGTGCTCGGCATCGACGATGCCCGTGGTGGCCTGTCGCCCGAAGACAAAGCAGCGTTGGTGCGGTCGTTGTCGCCCGAGCAGGTGTGCTTCGTTGGCGACGGCATCAACGACGCGGCGGCATTTGCAGTGGCCGGTGTTGCGGGCACGCCGGCGCTGGATCGTCCGCAGCTACCGGCGCGGGCTGACTTCTACACCGTGTCGGCGGGGCTTGGTCCGCTGAGTGCGGTGTTTGCCGTGGGCGAGCGCTACGAGCGCGCGTCGACGACAGCGCTTGGTTTTGCGGTTGTCTACAACGTCGTCGTCATCGGCGCTGCAGTTGCAGGGTGGCTCACGCCTCTGTGGTGCGCGTTGTTGATGCCGGCCTCATCCGTCGCGGTGGTGTTGATGGTGCGCTTTGCCTTCGCAGCATCGTCGTCGACGCAGGAGTCCACATGAATGCGTTGATCCTCACGCTCTTCGTGAGCGCGTTGCTCTTCGCGTACGGCCTTGTGCAGTTCGCTGTCGCCTGGGTGCGGCGCGACCACGACCACGCCGATCGCTTGTCTTTGCTTCCCCTCGACGACGACGTGGTCACCGCCACGGTGTCGCCGGTTGTTTCCACCACCAAGGACCCTCGCCATGAGCGCTGATCCCGTCTCCGTCACCTACGACGACAACACAGTCCGTCGTTTCATTTTTGCCTCTGTCGGCTGGGGTGCCATCGGCATGCTCGTCGGCGTCCTGCTCGCGATTCAAATCGCGTTCGTCGACGCGAACTTCGGGCCGTGGTTGCAGTTTGGTCGCTTGCGTCCGCTGCACACCAACGCGGTCATCTTCGCCTTCGTCGGCAACTCGATCTTCGCGGGTATCTACTACTCGACGCAGCGCCTGCTGAAGGTCCGCCTCAACGACACGTTGAGCAAGATTCACTTCTACGGCTGGCAGCTGATCATCGTTGCCGCCGCCATCACGCTGCCGCTGGGCATCACGCAGGCGAAGGAATACGCCGAGCTCGAGTGGCCCATCGACGTTGCCGTTGTGCTCGTGTGGGTCGTGTTCGCGGCGAACATCTTCCTCGCGCTCGCGCGTCGTCGTGAGAAGCACCTGTACGTGGCGATCTGGTTTTACATCTCGACGATCGTCACCGTCGCCGTGCTCTACATTGTGAACAACCTCGTCATCCCCGTGGGTCTGCTCAAGAGCTACTCGGTGTTCGCCGGTGTGCAGGACGCCCTCGTGCAGTGGTGGTACGGCCACAACGCCGTGGCATTCTTTTTGACCACGCCTGTGCTCGGTATCATGTACTACTTCTTGCCCAAGGCTGCTGAACGTCCGGTGTACAGCTATCGCCTGTCGATCATCCACTTCTGGGCGCTCGTGTTCATGTACATCTGGGCCGGTCCGCACCACCTGCTGTACACCGCGTTGCCCGACTGGGCGCAGTCGATGGGCATGGTCTTCTCGCTCATGCTGTGGGCGCCGTCGTGGGGCGGCATGCTCAACGGTCTGCTCACCTTGCGTGGCGCCTGGGGCAAGCTGCGCACCGACCCCGTCATCAAGTTCATGGTCGCGGGCATCACGTTCTACGGCATGTCGACCTTCGAAGGCCCACTGCTCTCGATCAAGTCGGTGTCGTCGCTCGCTCACTACACGGACTGGATCATCGGCCACGTGCACTCTGGCGCCCTCGGCTGGAACGGCTTCATGGCAGCAGGTATTTTCTACTGGCTCGTGCCGCGCCTGTTCGGTACTGAACTGCACAGCAAGAAGGCTGCAGATGCACACTTCTGGCTCGGCACCATCGGCATCCTGCTGTACGTCATTGCCATGTGGGTTTCGGGCATCGGCCAGGGCCTCGAGTGGCGCGCGCTCACCCCAGAAGGCGGCCTGAAGGTCCCCAGCTTCCTCGACACCGTCATCGCGATTCGCCCGATGTACTACGCCCGCATTGTCGGCGGCTCGATGTACCTCGTCGGCTTCCTGATCATGGCGTGGAACCTCGTCAAGACCGCGCTCAACGGCAAGGCTGTCGACGTCACCGTGCAGGCGCACGACCTGCCGGCCGACACCGGTCCGTCGGCGATGTCGCTGCTTGGTCGTTGGCCCGTGGTGGTCGCTGTCGTTGGCATCGTCCTGCTCATCGGCTTCTTCGTGCTCGACCTTGGTCCTGCACTGCTGGCGGCTGCTGGCCTCGCGGCGATGCTGCTCGTCGTCGTCATCTTGTTCATCAAGGGCAACCAGGGCAGCGAGAACCCCGAGTTCAAGTTCCACCGCGTGCTCGAAGGCAAGTCGTTGCTGTTCGTGGTGCTCACGCTGTTGGCGGTGCTTGTTGGTGGTGTGGCCGAGATTGTGCCGACCCTCGTGTCGGACCGCGCCATCCCCAAGGAAGGTCGCATTCAGCAACCGTACTCGCCGTTGGAGCTCGCGGGTCGCGACATCTACGTGCGTGAAGGCTGCGTGGGCTGCCAC
>JBIKRQ010000533.1:0-3955 GCA_044349155.1 Myxococcota bacterium
CATGCCTGCGGGTGAGGCCTTGTTGCGACGAACGATGCCTCCATTGGCCAACTGCACGCGTTGGCGACCGCCGATGGTGGTGGGCCACTGCACCAGCGTCACGGCCACACCGTCGACGTCGGTGACCAGCCGCAGTGCTGGTGCTTCGCCGCCGCGCAGGCCCACGCCGGCTGCGTTGATCTCGCCCAGGTCAACACTCGCCGACAACGCCGCCATGTGCTCGCTGTGCCACGGCGGTTTCGGCACGGCGACGGCGACGCGCTGCCACGCCAGAGCCCGCAACAACACGGCGAGGGTCTCGTTCGGATCGACGTCGCGTTGATCGCTGGCGGTGTGTGCCTCGGTGAAGCCCAACGCCCGCGCGACGACGTCGGTGGCGCGGTCGACGAGGTCGGGGGCGCCGGTCATGCCGACCTCGACGGGCAACGGCCGCAACGTCGGCGGATCCAGCAGCACGCCCAGCACCGGCACCTGTTCGCCGCGAGCACTGCCGTCTTCGATCAGGCCAGCAGCGTCGGCGACCCGTTCGCGCAACGCCCGCAGCACGGCTTGCACATCGCGCACGCGACTCGGCTGCACCAACCGCAAGCGCGTGTCGTCGTCGAGCACACCGGGCTCGCTGAGCACGGCCTCTTTGCGCTGAAACGTGGCCAAGGCGCGTTCGGTGGCGCCACCAAAGACACCGTCGGCTTCACCCACCGCCAACAGGCCCTCGCACACGAGGTGCCCCTGCAACGCGTTGACCACTTCGTCGTCGCCGCGGTGCGCCGGTTTTCGCCACGAACCACGGCGCACCGGCTCGCTCAACGCCAAGAGAGCCGCGTTGTCGACGAGGTCGTCGCACCGGTGACGTGGAGCATCGGCCAGGCGCGCGGCCAACACATGCAGGTTGGACGGGATGCCCCACTGCTCGAGGTAGCGGTCGGTCCTGGCCCGCGGGCCCGCCCCGTCGACGTCGAAGTGCTCCGCCGCGAGGCCAACCCACGTCGCCGCGTACGGCGAGGCCTGAAGCACCAGTGGGACCCAACTGTCGCGCAGGTCGACCACCACGAGCCCGGCACGCGCCGCGTCTTCCTCGCAGATCGTCGACGGTGGCGACGTGAGCACCGCCGCGCTCCCCTCACCGCTCGGGCAAGGTGTTGTGGCCAGCAGAAACAACACGAACATCGAATGCATCGACGGTGTTGGCTGCACGGACCTTGCCGGCGGGCCAGCGCCTACCACCGCGTTTCACGACGGAGAAACACACCGCACCGAGCGCCTGCGCACACCCGTTGTGCCCCGCCCAACACGCGCGCCACAGATCTTCCCGCGCATCCGGCCGCGATTCGTGGCAGACTCCGCCCCATGCGGAGCAGTACCCTTTTCCTCCTCACCCTGTTGGCGTCGGCCACGGCGTCGGCTTTGCCCTCGGCACCACGCGCGGTGTGCGCCAACAACGACGCCATCGGCAACATCGCTGCCTGCAGTGGCACCGTGCCAGCGTGCGTGCTGTGCCATGCCGGCGCACCGCAGTTGAACGCCTACGGCACCGCCGTCGCCGACGCGCTGTATGCCGACGCGGCCTACGACTTCGACAACTTCGATGAGCGCCTCACCGGGGCCATCGTGTCGCTCAACGGCACCGACACCGACGGCGATGGCCTCACGAACCTCGAGGAACTTGTGCTGGGCACCATGCCCGGCAACATCTCGAGCCACTACACGGCCCCCGCCGCGCCAACGGGCAAGGCCAACACCTCGTTCAACGTTGGTGGCCGCGACGCGCTGTTTGCCTACCGCCGCGTGGTCTCCTCGTTCTGCGGGCGCTCGCCCACGTTCGACGAGGTCACCGCCTTCAAGGCCCTCGCCGACGACAGCGCCAAAGACGGTGCGTTGCACGACGCCCTCGATACCTGCGTCGCGTCTGACTACTGGCGCAACGAAGCACTGCACCGCCTGGCCGACGCCAAGATTCGTCCGCTGCAAAGCATCGGCTTCGACGGGCTGATTCCGCTGGCCGACTACGCCTACGACTACCGCCTCTTCAGCCACATCATGAGCGGCGACCGCGACGTGCGCGACCTGCTGCGCGCCACCTACCACATCGACGAAGACGGCAACGTCGTCGACGGCATCATCCCGCGCCCCGAGGGCTCGCTGCTTGAAACCGGCGGTCAGCCTCTCGAGCTCGAACACCGCGCAGGCATGATCACCACGCAGTGGTTCTTGATGAACCACACGATGTTCTCGGCCCTGCCCCGCACCACCGCTGCGCAGGCCTACCGCGCCTACCTCGGCCTCGACATCGCCCGCGGCGAGGGTATCCACCCCGTCGAAGGCGAGCCCCGCGACGTCGACAACCGCAGCGTTCGCGCCGCCGAATGCGCCGTCTGCCACAGCACGCTCGACCCGCTGTCGTACGCGTTTTCCTACTACAACGGCATCGCTGGCTTGAACGGTGGCCTCGAGGTCACGGGCCTGTACGACCCGAACCGCGTCACCTGGCCCGAAGACTCGATGATGTTTGGCACGCCCGTGACGACGTTGCCGGAGTGGGCGCGTGTGGCCAGCGAGCAGGACGCGTTCTTTGCCACCGTTGCGCGCACGTTGTGGCAGGGCACCTTTGGCCAGCGCCCCGGTCCTGGCGACCGCCTCGAATTCGAAGCCCTCTGGCACGACCTCAAGCAGCGCGCCGACGACGGCGACGTGCCTCGCGCCGAAGACCTCTTGCACGCGTTGATCGACACCGACGCCTTCCGGGTGCCCTGATGTTGCGCACTGTTCGTTCGCTCCTTGTGCCCATGGCGCTTGTTGCTCTCGCGGGCTGCCCCGCGGCCGACAAGCCGAAGCCCCCGCCTGCTGGCGACGCCCCGCTCGTCGATCAGGCCCAGTCGACGAAGAACGAGCTGGTGTGGAAGCGCGCCATCGCCTTGCGCAACAGCCTTGCGCAGGCGTTGTTCCTCGACCCCACCGACATCTGCGACGAGCTGGATCGCTACCCGTGCATCGAGCTCGTGCACCAGGTGCCACTCGGCGGCAACGATCCGATCAACCTCAGCCTGTACGAGCCGCTGCAGTCGCCGGGCACCACGACGGCGTTGTCGTTCGACCGGCTGGTGTTGTCGGCGTGCAGCAAGGCCGTCGACTACGACGCTGGCCGGCCTGCTCCCGTTGTGTTCCGCGGTCATGCACTCACCACCGCTCCGCTCACCGACACGGCTGATGCGAAAATCGGGGCGCGGTTCTTTGCCAAAGAGTTCTACCCGCGCGTGCTCGCTCGCGAGCCGCTCGAGTCCGAACTCGCAGCGATCGAGACGTTGATCGTCGACGACAACGGCGCGCCGGTGTCGGGCATCGACTTCGCGAAGATGGCGTGCTTCGCCGTCACCTCGACCACCGAGAACCTGTTTTACTGAGTGTTCGTCGGCGCCAGCCGAGGCAGCACTCAAGACTTGTTCGTGGATGCGCACCCAGCGTGCGCCGTCACACCAGGAACCACCCCATGCGTCTTCGTCGTCGTGAATTGCTTGCTGCCGCCGCTGCTTGTGGCCTGTCGGTCACGCTGCCTCCTCGGGCGCGCGCGCAACAGCGTTCGCTACCTCCGCGGTTGTTGTTCGTCGTTGCGGCAGCGGGTGGCGCCTCGATCCTCGAGTCGTTTTTGCCCGTGCCCGACATCGACGCGGGTGAAAACGGTGCCACGCTCGCGGTGCAGCCCTCGTCGCTGGTGAGCACAGTGGGCAACTTCCGCTGCGTTGGTCGGCGCGACAATCTTCAGGTCGCCGGCTTGCCTGCCGGTGGTGATTTCCTGCAGCGCACGTTTCTCACGAAGCACGGCGCCGACACGGCCGTCATGACCGTCGAGTCAACGAGCGTGAACCACCTCGTCGGTCAAAAGCGCATGATCACCGGTGCTGGCATCAACAACGGCCGCACCATTCAAGAGGCCACGGCCCTCGTGCATGGTGGGACCCTG
>JBIKRQ010000670.1:0-3941 GCA_044349155.1 Myxococcota bacterium
GAAATGGAAAAGATTACAACGGTCCAGTGATTGCAGGAATCAATATTTTAGAAAACACAGGATTGAACTTAATAACGAATTTATATTCAGGTTCACCTTATTCTTCACAAACTACATTTACAGATGCAGCAATCGGTAATTTAGCTTCTGGTTTAAATGGAACAACACAAGGTTCAAGAACACCTTGGAATTACCGTTTAGATCTTCAAGTAGACAAAACATTTGAATTAGCATTTGGTAAAGACGGTAAAAAGAAAAAAGCAGCTGCGTTGAATGTTTACGTTCGTGTAACAAATTTATTCAATCAGTTTAACGTATTGGAAGTTTACCGAGCAACTGGTAACACGAATGATGATGGTTATTTGGCTGCAGCTTTAAATCAATCATCGATTCAAAATCAATTAGATGAGCAATCATTTAGAGATTATTATACAATGAAAATTCAAAATCCATTTAACGTTAGTTCTCCTAGAACAATTCGTTTAGGTGTTAAATTTGATTTTTAATTCATAGAAAATAAAAAAGTTATGAAAAAGCAACTAGTAGGAGTTATTGTTGGATTATCAATTTTATGGGCAAATAATGTTTCTGCCTATTTAGGTCCAAATGACAAAGCAGGCATGTCTGGGAAACCAGCTGAAAATGTTTTAAAAGGAGCGAATTGTGCGCCTTCAAAAGCAAAAGTTACAATGAAGTTTAACGACGTTAGTGCGCTTCTTGAGCAAGGCGGAAGTATGTTTCAAGACCGTGCTAAAAGTATTGCGACGTATGAAATTCCAGCTGGAAGTGGATTAAGATTAATCTTTGCTGGTGCTTTGTGGATGGGTGGTACGGATGTAAATGGTCAGTTGAAATTAGCAGCTTTGAAGTTTAGAACTGCAAATGATTTTTGGCCTGGTCCTTTAACTGTAACTCCTGGTTCAGGTAATTACGATCCTCGTTACCCAGTAGGTGATAATGTTGTGCGTGATTTTGGTGAAGCAACTGTTGAACAAGAAACGTGTACAGCTTATGATAAATTCTATTTAATTTCTAAAGCAGAAGTTATTGCGTTCAATTTGTGGTGGGAATTTACAAACGGATTATCTACAACTCCTGCTGATGAACCTACTGCTGCAGCGTTTGACCACATCAATAACTGGCCTGCGCACGGTGCTGTTGGACAAGATTTTTACCTAGCTCCATTTTATGACAGAGGTAAAGATGGTTTTTACAATCCATTGGAAGGTGATTATCCTTGGTATGATGATATTTTAGGAAGAGATGACATCGAATGTGGCGTTGATCGTCGAATTTCGTTATTTGGTGATAACACGTATTGGTGGGTTTTCAATGATAAAGGAAATATTCATGCTGAATCTGGAGGTGATCCAATCGGTATGGAAATTCGTGCGCAAGCATTTGCATTCTCTACGAGTGATGAGATTAACAGAATGACTTTTTACAACTATGAATTGATTAATAGAGGAACACAAACATTGTTCAACACGTTCTTCTCTCAGTTTTTAGACGCGGATGTTGGTTATTTCAGTGATGATTACGCAGGATGTGATGTTTCTCGTGGTTTAGGTTACATGTATAACGGTGATTTAAATGATGAAGATTTTAATGGTAAAAAAGGTTTTGGGGAAAATCCTCCAGCAATTGGGTGTGACTTCTTTGAGGGACCTTACATGGATCCTGATGGGATTGATAATCCAGGTCCTAGATACAATGAAGTAACAGAAACTTGGGAAACGCCATCTGTTTTAGATGCAATTAATAACAACGGAATTGTTTACAAAGGAATTGGTTTAGGATATTCTGATAGTATTATTGATAATGAGCGTTATGGAATGCGTCGTTTTACATACTTTACGAGTACTGATGGTTTCCCTCGAAGCGATCCTGCGAATGGTCAAGCGAACCAGTTTTACAATTACATGGTTGGTAAATGGGCTAATGGTTCAGAAATGTACTATGGTGGACGTGGCTGGGAAGGTTCAGCGGGTGTTACAAATACCTTGTCTGATTATATGATGCCAGGTGATTCTGATCCATTAAATTGGGCAACAGGTGGTATCGATGTATTATCTGGAACGTATGCTAATGGTTGGGAAGAATCAACGAATCAAAATCCAGCTGGAGATAGACGTTTCGTTCAATCTGCTGGTCCGTTTACATTGAAACCGGGTGCTGTAAATAACATTACTGTAGGTATGGTTTATGGTCGTGGTAAAGATGGAGATTTGTTATCATCTGTGAGAGTAATGAAACGTGCTGATACAAAAGCACAAGCATTGTTTGATGCGTGTTTCAAAATCTTATCTCCTCCGGATGCTCCTAAATTAGATATTCAAGAATTGGAAAATGAGTTGATTTTAACGATTTCTAATCCTTCAAGCTCCAACAATTACAAAGAGCAATACAAAGAGTTAGATGAAATTAATATCCCAGATCCAACAGTAGATAGATACTACCGTTTTGAAGGATACCAAATTTTCCAATTGAAATCGAAGGATGTAACAATTGCTGAGATTTTTGACAACACAAAATCGCGTTTAGTTGCGCAATGTGATAAGAAAAACGGTGTAGATCGTTTAATTAACTTCGAATTTGATGAAGATTTAGGTTTCTCGATTCCTACTGAAAAAGTGAAAGGATCAAATACAGGTTTGAGACATTCGTTTAAATTAACGGAAGATGCTTTTGCAAGTGGTGCAAATAAATTGATTAATCATAGATCTTATTATTATGTTGCTGTTGCTTATGCATTCAATCAATTCTCTAAGTATGATCCAAACGATCCAGATTTGTTATTAGGACAAAAAATTCCGTACATTTCTTCTCGTTTGAACTATGATGGTTCATCTATCCGTTCAATTGAAGCGATTCCTCACAATCCAATGCCGGAAGCTGATGGAACAAATCAATTAGCAGTTTATGGTCAATCTCCTAGAATTACTAGAATTGATGGTTATGGAAATGGAAATTCTTCAATTGATATTACTGCCGCAACAGAAAACACAATATTTAACACAGGTTTCATGCAAAACCCAGAGTATGATTATACGGGTGGACCAATCGGTATTAAAGTTGTGGATCCTTTGAATTTAGCAGATGGTTATTTCGAATGTAAATTTAGAGATTACACGAATTCTAACTCAGATAGAAATGGAGCAGATACAGCTAAGTGGACAATTTACAGATACGATAAAAAAGGTGGTTCAATTTTAGATTCAGTTCAATCTGAAACAATGATTTCTATTAGCAATGAACAAATTATTCCACAATGGGGTGTTTCTGTTCAAATTGCGCAAGAATTGTACACTGGAACTGGAACGAAAGAAACGTTATTAACGAGTTTAATTGAAAGTACAATTGAATTTGAAGATTCATCCAAACGATGGTTATCTTTCGTGCCAGATGGTGATGGATATTTCCCAAATAACTGGATTCGATCAGGTGAATATGTACCTGCTGCAACAGATAATAACCCTGCTGTATTGAGCTACTTAAATCCAACAAATTACAAGGATGAAATTGGACAAGACCCAACGAAATCATATGCAAAAGTATTGGTTGGTGGAGTTGCGCCGCACAGATTAGTAGGTTACCAAGGTGATTACATGCCCTTAGCATATTATGGTTCGGTGAATGCAACTACAGGAGTTTGTGCTGATCCTGGAACTGCTCGTAAAAATGCTTCTATCAGTTTCTTACCAAGTGTTAACATTGTATTGACAAAAGATAAATCTAAATGGACGCGTTGTCCAGTATTTGAATTAGGTAGATCAACTGCCTTGAATATTGGTGGTGCAGTACCAGGAGGATTAAGAAAAAGTCAAAGTGTTGACAAAGATGGAAATTCTGACGGATCAGGCACAGGTATGGGTTGGTTCCCAGGTTATGCAATTGATTTGGAATCTGGAGCTCGTTTGTACATGGCATTTGGAGAAAAT
>JBIKRQ010000534.1:0-3937 GCA_044349155.1 Myxococcota bacterium
TTGAGGTGGTCGACGACGCGGTGCAGCTCCTTCTCCGAGATGAAGGCACCATGCACACGCATCACGTTGCTCGTGCCCGGGGGCATGAACAGCATGTCGCCACGGCCCAACAACTTCTCGGCACCGACCTGGTTGATGATCGTTTTGCTGTCGTGGTTGCTCGCGAGGCGGAAGCCCATGCGCACCGGGAAGTTCGCCTTGATGACGCCGGTGATGATGTCGACCGACGGACGCTGCGTGGCGAGCATGACGTGCATGCCGGCCGCGCGGGCCTTCTGCGCCAGGCGCATCACGTGGGCTTCGACATCCTTGCCAGCGACGGCGATCAAGTCGGCGTACTCGTCGATGATCACGACGATGTACGGCATCTTCTCGAGGCGCTTGCCGTCCTTGTCGTACACGCCGGTCTTCGTCACACCGTCGGCGGGCTGATCGGCACCGCTGACCTTGTCGTTGAAGCCCTTGAGGTCGCGCACGCCGAGGTCGCTCATCAGCTGGTAGCGGCGCTCCATCTCGGCGACGGCCCACTTCAGCGCGACGGCGGCCTTCTTGCTGTCGATGATCGGCGGCAGCAGCAGGTGCGGGATGCCCTCGTACAGCGAGAGCTCGAGCATCTTTGGGTCGATCATCATGAAGCGCACGTCTTCAGGCGTGGACCGGTAGAGGATCGAGCAGATCATCGCGTTGACGCTCACCGACTTGCCCGAGCCGGTGGTGCCAGCGATGAGCACGTGGGGCATGTCGGCGAGGTTCGCGTAACAGGACTTGCCCTCGATGTCCTTGCCAAGGGCCATCAGCAGCTTCTCGTCGCGCTTCTTGAAGGCGGGATCAGCGATGATCTCCTTCATGTAAACGGTCTCGCGCTTCTCGTTGGGAATCTCGATGCCCACCGCACCCTTGCCGGGGATCGGCGCAACGATGCGCACGTGGATCGCTTCCATCGCCATCGCGATGTCGTCTGAGAGTGCAGCGATCTTGCTGACCTTGATGCCCGGTGCTGGCACGAACTCGTACGTCGTCACGACGGGGCCGGGGCGCACTTCGCGGATGCGGCCGTCGATGCCGAAGTCGGCGAACTTGCTGATCAGCTTGTCGGCCTGCGCGCGCAGCTGCACCTGGTCGATGGGCTCGAGCACGGGCGCGTCGTAGTCGAGAAGGTTGAGCGGCGGCAGCACGAACTCGCGCTTCTGCGACTCCACCACCTTCTCGACCGCGTCGATGCGTTCAGCTTCGGCAACGATAGTGGCCGCGTCGTCGTCGCGCTCCACGATCTTGAGCTCTTCGTCGATGATGATCGACGGCAACATCGCCGATGGCGTGAGCTTCTTCTGCTTCGCCTTCTCCATCGCGTCGGCGAGCGAGAGCACCACACCGTCGTCGATGTCGCGCGCCCACGGCGGATCGCTCGACACGACCGTTGCTTGCGTCTCGAAGGTCTCCACCGGCTTGTCGCTGACAAAGCCATCGTCGTCCTCGTCGTCCTCGACGTCGTCGATCGCACTCAGCATCGGCACCACGCGCGGCGGCAGCGGCTTCACCGGTGCTTTCGCGGGTGCTTTCACCTCGACAGCAGGGGGCTTCGGCGCAGCACCAACGGTGGGCTTCGCCGCGGGGCCTGGACGCACGGTGGGCGCAAACGCCGAGGTCGGATGCTCGCGCTCTTCCGCGTCGAGGGCGAGGCGTTCGTCGGCGCGCGCGCGGGCCTTCTCGGCGATGCGCAGGCGGCGGGCTTCGGCCTTCTCTTCGCGCTGGCGTTCGCGTTCGGCTTCTTCGTCGGCGGCGTACACCTCCGACGGCAAGGTGGATTCCACCTCGGCGAGCAGCGCTTGCTCGGCGGCCAACAAGCGACGCTCTTCGCGCCACACAGCGAGGTGCTCGGTCAACGTCGACCACGCATCGCCAACGCGATCGATGATCGTGCGCGTGGTGTGACCCAGCGACAAATCCGCCGCGATGACAGCACCCACGAACAAGCCCGCAGCAGCGACGACACCGGTGCCCAGCGGCGCCAGGTACGACGACACGCCGTCAGCGACGAACGCGCCCAACAACCCGCCCGCGGGAAACGGCACCGCCTGGCTGCCGCGCATGAGCAGGTGCAGCAGGCTCATCGACGACACGGTGGCAGCGATGGCCGCGAACACGCGCAACACCGCATGCTTCGGGCGCGCGATCGGGCGGAAGCAGGCACCCACGACGACGAGAAACGCCAACGGGGCCGCAAACGCCACGAGCCCAAACGACAACGTCATCAGGTCGGCAACGAACGCACCGCCGGGCCCGATCCAGTTCTGCACGACGTGACCAGGGCGGCTGTCGTTGCTCGAGTACGACAGCAGCGACAACGCGAGCAGCACGTCGAGGGCGAAGACGACAATGCCCGTGACCTCGAGCGGCAGGTTCGCCTGACGATCCTTCGCCTTCGTCGCGGTCTTCTTCTTCGACGGCGCAGCAGCCTTCTTGCTGCTCGCTTTGCGCGGCGCAGGAGGAGCGCTGTCGAGGTCAGACGGGTTCGCAGCCATCGGCGGGGTCGACACGTGCTCCACCCGCGGTCGACGGCGCGCGCGGCGCGGCGGGGCCGCCACGTCGTCGTCCTCGTCGTCGAAATCGTCGGCGCGACGCGGGGGCTCCGACAGCTTCAGCGCCCGGTGGCGGGACGCGTCGTCGAGGTCATGCAGGCCGGAATCATTGGTCGCCACGTGGAGTCTCCTGTCGCCAGACAGCTCCACATGGTGGTGGCCGGGATCGTCATCCGCAAGAAAACGACCCGCGCGAATGTCGTTCGCGTGACGTCGTCGCTTCAGGCCGCCTTCGCTGCGTTCGCAGCGGCCACCTCGTCGAGGATGCGGCGTTCTGGGTAGCGCCAGAAGCACACCGCAGCCACCAATAGCGCGAGTGCTGCGACCGGGCCGGCGAGCTGCACGCCCAGCGGGTTTTCGGTCGTGTTGCCGAACGTGAGCAGCAGGCTGAGCACGCCGGTGGAGATGCCGAGGTTCACCTTCTGCAAGAAACCCTGGGCGCCAAAGAACATCGCTTCGCGGCGTTCACCGCTGCGGGCGGCGTTGGCGTTGGCGATGTCGGAAATCATCGCGTTGGGGATGGCCAAAAACACGCTCACGCCCACGCCACAGCAGGCGAGCATCACGGTGCCCATGACGACGTTGTCGACGAAGAAGAAGCCCGCCAGCGACGCCGCCAACGCTACACAGCCAAACAACATCACGGGGCGCTTGCCAAAACGCGTGGCGGCCATGGCCACAAACGGAAACGCAATCGCGGCAACGCCAAACATCGCGGTCGGTGCTGGCGAGTCGCTCTGCGCATGCATGAGCACGGTGACGAAGTAGAAGAGTGCTGAGCGCACGATGTTGAAGCCGAACGCGAACAGCGTGTTGCCCAGCACGTAGGGCACGAATGCCGCGTCGGAGAACGTCTTCTTCAAGCTCTCGACGACGCCCGCATGCGACGCCTGTCCGCCGGGGGCGCGCACCACCAGCTGCATCTCGGGCACGAACGCGACAGGAATCGCCAACAACACGAAGGCAACGATGGCCAGGCACGTGACGGCGAGCTGGATCGAGTGCTGCCGCTCCTGCACCGTTGCTTCACCGAAGTGCGAGATGAGGGCACCACCGCCGTTGATGGCGATGAGCGCGCCGAACAACGCAAACGCCGCCATCATCGTGCCGACGCGCACGTTGAGCGCTGGCTCAGGCGCAATCTCGGGCAGCATCGCCAGGTAGGGACCGACGTAGACCGAGAACAGCGCGTAGTAGAGCGTGAGAATTCCGCCCAGGTAGACGACGTTGAGGTCGGTGGCGGCGTGGTTCGGCGGCCAGAACGCGAGCCCCGTGAGCAGCGCCAACGGCAGCGCCCCAATCAGCATGAACAGGCGACGTCGACCAATGCGGCTGCTGTTGCGGTCGCTCCAGTTGGC